>DASWDA010000018.1:0-14074 GCA_036395695.1 Gemmatimonadales bacterium
GCGCCGCCAAAACCATCCCGCCGAAGAGCTTCTGCATAACCAAAACCTCCAGTTGGGGTGGTGAAAACCGCCACATCGTTAAGAACGACAACAGCTTCTGTCAACTGGGAGTCCCCTAAACAGCCGATGGCCCGTCAGCTAGAAGCCTGACGGGCCATCATTTACATGCCCTTTCGTGACACGGCTCACGCCGCGAGAGGTCGCTTACTACTTGCCGAAGCTCAGACCGACCGTGATCGGCAGGAAGTTCCACCGGCTCGAGCCATCGGAGGCAACCGACGTGTACCGGGTGCCAACAATCAGGCGCGTACTGCCCGTCCCCATCTTAAACGCGACCGCAGCACCGCCGCCGAACCCGAGCTTCGATTGAGAGGTGGAGCCCAGGGTAGCGTCGTCGAACTTCACATTGTAAAAGCCGACCCCCGCGTTCAACAGGATCCGTGCGGGAGCACGCGCCGGATTGAGCGCATATACCACCGACGCCATGCCACCCATGATCTTCGTGTGGCCATCAAGACCCGTGCTGGGATCGTGCGACGTTTGCGAGTACGACAGGTCGCCGCGGATACCGATCGGCTGGCCAGCAAGCCAATACGTGGCGCCGACGCCACCGATAAAGCCCAGCTTGTCGGCTGTGTTGTAGTCGCCCATGGGCATCACCACACCTGCTGAGACGCCATAGCGCAGGCTGCCAGCAGCCTTTTGCGCCATCACGGGGCGAGCAGCCGCGACGCAAAGCGCCACCGCCGCCAATACCATTGTGAACCGCTTCATAACTACCCTCCGGGGGGAAAAGGGAGTTTTAGGTGTTTTAGGGACTTCTAGACCGGGACCACTGTTGGAAATCGGAATCGTAAAGTCAAGGGGCGACAGGGCCTGCGCGACGTGCCACGATGCGCACAACGTTCGACGCCACTTGAAGAAAGCCCCCCGCCACCGTCAGCCTGGTTTCCCCCCCCGACTGGCTGATATTCACGATTCCCTCCCCCAGAAGGGTCATGAACGGGGCGTGGTGTGGGAGAATCCCTACAAGGCCGTCGTAGGCCGGCGCGACGACGCCCTCGGCTTCGCCGTCGAACACCGACCGTTCCGCGGAGATGACCGAGACGTGCATCAGGCCGACGCCATCTTCTTGGCCTGAGCGACGACGTCGTCGATCCCTCCCTGCATGTAAAACGCCTGCTCGGGCAGCTGGTCGAACTCACCGGCGACCACGCGCTCGAAGGACGCGATCGTGTCCTCGAGCTTCACATACTTCCCTTCGAGCCCGGTGAACTGCGCGGCCACAAAGAAGGGCTGAGACAGGAAGCGCTGCACGCGGCGCGCGCGCGCGACGAGCAGCTTGTCTTCTTCCGACAGCTCGTCCATCCCGAGAATGGCGATGATGTCCTGGAGATCCTTGTAACGCTGCAGAATGCGCTGGACCTCGACCGCCACTGTGTAGTGCCGGTCGCCCAGATACTGCGCGTCCAGAATGCGGCTCGACGACGACAGCGGGTTGACGGCCGGATAGATGCCGAGCTCGACGATCGCGCGGTCGAGCACGACGGTGGCGTCGAGATGCGAGAACGCGGTCGCGGGAGCGGGATCGGTCAGGTCGTCGGCCGGCACGTAGATCGCCTGCACCGACGTGATCGATCCCTTCTTCGTCGACGTGATCCGCTCCTGCAGCTCCCCCATCTCCGTAGCGAGGGTCGGCTGATAGCCGACGGCTGACGGCATTCTCCCCAGCAGCGCCGATACTTCCGATCCCGCCTGAGTGAAGCGGAAAATGTTGTCGATGAACACGAGCACGTCCTGGCCTTCGACGTCGCGGAAGTACTCGGCGACCGTGAGTCCCGTCAGACCCACGCGCAACCGCGCACCGGGCGGTTCGTTCATCTGTCCGTAGATGAGCGCTACGGAGTCGAGCACGTTGCTTTCCTTCATTTCGAGGTAGAGGTCGTTTCCTTCCCGCGTGCGCTCGCCGACGCCGCAGAACACCGACCGGCCCCCGTGCCCCTTCTGCACGTTGTTGATCAGCTCCATGATGACGACGGTCTTGCCGACGCCCGCGCCGCCGAACAATCCGATTTTGCCGCCCTTTACGAACGGCGCGATCAGATCGATGACTTTGATGCCGGTCTCGAACACTTCCGTCTTCGGCTCGAGATCGACGAACTTCGGCGTGCCGCGATGGATCGGCCAGCGCTCGGCATCCGCCGGAATCGGCGCGCCCTCGTCCACCGGCTCACCGATCACGTTGAGGATGCGCCCCAGCGCCGGCTTCCCGACCGGCACCGTGATCGGGCTGCCCGTGTCGACGACGTCCATGCCGCGCACGAGCCCGTCGGTCGAGCTCATCGCGACCGCGCGGACCTGGTTGCGGCCGATGTGCTGCTCGACTTCGGCGACGAGCTGTCCCGAGTCCAGCTTGACCGTCACCGCGTTGTAGAGCTCGGGCAGCTGTTCGGGCTCGAACTCGACGTCGAGCACTGGTCCAATAACTTGGACGACTTTCCCAACGTTGCGTTTTTGCTCACTGGCTTTCGTTGCCATCCGGACTCCTGAGTTGTCGGTCATCGGTCATCGGTCATCAGCTCCGATAACCGAAAACCGATTACCGATGACCTTAGCCTTTCAGAGCTTCCGCTCCACCCACGATCTCCGCGAGCTCCTGCGTAATCTGAGCTTGGCGAGCTCGATTAAACGTGCGCTGCAGGATGTTCAGCATGTCGCTGCCCGCGTCGGTCGCGTTCTTCATCGCCGTACGCCGGGCGCCGTGCTCGGCGGCCGCCGTCTCCACCAGGGCACGGTACATCTGGTTCTGTACATATAGAGGAAGGAGCTGCTTGAGGATCTCCTCGGCGGACGGCCTGAGAATGTAATTCGCCGCCCCTCGCCGCTCGCCGCCCTTCGCCGCCGGCGGCTCCACGGGGAGAATCCGAAGCGTCGTCGGAGGCGTGCTCACGGCACTGTTGAACTTGGCAAACACCACGTCCACGGCATCCAGATCGCCGTTCGCAAACCGCTCCATCAAGAGCTTCGCCAGCTCGGCGGCGTGGTCGAGCGTCGGTCGATCGCCGATGTCGACCCGCTGCGACGCGATATTGCGCTTGGTGAACTTGAAGAAGCTGACGCCTTTCTTGCCGACGAGGTGCAGCTCGGTGTGGGCGTCCTGGCGTTCGAGCTCCTCGAGCCGGCGGCGCGCCTCGCGAATGAGATTCGCGTTGAATGCGCCGCACAGGCCGCGGTTGGACGTGATCAACAAGACCGCCGCGCGCCGCACTCCCGCGCCTCGTCCGCTCTGGCCCGGCTGGCGCAGCAGGGGGAAGCGTTCCGCCAGGTCGGGGGAGTACAGCTGGCCGATCACGTCCGCGAGGGCCTGCGCGTACGGCCGCGCACCGACCACGCGATCCTGCGCGCGCTTGAGCTTGGACGTGGAGACGAGCTCCATCGTCTTGGTGATCTTCTTCGTGTTCTGCACCGAACGGATGCGGCGCTTCAGCTCGCGCGGCTTCGCCATTAGAGTGCCTTGTACTCCTCGATGGCCTTTTTCAGACGGCCGCTCAGATCATCCGCCAAGGCCTTCCGGGTCCGGATTTCATCGGCGATCTCGGGATGCTGGGCGGCCATGAACTCGAGCAGCCCTTTCTCCCACTGCTTGATCTCCGGAACGTTCACGTCGTCGATCAAGCCGTTCGTCACGGCGAAGATCACGATCACCTGCTGATCCACCGGCATCGGCTGGTACTGCGGCTGTTTCAGGACTTCCACGACCCGCGCGCCGCGCGCGAGCTGCTTCTGCGTCGCCGGATCGAGCTCGGAGCCGAATTGCGCGAACGCCTCGAGCTCGCGGTACTGCGCCAGGTCGAGCCGCAGCCGGCCCGCGACCTGTTTCATCGCCTTGATCTGGGCGTTGCCGCCGACGCGGCTCACCGAGATACCGGCATTCACGGCGGGCCGGACGTTCGAGTAGAACAGGTCGGTTTCCAGGAAGATCTGGCCGTCGGTGATCGAGATGACGTTCGTGGGGATGTAGGCCGAGACGTCGCCCGCCTGCGTCTCGATGATCGGCAGCGCCGTGAGCGAGCCTCCACCCATCTCGTCCGACAGCTTCGCCGCGCGCTCGAGCAGCCGGCTGTGGAGATAGAAGACGTCGCCGGGGTAGGCTTCGCGGCCGGGCGGGCGCCGCAGCACCAGCGACAGCTGGCGGTACGCCGCGGCCTGCTTCGACAGGTCGTCGTACACGCACAGCGTCGCCTTCTTCTCGTCGTACATGAAGTACTCGGCCATGGTGCAGCCCGAGTACGGCGCGATGTACTGCAGCGGGGCCGGCTCCGACGCGGACGCGACGACCACGATCGTGTACTCCATCGCGTCGTGCTCCTTGAGCCGCTCCACCACCGCCGCGACCGTCGAGTTCTTCTGCCCGATCGCGACGTACACGCAGATGACTCCCTGCCCCTTCTGATTGATGATCGTGTCGATTGCGATCGCCGTCTTGCCAGTTCCCCGATCTCCGATGATCAGCTCGCGCTGCCCGCGGCCGATCGGGATCATCGAGTCGATGGCTTTGACGCCGGTTTGCAGCGGTTCCTTGACCGGCTGGCGCTTGATGATGCCGGGGGCGACGATCTCGACCTTGCGGCTCTTGGTCGTGTGAATCGGGCCGAGTCCGTCCACCGGGCGGCCGAGCGCGTCCACGACCCGACCCACCATCGCCGGGCCCACCGGCACTTCGAGCACGCGGGCGGTGCGGCGCACTTCGTCGCCCTCGCGCAGCTCGAGGTAGTCGCCGAAAATCACGGCGCCGATGTTGTCTTCCTCGAGATTGAGCGCGAGGCCGGTGATCTTCTCGCCGCTCACCGACACCGTGAACTCGAGCATCTCGCCCGCCATCGCGGACGTCAGCCCGTAAATGCGGGCGATCCCGTCCTTCACCTCCAGGACCGTGCCGACTTCGCGGACGTCGATGTCCGCCAGGTCAGCAGCCTGGATTTCTTTGAGCAGGAGGTTTTTCAGCTCGCCGGGACGCAGGATCGAATCGGTGGCCATTGGTGTACCGGTTGAAAGATTGTGAAAAATATCACAAGAGAGGCGGCGGCGAAAGGCGGCAGATAGTGCGGCGGCGAAGGGCGGCAAAACCTAAACACGAGACCTGGTCCGTCCCCTAAGGAATCTCGTCAAAACACCACGCGGACCGAGCTCCCGCAGTTCCATCGGCGTCGCCCCCGCGACTCGCCGGGCGGCCCCCGCCAGATGGCTCGGCGACGCGTACCCGAGGATGCGAACGACGCAACGCACGCTGTACCCCGGATTGCCGAGCAGGTCGGCGGCGCAGGCAGCGCGGGCGAGATCGATCACCCGCTTCAGGTTCGGCGCTCCCCCGGCCCCAAACTCCCGCGACAGATGCTCGCGGGTCACGCGCAGCGCTTGCGCGACATCTCCCGTCTTGGTCGGCGTCCCCGCGCGGCGCAGGACTTCCTCCCAGGCAGCGAGCTGCAGCCGATCGGTGAGGCGCAGCAGCCTCGGCGCGTCTGCCAACGCGAGGCGACGTGCCACCTGCGCCGTGCGCGCCGCGATCCACTCCCCGGCTACCGCGTTGTCCACGCCTTCGACCAGCACGCCCGTAAAGCCGGCCTCGCGACAGGACGCGAGCAGCGCGCCATCGTCCGGCCGCACCGCCGAGAGGGCGTACATCGGAATGCGAGGGAACCGAGCAGGCAGCGTCAGCGCCACGCCATCGCAGTGGCGCACGTCGAGGACCACGGCATCGACGAGGCGTTGCTCGAGCAGCCGCTCGACCGCCTGGATGGTGCGGCACAACCGCACGCTGCCCGCGCCGCGCGGATAACCCCGCTTCACGGCGCGGCGCGCCTCGCGGCGCGGATGAAAGACCGGCACGACAGGGTAAGCGCTCGCCCCCGCGACGCTCACGTCTGCACCAGCGCCTGCTGCATCTCGGCAGCCTGCCGCAGCACGTCGCGCGCATTGTCATAGCTCACGGTCTGCAACGCCTCGTCCAACGGATGCCAGACACAGGCGGTGATCCCCTCGGCTTCCTCGGGCACAGGCTCGCCGCGGCGCGACTCGAACAGAAAAAAATGACAGTACTTGTGAATCGTCTTGCCCTTGAAGCGGAAATACCAGTCGATCACCTTGATCGGCCCGTGCAGCACCAACTCCTCGAGTCCCGTCTCCTCGGTAACCTCACGCCGGGCAGCGTCGGCCGGTGGCTCGCCGGGTTCGAGGTGCCCCTTGGGAAATCCCCAGTTCTTGTAGGAATCGCGAATCAACAAGAACCGGACCTGACCGTCCGGTCCGCGACGAAAGACCACGCCGCCGGCGCTGGTCTCCCGCTGCGCGCGGGGCTGGGACTTCTTGACTTTGCCAGAGCGGCGCGTCATCGCCGCGTTCCGTTTCCCGTGCCCTGAAGGGCCGGCTCGGCGAAAGCAGGCGTCCTTAAGGACGCGCGTAGTGGCCGAGCCGGGACTTCAGTCCACGGGACACAACGAGGACGATGGCCCATCAATCAAAACACACTAAACGTGAAGTACTTCCGCGGATTCGCCTGGATATCAGACAGCAGCTGCCGCAGCTGAATCATGGTGAGCGTCGTTTCGCGATACAGCGCCGAGTCGGCCACGAGGAGTCCCAGCGTGCCGCTGCGGTTCGAGATCCGCGACAAGATGGTGTCGGCGTTCTGCAGCACGCGCACGAGGCTCTCCTGATTCTTGTTGGCCGCCGCCATGAGCTGACGGAAGTCCTGCGACGCACTGCGCAGGTCGGTGCTCGTCGCAGCGGTGTTGTTGAGGATCGTTGCCAGCTGTCCCTGATTGGTCGCCGTGTCCACCCGCCCCAGCGTCGTCTTGAGATCGATGGCCGCACGAGATAGCGCCTCAGAGCCGTGTTGCAGGTTGGACCCGACGTCGCCGATGACGTCCGCCTGCTCGTTGGTCACCCGCGCCAGGCGGTCTGCCACCTGGCCAAAGTCGTGGATCGAGCGGCGCAGGTCCATGACGGCCTGGGAATCGAACGCACTCTGGACTCGGGCGGCGACGGTACCGATGTCGGTGGCGATCCGGCTCGCCTGGGCCGTGAGCTGCCCGATGTCGGGCAGCGTGGCGCCGGGCCATTTGCCGCCACCGACCGCAGCCGCCTCCTCGAGCGCCTGCCGGATGTTGGGATCGACGGGGGGTGGGTCACTCGAAATCAACGTCGCGGCCCACTCGCCAAACAGCGAGGCGGAGGCCGCGATGACGGCGGGTTTCACGGGCGGCGTCACGCCCGAGTAGATCTTGATGTCGGCCTCGACCCAGTTGCCCGGCGCCAGGCGGATGGCTTCGATCCGTCCGACGCGCACGCCGCGTAACACCACGGGACTGCCGGCGCCGAGCCCGCCGACGGTCCGGAAGCGCGCCGTGTAGACCGCTTCCGTCTTGCCGAGGTGCGCCCCGGAGAGCCAGAGGGCGCCGCCCACGACGAGTGCCAGGGCGGCGATGACGACGAGGCCAACCGCGAACTCATTCTCGCGCTTCACTCGGCGCGTCCCTCGATGAACTGGCGCACGACGGGGTCCTCCGTCTGCTGGATCTCGGCGACGCTACCGACTTGCCGGACGCTTCCTTCATACAGCATCGCGATCCGATCACCGACGGTATAGGCGCTCCGCATGTCGTGCGTCACGACCACCCCCGTCACGCCGAGGTGCTCGCGCGTGCGCACCATGAGGCGATCGATCACCGCGGAGGTCACCGGATCGAGGCCCGTCGTCGGCTCGTCGTAGAGGATATAGCGCGGCCGCAGCGCGATGGCGCGGGCAATGCCGACCCGCTTCCGCATGCCACCGGACAGCTCCGCGGGCAGGCGGTCGCCCGTCCCGGAGAGATCCACCAGCGCCAGTGCTTCGCGCACGCGATCCTCGATCTCCTCATCTCCAAGCCGGCGCCGCCGCAATCCCAACGCGAGATTCTCGGCCACCGTCATCGAATCGAACAGCGCCGCGAACTGAAAGACATAGCCAATGCCCTGCCGCAGCAGCACCAGACCGTCCTTGGCGAGGGTGCTGACGGCCTGGCCGTCAACGATGACGTCGCCTGCATCCGGGTGCAACAAGCCGACGATGTGCTTGAGCGCGACGCTTTTCCCTGTGCCGGAGTACCCAATGATGACCACCGTTTCGCCATCGCGAATTTTCAGTGACAGGCCCCGCAGCACCGGTGTGCCGTCGAATCCCTTGTGCAGGTCCTGGAATTCGATCACAACAGCACCACTGCCCAGAACGCATCGAGCACCAGTATGAGGATCGCCGAGTATACGACGGTGCGCGTCGTGCTGCGGCCAACGCCCTCAGCCCCGCCTCTGGTCCCGAGTCCTACGACACATCCGACGAGCGCGATCGTGAACCCGAAGCTCGCGCTTTTCAGCAGTCCGAACCAGACGTCCTTGAACAGATAGAAAAGCTTCAGGCCCTTGATGAAGTCGGGCGTGGAGAGGTCTAGCAGCGCAAGACTGGTCAGCCAGCCCGTGATGATGCCGACTGCGATCGAGAAAGCCACGATGACGGGAAACATGAGCGTCGCGGCGAGGACGCGCGGCACGACGAGGTAGCTCTGCGGATCGTACGCCAGGGTCTCGAGCGCATCCACCTGCTCGGTCACTTTCATCGTGCCCAACTCCGCGGCCATGCTCGCACCGACGCGCCCCGCGAGCGCGAGCCCGGTCAACACGGGTCCCAGCTCGAGCATCATCGTCTTCCCGACCAGCGTCCCGACGAAATACAGCGGCACGGCGCCGGTGAAGGTGTAAGAGGCCTGCAGGGCGAGGACGACGCCGGTGAAGGCGGCGATGAAGAGCGCGACCGGGAGGGAGTCCACGCCGATGCGGCGCATCTGGAGCATCAACAGGCGCGCCCAGGTCCCGACATCCGGCAGCGCACGCGCCGTGTCCATCACGAAGTGGCCGACGCGCCCGACGGACTCAATCGCGGAGATGGAGCGGCGGCCGATGGCTTCAATCACGGAGGGAGAAACTAGGGGAAAAACAGTAGGGGCGCAGGATGTAAAAAGGGGAAAAACAGTAGGGGCGCAGGATGTAAAAAAGTAGGGGCGCAGCATGCTGCGCCCCTACCTTATCTCATTGCTGCAACCGATTAGGCTGCGAAGCTCGCGAGCGCCTTGCCGACGTCGCCGTCGCGCAACCGCTTCAGCGCGCGATCGCGCAGTTGGCGCACCCGCTCACGCGTCACGCCCAGCATGCCGCCGATCTCCTCCAGCGTGTGCTCCCGTCCGCCGTCCAGGCCGAAGTAGAGCCGCAGCACCTTCGCGTCGCGCCGCTGCAGCGTGTTCAGCGCCTGTTCGATCTCGTCGGACAGGAAGCGATCCATCGCCTGATCTTCGGTATCCGGCAGATCCTCGGCGATGAACCGCTCGATGAGCGAGCGATCACCGTCGGGATCGAGCGGCGCGTCGAGCCGTACGTCGCCCGTGTTCAGCGCGGCAAGCGACTGCACGACTTCGAGCGACAGCTTCGTCGCGTCGGCGATCTCTTCGGGCGTCGGCTCGCGGCGCAGCGTCTGCCGCAGATACTCCGCGGTGCGCACGATGCGGGAGAGATCGGCGGTCCGGTTCAACGGCACGCGCACGGTGCGGCCCTGCCGCGCGAGCGCGGCGAGAATCGCCTGACGGATCCACCACACGGCGTACGAGATGAACTTGACGCCCTGATCGGGATCGAACTTGCGCGCGGCGGTGAGCAGGCCGACGTTGCCCTCGCCGATGAGATCGGTGAGCGGCAGGCCGCGGTTCTGGTATTTCTTCGCGACGGAAATCACGAACCGCAGGTTGCGCTTCACGAGCTCCTGCATCGCTTCCTGATCGCCCGCGCGGACCTTGCGGGCGAGCGCGATCTCCTCCTTTTGCGTGAGCAGCGGCGTCTTGGAGACCTCATGGAGGTACTGATCGAGGATGTCGCGCTCGTGCTCGTGAGAGCCCAGACCCGTCAGCAGGCCGCGGCGCCGGCCACGGCGCTTGACGACGCGTCGCTCGGTCTGCGCGACGGGCGCCTTCGCCTTGGCCTTGGGAGCCGGTGCGGCTGCTTTTGTCTTCTTCCGGGTGCGCGGCATTGTTCGCCCTATTCAGGTGATCTGTGATACGCGATCGGGGTGAAAATGTTCATGGAACGAGCGTGAAATCGCTTGACACCGCCTCAACGCTCCGATAAGATGCCGTGTTCCCGCCGGGCGGTTTTTGGGGCGCGGGAATATAGCGGGGGCGTAGCTCAGTTGGGAGAGCGCGTGAATGGCATTCACGAGGTCAGGGGTTCGATCCCCCTCGCCTCCACTGCAAGGCTGGGCGACCGGGATCAGGGTTCGGAAACAGACGCACCGCGGTCAACCGTATACAGGTGACCGGCTTAAGGTTAGATTTTGGCGGCAACGCGGGAATAGCTCAGTTGGTAGAGCACAACCTTGCCAAGGTTGGGGTCGCGGGTTCGAGTCCCGTTTCCCGCTCTGGGAGGTTGGAACGTTAAAGGTTGGAAGGTTGGACGGAAACACCTTTCACATTCCAACGGTCCAACATTCCAACGGATTCTCAAGCGACGCGGGGTGGAGCAGTCTGGTAGCTCGCCGGGCTCATAACCCGGAGGTCGTGGGTTCAAATCCCACCCCCGCTACTTCAATAATGCGGAATGCGAAATTCGAAATGCGGAATGTTCATTTCGCCTTTCGAATTCCACATTCCGCATTTCAGTCCGGGCGGTTAGCTCAGTTGGTTAGAGCGCCACGTTGACATCGTGGAGGTCACAAGTTCGAGTCTTGTACCGCCCACTTAAGGCTGGTCAACTGGAAACAGGAGCGGGGCAACAGACGCAACGGCGGGATGGAGTCTCGAGTCTTGAGGACAATCCTGTTTCGTGCAATCTGTTTACCGCTGTGCGTCCGATGACGGCAACCCGAATGCTGTAGACCAGATTTAGGCGCCCATAGCTCAACTGGATAGAGCGCTTGACTACGGATCAAGAGGTTGGGGGTTCAACTCCCTCTGGGCGCACTCGCATCATTCAAACTCCCGATACGCACCGAACACGGCTAACCGATCTTCTCCCAGTTCCGGCGGAACCGGCGCACACGGCTCGTGCAGTTTCTCGCAGAGCTCATTCCACAACATCGTTCGTACGTAGCGCTGATGAGTTTTTTGGAACGGGACCGATAGCAAAAGTTCTTTCGCCCTCCGCAATTCTCCTTTGTCGATCAGCAGCTGCACGCGCCGCTCGACGACCCGCTCGTCCTCGCTTGGGTCCGCCTCATTCAGCCATCGTTCGCGTTCGGGGATCGTGGCGTGTCCTGCGCGCCGCAGCAGGTCGTCGCGCTCCGCAACGATCTGCGGATGCGACTGCAACGTTGCGTCGCGAATCGAGCCGAAGGCCCGCCTCGCGCCCTCGACATCACCATCGAGTCTGAGCAGCCTGGCGAGGAGCGCCTGAGCCACGCCGAGCTTGCTCGGGGAAAGGACGCGGGTCGCGTCCTCTCTTTGGCCGCGTCCGGCGAGCCACGCACCATAATGGAATCTCCACCGGTCGACCGCGGTGTGGGGCGCACTCGCAATCGCCCATTCAAAGGCCGCAGCGAGACCTTCCATCCCGGAAGGCGCCCACAACAGATCATCCGGGTCCGGCGGGTCGGGTAACCGACCCTTCGTCTTGTGCGCGCTCAACAGATCCGTCCAGACCTGCACGTCGGACTCCCGCGCCCACCCGAAGCGCGGAACGTCGCTGATTGGTCTCAGCGCGACGGTGGCAACCGTGAGCGCGTAGATGTCCCGCGGTTGATCGGTCGGAATCCAAAACTCCACATGCGATCGGGTCTCGTTGGGCTCGAGCATCAGCTTCGTAGCCTGATCATCGAGCGGCCCGCCCTGGATCTCCACGTAGGGTTGGCGATGCGCGGCACCCAACGTCGCCCACGCAGAGTCTTCCCCCACGCCATAGCTCCAGAGCTTCATTCCCGGCGCCACCGTGACGTCGGCAACATGGTAGAGTCCCGATCCCAGTGAAGCCGTAAACACCCCAAACGCATTTACGTCCTTTTTCTTCCAAAAGAACCCGGTCATCTCCGCAATGTCGGATTCACGCCTCGGCCCCCCCCCCGATCGTTTCCAGTCGATGGATTTCAGCGCAGACGAATGGCGGAGTACCTCCCCGTCAGGAAAATGGAATTCCGTATCCGGCGCCGAGGGCACTGCGGCGTTCGACCACGACATCCAGGGGTACGCCGCGCGGCCCGGATTGTGAAACACCGCGCGCTGGGTGAGAAAATCATCGCCGGCGCCGAGGGAATACTCGACCGACCAATGCATCCCGAACCGCAGCTCACGCTCCCCGCACGTCACATACACCCGCGATGGCGTGCGATCGATGCGGGCGAGTACGGGCTCGTTCTGGGTGGGCGAATGGGAAATCGGAAAGCTGACGGCGATACCGCCGGGGACAAACGCGAATCGCGGCAGGATCCGCACCGGCTTGATGACGCCAGGATTATACAGGACCTCTTTACCCGAGCCCTTATGAACGATCGAGACGACTTTCCCGCCGAGGTCCGGACAAATCACGACTCGGAGTCGCTCGTTCTCCACCGCGATGAACCGGTATCTCTTCAATACCGGTCGCGGAGCGGTCGCTACATAGCTGACGTAGGGATAGACCCCGTTCGGATCGAACGCGGTCGGGATCGGACCGGCCGGCGTGAGCTCATGCGTGAGGACGTCATCCTGAAACTCAGTACAGGTTACGACCTTATTGCCCAAGCCGCTCGCTCAGAGTCTCCAGCATTCGCAGGCCCTTTTGCACGGCGTCCGTGATCCTCGTCTCGTCGTAGTTGCGCTTGTTGTAGTCGCGATCGCCGACGAACGTGCGAAGGTGATCATCGAAGGCGCGCATTTGGCGTTTGATGTCGCGATTGGTGGATTGCGCGGCCAGCTCGCGCAGGATCCGGATCTTTTCGTAGTCCACGATGCCTTCGCGCAGCTTTTCAAATCGGACGCTGCTCCCGCCTCCCGGGTACACCAGGAACTCGTCTCCCGCGGGCCAGGCGACGTGGCGGGCGTCGCGCACGGGATCGGCCGGCCAGGCGTCGTAGGCCCAGCGTAAGAAGCCGTTGTAGCCGTAGGCCATGGCGTACCACCCGATATAGCGCCCTTCGATCGGCGGCGAAAACACGAATGTGTTGGGCTTCTGCGGCGTGCAACACACGTAGTACGTCGTCGTCCGGCCCCGCGCCGTGCGGTTTTGCAGCTCCTGCTGGCTGGGCTCGCCGGTGATGATGGGGGAATAATCGTCGAGCAGCGAGTCCAGCTCCGTATGCCAGTTGCCGGCGTACGTGATTTTCCATTTCGGAGAGTGTGCCCTGATCACGCGGATCGCGGCGAGCGTGTACTGCATCTCGTTTTCATTAATTCCCAGGTAGGTCCGATCAAACCAGCCGCGCTGCTCCAGATGGCCTTTGAGATCGGTGAGAAACGCGTTCCACACCGACGCGAACTGTGCGGAATCGGGCGCCCACGTCTCGTACACATAGTTCCCCGATTTTCCATCGAGGTAGCGGAAGCGGTTTCCCCACGGCAGCGGCGTGTACACGGTGATCGCGCGGTCCACGCCCGCCGCGATCGCCAGCTGCACGTATTGATCGAAGATGTCGTAGTCGAATTTCCACGTGCCGTCGGTCCGTTTGGTCCATTCGATCATGGACCCCTCGATCATGTACGAATTGTCGGACCAGGGGGAATGCACCGCATAGGTCGTGATGAATGTCCCACCCGCGTTCGCATACAGCGCGAGGTGCTGTTGCAACAGCGCCTTATGCTCGCCGGACCATGGCTCGACGTGATAGTACCACGCGACCACCCAGGGATTCTGCCACAGGTCCAGGCGGAACTTCCAATCGTGCGGCGCTGGCAGCGTCTGCGGTTGCACCGTGATCTGCGTGCGCAACGTCGCGCGACCCTGCGCGGCAGCGACGTCGATGGTCCCCTGGTAGCGTCCCGGTGGCGTGCCGGGCGGAATGTCGAGCGACACCCAGATCGGCCGCACCGAGTTC
>DASWDA010000019.1:0-3069 GCA_036395695.1 Gemmatimonadales bacterium
TCTCAGCCTTCGGCCACACTCTCCGGGCAATATCAAAGTCATTCGCATCATGCGCAGGCGTCACCTTGAGCAGACCCGTGCCGAATCCCTGCTCGACAGCGTCGTCGGTCGCAATCGGAATGGCGACGCCGGAAAGCGGAATCTTCACCCGCTTCCCTTTGAGGCTCTTGTAGCGGCCGTCCTTGGGATTGAACACGAGCCCGATGTCGCCGAACATCGTCTCCGGCCGCGTGGTCGCGACCGTCACGAACCCGGAGCCATCCTCGAGCGGATACTTGATGTGATACAGATTCCCCTGTGTCTCGTGGTGTTCGGCCTCTTCGTCCGACAGCGCGGTGAGGCAATGCGGGCACCAGTGGATCACGCGGTGGCCGCGGTAGATCAGCCCCTCGTCCCACAGCCGCACGAATACCTCGCGCACCGCCCGCGAGTAGTCCTCGTCGAGGGTGAAGCGCAGCCGCGCCCAGTCGCACGAGCAGCCGATCACCTTGAGCTGCTCGATGATCGTGTTGCCCGTTTTCTTGACGAAGCACCACACCTCTTCCACGAACCGCTCGCGGCCCAGATCGAACCGCGTCTTGCCATCTTTGGCGAGTCGCTTCTCGACGACGTTCTGCGTCGCGATGCCGGCGTGATCGGTCCCCGGCAGCCACTCCGCGGCGCGGCCGCGCATCCGCTCGAACCGGATCAGCACGTCCTGGATGACGTTGTTCAGGGCGTGACCGACGTGCAGGATGTCGGTGACGTTGGGCGGCGGAATCACGATGACGTAGGGCTCGGCGCCCTCGCGCGGCTGGAACACGCCGGCGTCGAGCCAGCGCTTGTAGATGGCGGGTTCTACGGGCCGCGGATCGTATGCCATTCCTTAATATAGAAGCGCCCACTAGAATATCGTCCAATGACATTTCCCAGGTCTGCGCCATCCGATGAGACATTGCCGTCCGGCCGCGTCGTGCGCTGGATCGTGCTCGCGGGCGTGATTCTGTTTTCGGTGGGACTCTACTTCCGGTTCGGAGTGCACACGCCGCCGATGGGCGTGACGCCGGCCGGTACCGATACGACGTCGACTCCTTAGACATGCCCCCTTCCGAGATTCAGGTCGTCCTGCCGGATGGGAGCAAGAAAGCCCTGGCGGCGGGCGCGACGGGCGCTGATCTCGCCAAGGCGATCGGCCCCGGCCTCGCCAAGGCGGCGCTCGCCATCCGCGTCGACGGCGAGGTGCGCGATCTGCAACGCCCGCTCTCAGACGGCGTGAAGGTCTCGATCCTCACCGACAAGGATCCCAACGCGCTCGACGTGCTGCGCCATTCGTCGGCCCACGTGCTGGCGACGGCGGTGCGGCAGCTCTTTCCCACGGCCCAGATCGGCTTCGGCCCGCCGATCGAGGACGGGTTCTACTACGACTTCGACATTGGCCGGCCCTTCGGGCCGGAGGATTTGGAGGCTATCGAAAAGAAGATGGTGGAGGTTGTGAAGGAGGATTATCCGTTTCAGCGGGAAGAGGTGTCACGCGCGGAGGCCAAGAAGCGCTTCAAGGATGATCCGCTCAAGCTGGAGCGAATAGATGACCTGAAGACGGACGAGATCATCTCCGTCTACACCGACGGTCCGTTCGTCGATCTCTGCCGTGGCCCGCACGTGCCGAGCACGGGAAAGATCAAGTTCTTCAAGCTGCTGCATGCGGCGGGGGCGTATTGGCGCGGCGATGAGAAGCGCCAGATGCTGCAGCGCATCTACGGCACGGCATGGTTTAGCAAAGAAGCGCTGGAGCAGTACATCACCCGGCTCGAGGAGGCGCGCAAGCGCGACCATCGCGTCATCGGCAAGCAGCAGGATCTGTTTTCGATTCAGGAGGACGTCGGACCGGGGCTGATCATGTGGCACCCCAACGGCGCGATCCTGAACTTCGAGCTGCGCCGCTTCATCGAGGACATCATCCTCGCGCGCGGCTATCAGCTCGTGTACACGCCCAACGTGACGCGCGAGCACCTGTTCCTGCGCTCGGGGCACCTGCCGCTCTACGCCGCCAATCAGTTCCCGGCGATGGCGGCGGGCGAGGGCGAGTCGGAGGATGTGCGCTATCGCGTCAAGCCGATGAACTGCCCCATGCACATCCTGATCTACGCGAGCCAGCAGCGCAGCTATCGCGACCTGCCGATCCGCCTCGCCGAGATCGCGAACGTGTATCGCAACGAGCGCTCGGGGACGCTGCACGGCATGCTGCGGGTGCGCGGCCTGTCGATGGACGACGCGCACATCTTCCTGCGCGAGGATCAGATCGAGGAAGAGATCTTCAACATGCTCGACATCGTCGAGCTCGTGATGGGCAAGACGTTCGGGCTCCAGTACCGGCTCGATCTCGCGACGCGCCCCGACAAGAAGCTCGGCACCGACGCGATGTGGGAGGTGGCGGAGCAGGCGCTCGAGAGCGCATTGAAGCGGCGCGGGCTGCAATACAAGATGGATGTCGGCGGCGGCGCGTTTTACGGCCCGAAGATCGACATCAAGTTCAACGACGCGATCGGCCGCGAGTGGCAGGGCGCCACGATCCAGCTCGACTACGAGCTGCCCGAGCGCTTCAAGCTCGAGTACACCGGCGCCGATAACAAACCGCACCGCACGATCATGATGCACCGCGCGATCTTCGGCACGCTCGAGCGGTTTGTCGGCTTCTTGATCGAGCACTTTGCGGGGGCGTTCCCGCTCTGGCTCTCACCGGTGCAGGTGCGGGTGCTGCCGATCGCCGATGGCCAGATGGACGCCGCGCGCGCCGTGCATGAGGCGCTGCGCAAGGCCGGCATTCGCTCCCATCTCGACGAGCGCTCCGAGACGTTGAACTACAAGATCCGCGACGCCGAGACGCACAAGATCCCGTACATGGCGGTGGTGGGGCAGCGTGAGGCTGAGGCGCATTCGGTCGCGGTGCGTGGCAGAGGGGCGGGGAACAAGCAGGTGGTCATGCCGATTACGGAGTTTGTGGAGAAGCTGAAAGAAGAGGTTCACACTAGAAGTCTGAGGCCATTAATTTGAGGTTCACAGGCTAAAGCCTGTGCTCGGCAAACATTGCCC
>DASWDA010000020.1:0-3875 GCA_036395695.1 Gemmatimonadales bacterium
GTGTCTGCCCGCTACGTCCATGAAGCGCGCGCCGGCGGCAAACGGGCCGTCGATCTCTCGGCGGACTTCCGGCTGTCGCCCGACGCTGTATATGGATTGACCGAATTCACCCGGCCGCGGCTCGCCGACGCAGATCTCGTCGCCAATCCGGGGTGCTATCCGACTGCGGCGCTGCTCGCGCTGATCCCGCTGGCGCAGCTTGGGCTCATCGATCCCGCGCGCGAAATCATCATCGATGCGGCCTCCGGTGTCACCGGTGCTGGGCGAAATCCCAAACGCGAGCTCCTGTTCGGAGAAGTGACCGAGGACTACCGCGCCTACGCCATCGGCAACACGCACCGCCACCTCGCCGAGCTGAAACAGTCGCTGTCGCGCGAAGGTGGATTCACCGGTGACCTGGTCTTCACGCCGCATTTGCTGCCGGTGAAGCGCGGGATCCTCGAGACGATTCACGTGCCCCTCACGCGGGTGCTCGATCAATCGACCGCCGAGGGACTGTACAGCGCGACCTACGACGCCGAGCCGTGCGTGCAGGTGATGCATGGCGCGCTGCCGTCGCTCAAGGACGTCGTGTACCGGAACCGCGTCGCCATCGGCGTGGCGGAAGTTGCCGGCGTCCGCCGGCCGCGTCTCACCGTCATCGCGGCGATCGACAACCTGGTGAAGGGTGCTGCCGGGCAGGCGATCCAGAACATGAACGTGATGCTCGGGCTCCCGGAAACGGCGGGACTCGCATGCTGAACGTGCGCGTCGTGAAGATCGGCGGCAACGAGCTCGACCGCCCCGAATGGGTCGCCGCATGCGCTCGTGCGCTGAGTACGATCGGCCCGGTCGTGGTCGTGCATGGCGGGGGGCAGGCCGTGAGCACCTGGTCACGCCGGCTCGGTTTGCCGGTCGAGCAGCGAGACGGCCTGCGTGTGACCACGCCGGAGATCGCCCAGCTGGTCGAGATGGTGCTGGGTGGCCCAATGAACCGGCTCCTGGTGACCGCGCTGCGTGCGGCCGGTCTCGATGCGATTGGCCTGTCAGGCGTGGACGGCGGCCTGCTGGGTGCGCAGCCGCTCCAAAACGGAACAGCGCTGGGTGAGGTCGGCGAGATCGTCAGCGTGCGGGCGTCGCTGCTCCAGAGCCTCCTGCTGGCGGGACTGACCCCCGTGGTGGCCCCGGTGGCTCCGTCGCTCGCCCCCCCGGTGCGCCCGCTCAACGTCAACGCCGACCAGGCGGCGGCCGCGATTGCCGCTGCCTTGAGTGCGCAGGAGCTGCTCTTCGTTTCAGACGTGCCAGGCGTAGCCATCGCTGGCGTCGCCCAACCCACCCTTGCGGCGGCCGAAATCGAGACGATGATTGAGGGAGGCGTTGCGACGGGCGGCATGGCCGCCAAGTTGCGCGCCGCCGCGCAAGCGCTCGGGGCGGGTGTTCGGGCCGTACGGATCGGCGATCTCGACATGTTCGCGCACGCCACCGCCGGCACCCGCCTCCTTGCGGCTCCCGCTCCGGCAGTTCAATCCGCGTGACACTTCCTCTGACCACCACCGACGCCACAGCGCTGCTGGGCGTCTACGCGCGCGTCGGTCCGCTGTTCGTCGCCGGCGAGGGATCGGAGCTCATCGCCGAGGACGGCACCCGCTACCTCGACTTCGTCGCCGGCATCGCCGTCAACGCCCTGGGCTACAACAGCCCGGTGATTCGCGAAGCGGTGCTGCGGGCACTCGACTCGGGACTGATCCACGTCTCGAACCTCTATCGCACCGAGCCGGGCGAACGGCTCGCCGCCGAGCTGGCGAAGTCATTCGGCGGGGAGGGCGGCCAGGTCTTCTTCTGTAACTCAGGCGCCGAAGCCAACGAGGGTGCGTTCAAGTTCGCGCGCAAATGGTCCAAGCGGACCGAGATCGTCGCCTTCACCGGCTCGTTCCACGGCCGGCTCTTCGCTTCGCTCGCCGCAACCGATCGGCCCGACTACCGCCGTCCCTTCGAGCCGCTGCTCGCGGGCGTGCAGATCCTTCCGCTCGGCGACGTCGAGGCCGCGATGCGTGCGATCACTGCGGGGCGGACCGCGGCCGCCATCATCGAACCGGTGCAAGGCGAAGGCGGCGTGCGCCCGGTACCTGATGAGTTTCTGGCCTTCCTGCGGCAGCTCTGCACCGACACCGGAACCGCGTTGATCTTCGATGAAGTGCAGTGCGGCCTGGGTCGCACCGGGACGTTGTTTGCCTCGGAGGCGTCGGGCGTCGTGCCCGACATGTGGACGCTGGCGAAGCCGCTCGGGGGTGGATTGCCGATGGGCGCGATCCTCGTGAGCGACAGGATCGCGGGAGCACTCGCGCCGGGCGATCACGCCACGACGTTCGGCGGCGGCCCCTTCGTGGCCACGGTGGCGCTCGACGTCGTGCGGACGATCGCCGATCCCGATTTCCTCGCCGACGTGCGCGCAAAAGGGGAGTTGCTCGGCGCGCGGTTGCAGTCGCTGAGCACCCGCAGCCGGCGTGTGAAGGAAGCGCGAGGGCGCGGTCTGATATGGGGGCTCGAGCTCAACGAAGTGGCGGCGCCGATCGTCGCTGCGGCACGCGAGCGCCACCTGCTGGTGCTCACAGCCGGCCCGACGGTGATTCGCATTGTTCCGCCGCTCACCGTGACGCGGGAAGACCTCGAGCGCGGCGCCACCATCCTCGCTGAGGTGCTTGCGTGACCAGCCTCTCTGTCGGGACCGCGACGAAGCTTCGCCCCGCCACGCTCGCCGATGTGGCGGCCATGGAAGTGCTCATGGCGCCGTTCGTGGCGACCGGTGATCTCTTGCCGCGCTCGAACTACGACCTGTGCCGGCACATCAAGGAGTACGTCGTCGCCGAGACGCCGGACGGCAGCTTGCTGGGGACGGGCAGCCTCAAGGTCTACAGCACCGGGCTGGCGGAAATCGCCGGGCTGGCCGTGCGCGACGATCAGCAAGGGCGGGGTGTGGGGAAGGCGCTCGTCGAGGCGCTGCTCGTAGACGCGCGTGCGCTCGGTCTGACGGAGGTGTTCGGCCTGACGCGCAAACCCCTGTTCTTCATGCGCCTAGGATTCCGCGTAGCAGAAAAGGAACAGTTCCCGCTCAAGGTCTGGGCCGACTGCGCGCGCTGCCCGCGCCAGCATGCCTGCGATGAGGTGGCCGTAGCGCTGACGCTTTAGCCCCGTCTAGATTTCCCGTCCCATGCCCACATCGCGAGTTATTTTCTGGGACGTTGACACCCAGTACGACTTCATGAAGGCGGACGGCAAGCTCTACGTACCGGATGCCGAGCAGCTCGTACCCAACCTCCGCAAGCTGACTGACTACGCGCACGGCCACGGCATCCGCATCGTGGCAAGCGCGGACGACCACGTCCGCGAGCACCCCGAGATCTCCGCGACGCCCGATTGGAAAACCACCTTTCCGCCCCACTGTCTGCGGGGCACGCCGGGGCAGCGGAAGATCGCGGAGACGGCGTTGCGCGATCCACTCGTGATCGAGCCCGAGCCCCAGGATCCAGCGTCGCTCGCGGCCAAGGTCCGAAATCATCGTGGTGACATTCTCTTCCATAAGCATCGTTTCGACGTGTTCTCCAATCCCAATGTCTTGCCCGTGCTCGATGCCCTCGAGCCTCATGACATCGTGCTGTACGGCGTCGCGCTCGACGTCTGCGACAAGTACGCGATCGAGGGCCTGCTCCAGCATCGGCCTCGGGTGCGCCTCTTCGCGGTCGTGGACGCGATGAAGCCGATCGACCGGGATGTCGCCGAGCACCTGCTCAAGGAATGGGGAGATGAAGGGGTACGGCTCGTGAAGACGAGCGAGGTGGCGATGGGAGGGCTCGTCGAGGAGCTCGAGCGAGCCAGCGCATGACATCGACCACATCCGT
>DASWDA010000021.1:0-2056 GCA_036395695.1 Gemmatimonadales bacterium
GTCTCGGCGGCCATCTTCATGACCTGCCGGCCGACCTCGGTCGATCCAGTGAACGAGATCTTGTCGACGTCCGGGTGTCGCACGAGTGCGGCTCCGGCCGTCGAGCCGCCGCCCGGCACCACGTTGAACGCGCCCGGCGGCAGTCCCGCTTCGAGCGCGATCTCGGCGAAGAGCAGAGCGGTGAGCGGCGTTTCCGACGCGGGCTTCAGGACAACCGTGCACCCGGCCGCGAGGGCAGGGGCGAACTTCCAGCTCGCGATGTTGAGCGGGAAATTCCAGGGCACGATCGCGCCGACGACGCCGATCGGCTCGCGCAGCGTGTAGGTGAGGAACGGGCCTTCGACCGGCAGCGTGTCGCCGACGATCTTATCCGCCCACCCCGCGTAGTAGCGCAGGGTGTTGATCGTCATCCCGATCTCGATCTTCGACTCGAACAGCGTCTTGCCGTTCTGTGCCGTCTCGAGCCGGGCGACTTCATCGAGCCGCGCTTCCAACAGATCCGCCGCCTTAAAGAGGAGTTTTCCTCTCTTCCTCCCTGACATGTCCCGCCACGCTTGCGATTCAAAGCAGGTCTTCGCAGCGCGAACCGCGTTGTCGACGTCCGCGGCATCGCCCTGGGCGACGTCGGCCAGGTTCTCTTCGGTGGCCGGGTTTTCGACGGGGAAGCGCTTGCCGCTGGCCGCCGGCCGCCACTCGTTATTGATGAAGAGGTCGGTCTTCACTTCCCCTTGAACTCCGCCATCCGCTTCTCCTGATTCGCGGCGATCCCTTCTTTAGCGTCTTCGCTCTGGAACAGCTGCTGTTGCAGCTCACGCTCGATCGCGAGCGCCGACTCGAACGGAACCTCGGCGCCTGATTGCACGGCGCGCTTGATCAGCCCGACCGCCTTCGACGCCTTGTGGGGTGGGCAGAATTGTCTGGCGTAGAGGAGCACCTGCTCCCAGAAGTCCTTGGCGGGGAAGATTTCGTTTACGAGCCCGATTTCCTTCGCGCGGTCGAACGAGAACAGCTCGCCCTTCACCATCAACTCGATCGCCAGCGGCTTGCCAAGGAGACGCGCCATCCGCTGGGTGCCACCGGTTCCCGGGAGCACGCCGAGGTTGACCTCGGGGAGGCCGATCTTTCCGGCATTCTCCTTGGCGAGCCGGATGTCGCACGCCATCGCAATCTCGAGACCACCGCCGACGGTGTGCCCATTGAGCGCCGCGATCGTCAGCTTGGGCGTCTGCTCCAACCGGTTCAACGTCTCGTTGGCATGCAGACAGAAGAAGTATTTGAAGCGGGGCGTGACCGTGTTCAGCATCCCGATGTTTGCGCCGGCCGAGAAGAACTTGTCGCCGTGGCCGCGCAGCACGATGACGTGCACGGTATCGTCGAAGCGTGCGCGGAGGATCGCCTCGTCGAGCTGGCGCATCATGTCATACGTGTAGGTATTGGCGGGCGGATCGTCGAGCTCGATGATGGCGAGCCCACCCTCACTCCGGTACTGCACGAGGGTCTTGACCTGCGGTTCTGTCATTGTTGCCATGGGTTACTTAGCCTCCGGATGAGTCTCGACGAAGCCGCCGAGGAAAATGCTCGTCATGAGATCAGCCAGCCGGGCGGGATCGATCGCGCCGGCCGGGTCATACCAGTTGTAGATCCAGTTCATCATGCCGAAGAGGATGTAGGCCGCCGCGCTGCGGTCGGGGCCACTCTGCTCGGGCGCCGCCTCCTTGAGAATCGATTCGAGCAGATCGACGTAGCGCCGCTTGATGGCACTGACGCCCTTGGGTGAGGCTTCGTGCGACAACACCTTCATCTCCGGCATGTGCTGCGCGAAGAACGAGACATGGTGTCGGATGAAGGCCTGCAGCCGTTCCTGCGGATCGGTCGCCGCGGCGACCGCGCGCCGCGCGCCTTCCAGCACCTGCGTGAAGCACCGATCCTGGATCAGGGCGAGCAAGTCTTCCTTGCCGCGGACGTAGTAGTACATCCCGGCCAGGGACATCCCGCTCGCGGCCGCGAGATCCCGCATCGTGGTGGGATGGTAGCCCTTGTCCGCGAAGACCCGGGC
>DASWDA010000022.1:0-9432 GCA_036395695.1 Gemmatimonadales bacterium
GATCATCAATGCGCTCAATTCGGGCGCGCGGGTCTACATGGCCGACTTCGAGGACTCCCATGCGCCGACGTGGCGCGCCACGATCGAAGGCCAGATCAATCTACGCGACGCGGTCGCAGGGACGATCTCGTATGCGAGTCCAGAAGGAAAGCCCTATGCCCTTGGCCCCAGCCCCGCAACCCTCATGGTGCGGCCGCGCGGCTGGCATCTCGACGAGAAGCACGTGACCGTGGACGGTCGGGCGATATCGGCCGCCCTGTTCGACTTCGGGCTCTTTTTCTTTCACAATGCGGCCGCCCTGATCGCGAAGGGCTCCGGTCCCTACTTCTATCTGCCCAAGCTCGAAAGCCACCTCGAGGCGCGCCTTTGGAACGACGTGTTCAACCTCGCGCAGGACGAGCTTGGCATCCCCCGCGGCACGATCCGCGCGACGGTCTTGATCGAGACGATCCTCGCCGCGTTCGAGATGGAGGAGATCCTGCACGAGCTGCGCGAGCACTCGGCGGGACTCAACTGCGGCCGCTGGGATTACATCTTCAGCTTCATCAAGAAGTTCAGGGATCGGTCGGATTTCGTGCTCCCCGACCGGGCCCGGGTGACGATGGACCGTCACTTCCTCAAATCCTACGTCGATCTCCTGATTCAGACCTGTCACCGCCGCCGCGCCCACGCGATGGGCGGCATGGCGGCGCAGATCCCCATCAAGCACGACCCCGCCGCGAACGAAGCCGCGCTGGAAAAGGTGCGGCAGGACAAGCTGCGCGAGGTTCGCGCCGGCCACGACGGCACGTGGGTGGCGCACCCGGGGCTCGTGCCGGTCGCGGCCCAGATCTTCGATGCCGCGATGCCGGGTCCGAATCAACTCGACGTAGCGCGGGATGACGTGCGCGTCACGGCACCGGACTTGCTGGCGATACCAGAAGGCGAGATCACCGAGGCCGGTCTGCGGACCAACGTGGACGTGGGGATCCAATACCTCGAAAGCTGGCTGCGGGGTTTGGGCTGTGTCCCGATCTACAACCTGATGGAAGACGCGGCGACCGCCGAAATCTCACGGTCGCAGGTATGGCAGTGGCTCCACCACGGCGCGACTCTAGCCGATGGACGGCCTGTGACGAAGGCGCTGGTCGAGCAGACCATCGTCAGCGAGATGCAACGGTTCGAGGGCGAGACGTTCGCCCTCGCCGCCGACCTGTTCCGGCGGATTTCGATGGCGCCGGAACTACCAGAATTCCTCACGGGGGTGGCGTATGAGTACCTCGACTGACCTCGAGCGCAGCTGGGCGACGGACGAACGGTGGGCGGGCATCACGCGCCCCTACGGCGCGGCCGACGTAGAGCGGCTGCGCGGCACCCTCCCCGTCGAGTACACGCTTGCGGCTCACGGCGCACAGCGGCTCTGGGCGCTGCTGCACGACGAGCCGTACGTGGCGGCGCTCTCAGCCGTCACCGGCAATCAGGCGATCCAGGAAGTCGCGGCGGGACTTCAGGCGGTGTACGTGAGCGGGTGGCAGGTCGCCGCCGACGCCAACGAAGCGGCGGCCATGTATCCCGACCAGAGCCTCTACCCGGCCGACAGCGTGCCCGCTTTGCTGCGCCGCATTCAGAACGCGTTGCGGCGCGCCGACGAGATCACGCACCTGAAAGACGATCACGGGATCTCCTGGTTCGTACCCCTCGTCGCGGACGCGGAGGCCGGGTTCGGTGGCGTGCTGAACGCATTCGAGCTGATGAAAATGATGATCGCCGAGGGCGCGGCCGGAGTGCACTTCGAGGACCAGCTGTCGTCGGCGAAGAAATGCGGCCATCTGGGCGGCAAGGTGCTCGTCCCGACAAGCGAGTTCATTCAGAAGCTCGTCGCCGCGCGGCTCGCCGCGGACGTGTGCGGCGTCGACACGATCCTGATCGCCCGCACCGACGCCAACAGCGCGACGCTGCTCACGAGCGACGCGGACGAGTACGACCGCGCCTGGTGCACCGGCGAGCGGACGACGGAGGGCTTCCTGCGGGTGCGCGACGGCGTGAAGGCCGCGATCGCGCGGGCAGTCGCCTACGCGCCCTACGCGGACCTGCTGTGGTTCGAGACTGCGAAGCCCGACATCGCGGAGGCGCGCGAGTTCGCCGCCGCGATCCACGCGAAGTTCCCAGGCAAGCGGCTCGCCTACAATTGTTCACCATCCTTCAACTGGCGGCGGCACCTGTCCGAAGCGCAGGTTGCGAGCTTCCAGCGCGACCTGGCAGCGATGGGCTACAAATTCCAGTTCGTCACCCTGTCGGCCTTCCACGCCCTGAACCTCAGCATGTTCCAGCTGGCGCGTGACTACAAGGAGCGGGGGATGGCCGCCTACGCCGATCTGCAGTCTCGCGAGTTCGCCGCCGAGCCGGAGGGGTACCGCGCCGTCAAACACCAGGAGTTCGTCGGCGTTGGGTATTTCGACGCGATCACACAAGTGATCATGGGAGGGCAGAGCTCGACGACGGCGCTGGAGGGGTCGACCGAGAAGGCCCAGTTCGTGAGTTAGCCCGGCTCTTTAGTTGACAAGCCCCGAGGCCGCCCTAGGCTAAGGGGATGAAAACCCTCCGCAACTACATCGGCGGGGAGTGGGTCGCTCCGTCCGGCGAATACCTCGACCTGTCGAATCCCGCCACGGGGGAGCAGCTCGGCAGAGTGCCGCTGTCGGGCGCGCGCGACGTGGATCACGCCGTCGCCGCCGCGCAGGCCGCATTCCTCAAATGGCGTGAAGTCCCGCCGGTGGTCCGGGCGCGCTACCTCTTCAAGCTGAAGTTCTTGATGGAAGAGCAGTTCGACGATATCGCCACGACGGTGACGCGCGAGAACGGCAAGACGTTGGACGAAGCGCGTGGGTCGGTGCGCCGCGGCATCGAAAACGTCGAGCACGCCTGCGGCATCCCGACGCTGATGATGGGCAAAACATTGGAAGACGTCGCGTCTGGCATCGATTGCGAGTACGTCCGCCAGCCGCTGGGCGTGTTTGCCGCCATTACTCCGTTCAACTTCCCGGCGATGGTACCGTGCTGGTTCTGGCCGTACGCGATCGCGACCGGAAACACCTTCATTCTCAAGCCAAGCGAGCAGGTGCCGTTTGCGCCGACCCGCATCATCGAGCTGGCGCACGAGGCCGGCATCCCGCCCGGCGTGCTCAACCTGGTCCATGGGGCGAAGGATGTGGTCAACGCCCTGCTCGCCCATCCCGGCATCGCCGGCATCTCGTTCGTCGGGTCGTCGCCCGTCGCGAAATACGTGTATCAGGAGGCCGCCAAGTTCGGGAAGCGCGTGCAGGCACTCGGCGGCGCGAAGAATCACGTCATCGTCATGCCCGATGCCGACATGGATCGCGCCGTGGCGAACATCAGCGAGTCGCTGTTCGGCTGCGCCGGCCAGCGTTGTCTCGCGGGCAGCGTCGTGGTCGCCACCGGCAAAGCGTACGAACCGTTCCGCGACAAACTGCTGCGCACAGCGAAGGATCTGCGGCTCGGCTACGGTCTCGAGCCCGGCGTGAACATGGGCCCCGTCGTGTCCGCGAAGCACAAGGAGAAGGTGCTGTCGTACGTCGAGGCCGGCCGCAAGGACGGCGCGACCCTTCTCCTCGACGGCCGCGCGACGAAGGTCGAGAAGCATCCGCGCGGTCACTTCGTCGGGCCCACCGTCTTCGACGGCGTGCAGCCGGACATGACGATCGGGAGAGAGGAGATCTTCGGTCCCGTCGCAGCCGTCACGCACGTGAGCACCCTCGACGAGGGAATCGAGTTGGTGCAGCGGTCCGGCTTCGCCAACGCCACCTCGATCTTCACGCAGAGCGGCAAGGCGGCGCGCGAGTTTCGCTATCGCGTCGGCGTCAGCATGATCGGCGTCAACATCGGTGTGGCGGCGCCAATGGCATTCTTCCCGTTTGGGGGGACGAAGGGCTCATTCTTCGGAGATCTCAAAGCTCATGGGCAGGACTCCATCGAGTTCTATACGGACAAAAAGGTGGTCATTTCACGATGGTAGCTCGAAAAGTCGTCGGCGGCCTCATCCAGATGTCGAATCCGATCAACGACCCGAACGCCTCCGTCACCCAGATCAGCCAGGCGATGGAGGAGAAGCACCTTCCTTATATAGAGGAAGCAGGCAAGAAAGGCGTCCAAATCCTCTGCCTGCAGGAAGTCTTCAACGGGCCCTACTTCTGCCCCAGCCAGGACGCCAAGTGGTGCGACATCGCCGAGCCGATTCCGGGGCCGACGATCGAGCGGATGCAGAAGCTCGCCAAGAAGCACGCGATGGTGATGATCGTCCCGATCTACGAGCGCGAGATGGCCGGCGTCTACTACAACACCGCCGCGGTCATCGACGCCGACGGCAGCTACCTCGGCAAGTACCGCAAGAATCACATCCCGCACACGGCGGGCTTCTGGGAGAAGTTCTTCTTCAAGCCCGGCAACCTCGGCTACCCGGTCTTCAAGACGCGGTACGCCACGATCGGCGTCTACATCTGTTACGACCGGCACTTCCCCGAGGGCGCCCGGCTGCTCGGCCTGCACGGCGCCGAGATCGTGTTCAATCCGTCGGCGACCGTGAAGGGGCTGTCGCAATACCTGTGGAAGCTGGAACAGCCGGCCCATGCCGTCGCGAACGGCTACTTCATGGGCTGCAGCAACCGCGTCGGCGTCGAAGCGCCGTGGAACGTGGGGCAGTTCTACGGCTCGAGTTACTTCGTGGATCCGCGCGGCAACGTCCTGGCGCAAGGCAGCGAGGACAAAGACGAGCTCGTCGTCGCGGAGATGAACCTCGACATGATCGAGGAGGTCCGGCGCACGTGGCAATTCTTCCGCGACCGCCGGCCGGAGACATACGACGATATGGTGAGGCAGCTCCCGTAGAATGGCGCTCCTGATTCGCGACGGGCGGATCATCACGCCCACGGAAGACTTCACGGGCGACATCTACGCCGAGCACGAGACCATCACCCGGATCGAGCCGCACATCGACGCGAAGCTCGTCGCTCCCGGCGCCGAGATCATCGATGCGCGCGGCAAGTGTGTCTTTCCGGGATTCATCGATCCGCACGTGCACATCTATCTGCCGTTCATGGGCACCTACGCCGCGGACGATTACGAGTCCGCGAGCAAGGCGGCGCTCGCGGGCGGCACGACCACGCTCATCGAAATGATCTGCCCTGGTGCGTCGGACGAGCCGGTCACGGCGTTCGAGACCTGGAAATCCAAGGCCGAGAAGCTCGCGGCGGTGGATTACACGTTTCACATGTCCGTGGTGCGGTTCGAGCCGCACATCCGCGATCAGTTCCGGGAGATCGTGAAGGCCGGGGTGGCGTCCTTCAAAGTGTTCCTGGCCTACAAAGGTGCGCTGAACCTGTCTGATGAAGACCTGTTCGGAGCCATGCGTTTGGCCAAGGAGCTCGGCGTCATCGTGACGGCGCACTGCGAGAACGCGGACGCGATCGACGCGGTGCAGAAAACCCTGCTTGCCGCCGGCAAGACGGGACCCGAATGGCATGGCCCGTCGCGTCCGCCTGTGGTAGAAGCGGACGGCGTCCACCATCTCTGCACCTTCGCCGAGCTGCTCGGCACGCACGTCTACGTCGTCCACACCTCGTGCGAGCCGGCGGTGCGGGCCGCGCTCGAGGCCAAGAAGCGCGGCGTCAACGTGTGGATCGAGTCGGTGATCCCGCACTTCCTGCTCGATGAGACCTACGCCGAGCGGCCCGCGTTCGAGGGCGCCAAGTACGTGATGTCGCCACCGCTCCGAGCCAAGGTCAATCAAACCGTGCTCTGGAACGGCGTGAAAACGCGGGACATCAGCACGATCGCCACCGATCATGCGCCGTTCCGGTTCGAGGACCAGAAGAAGATGGGCCGGGAGGCGTTCACGAAGATCCCCAACGGCATCCCCTCGGTGCAGGAACGGGTGAACCTGGTCCATACATTTGGCGTCGGCGCGGGCCGGTTGGCGCTCCAGGCGATGGTGGATGCCTGCTCAACCCAGGCCGCGAAAATCTTCGGGCTCTATCCCAGGAAAGGCGCGATCCAGCTCGGCAGCGACGCCGATCTGGTCGTCTACGATCCGAGCTATCGCGGGACATTCTCGAAGGCGGGCAGTCATTCGAAGGTCGATTACAACGCGTACGAAGGCTGGGAGCAGAAGGGCCGAGCCACCGTCGTCACGGTGCGTGGGCAGGTGCAGGCACGGGATGGAGAATTCGTCGGCACGATCGGCCGCGGTGTGTTCCTGAAGAGACAGCCAACACATTGATTGGTGTCTGGTGTCTGGTGTCTGGTGTCAGACACCACACACCAGGCACCAGACACCTATTGGAGAATGACATTGGATTCTCAAACGGTCCGCGCGAAGCACAAGGAGTTCCTGTTCCCTTGCGTCGCCAACTACTACGCCGAGCCGGTGGTCATCACGGAGGCCCACGGCTCGAGCGTGAAAGACCTCGACGGCCGCGAGTACCTCGACTTCTTCGGCGGGATTCTCACCGCGGGGATCGGGCATTCGCACCCCGAGTTCGTGAAGCGCCTGCAGGATCAGGTCGCCCGGCTGGTCCACACCTCCAGCGTGTATCCGACGGTCGAGCAAGTGACGGTCGCCGAGAAGCTCACGCAGATCACCCCCGGCAAGCTCAAGAAGAGCTTCTTCACGACGAGCGGCACGGAGGCCGACGAGACGGCCGTCATGCTCGCCAAGATCTACACGGGCCAGCAGGAGATCATCGCGCTGCGCCACAGCTACGCCGGCCGCAGCCAGGGGGCGATTGCGATCACCGGGCAGCAACCGTGGCGCGTCCTGCCCACACAGATTGCCGGTGTCAAACACGCACTCTCGCCCTACTGCTATCGCTGTCCGCTCGGTCTCGAGTATCCCGATTGCGGTATCCGCTGCGCACAGGACATCGATGACCTGATCCGGACGACCACGAGCGGCCGCCCCGCCGCCTTCATGGCCGAGCCGATTCAGGGCGCCGGCGGCTTCATCACGCCGCCCAAGGAGTACTTCGAGATCGCGGTCGGCATCATCCGGAAGTACGGCGCGGTCTTCATCTGTGACGAGGTGCAGACGGGCTGGGGCCGTACCGGGGACAAGTGGTGCGGCATCGAGCATTGGGGTGTGGAGCCGGAGATTATGACGTTCGCGAAGTCGATCGCAAACGGCTTCCCGGTCGGCGCGACGATCGCGACCGAGGTAGTCGCCAACGCCTTCACCGGCCTGTCGCTGTCCACGTTCGGCGGCAATCCGGTCTCGATGGCCGCGGTCGATGTCACGCTCGACGTCATGCAGCGCGAAAACACGCCCAAGCGCTCCGCGGAGCGGGGCAAGCAGCTCCGTGACGCGCTCGAGGAGTTCAAGAAGCGGTTCGCGTTCATCGGAGATGTGCGCGGGATGGGTCTCATGCAGGGGATCGAGTTCGTGGAAGACCGTAAGACCAAGGAGCCGTCGCCCAAGAAGACCACCGCGTTCCTCGAGGCCGCCAAGCGGCAGGGGCTGCTCCTCGGGAAGGGCGGTCTGTACGGCAACGTGATCCGGATCGCGCCGTCGATGCTGATCAGCAAGGCGGACATCGACGACGGCTGCAAACGGATGGAGCGCGCCCTCGCCGAGGTCAAATGACGCTGGCCAACGCTGACCTGCTGCCCGTGCCGGCGGAGCGCCGCACGTGGAACTGGTGGCACATCGCCTCGCTGTGGATCGGCATGGCGATCTGCATCCCGACCTACACGCTCGCGTCGGGTTTGATCGATTCGGGCTGGACCTGGCAGGCGGCGGTCGGAGCGGTCATTCTCGGCAACTTCGTCGTGTTGGTACCCATCGCCCTGAACTCACACGCCGGCACGCGCTACGGCATTCCCTTCCCCGTCCTCGCGCGGACGTCGTTCGGCGTCCTCGGTGCGAACGTCCCCGCCATCCTGCGCGGTCTCGTCGCCTGCGGATGGTTCGGCATCCAGACGTGGATCGGCGGGTGGGCGATCTACAAGCTGATCGGCGTGATCTGGCCCGGCATCGCGACACTGCCCCAGATCCTGCCCGCGTTCGTCGGCCTCAATACGGGCGAGTTCCTCTGCTTCATGCTGTTTTGGGCAATGAATGTGTGGATCGTGCTGCGTGGCATGGACTCGATCAAGTTTCTCGAGACGTGGGGCTCACCGTTCTTGCTCGCCGTCGGGGCGGCATTGTTCATCTGGGCCTGGGTGCGGTCCGGCGGCTTGGGCCCGATGCTGCAGAATCCGCCCGTCAGCCCATCGGCCCATCCGCCCGTCGGCAGCGTGTTTGGTGCCGGTCTGACATCCGCCGTGGCCTTCTGGGGCACCATGGCGCTGTCGATTCCGGATTTCTCTCGCTACGCGCGTTCCCAACGCGATCAGGTGATCGGACAGGCGGTCGGGTTGCCTGGGACGATGGCGTTGTTCGCCTTCATCGGCGCGGCGGTCACCAACGCGACCGTCGTGATTTTTGGGACCCGGATCTCCGACCCCGTCGCGTTGCTCGCCCGGATCGGCGGTCCGTTGATGATCATGCTCTCGATGGCGGGACTCATCGTCGCAACGCTCACCACCAACATCGCCGCCAACATCGTGGCGCCCGCCAACGCGTTCTCGAACATCGCGCCGCACAGGATCAGCTTCAAGCAGGGCGCGATGATCACAGCGACGATCGGGATCGTCATGCTGCCGTGGCGGCTCTACACCAACGCCGCCGCATACATCTTCACCTGGCTGATCGGCTACGGCGCGCTGCTCGGCCCCGTCGCCGGCATCATGATTGCCGACTACTTCGTGGTGCGGCGCGGTGAGCTGGTCGTGGACGATCTCTACAGGCGGGACGGCAGCTACGAGTATTCGCGCGGGTTCAACTGGGTCGCGATCGGGGCGCTGCTGCTCGGCGTGGCGCCGAGTCTGCCGGGATTCGTCACGGCGCTGCGGGGCGTGCCGGCGCGAGGCGTGTTCGGCACGATCTACAACTGGGCGTGGTTTGTCGGCTTTCTCCTCTCGGCCCTCGTGTATGTGATCGGCATGCGGGTGGGAGCACGGAGCCGGGAGCGTGGAGCAGTCGGTGCCACTGTCTGAGGAGCAACTTGCCAAGAATTTCGCCGACATCGCGCCGCCGCTGACCAATGATGCGGCGCTGCTCGAGGCAACCAAGTGCCTCTATTGCCACGACGCGCCCTGCACCATCGCCTGCCCCACGCACATCGACGTCCCCGCGTTCATCAAGAAGATCGCCACGGGCAACCTGCGCGGCTCGGCACGCGTGATCCTCGATGCGAACCCGTTCGGGCACTCGTGCGCACGCGCCTGTCCCGTCGAGGTCCTGTGCGAGGGTGCCTGCGTGCTGAACGATCGCGATGAGCAGCCGATCAAGATCGCGCTGCTCCAACGCCACGCGACGGACTACGTGCTCGACAACAAACTCAG
>DASWDA010000023.1:0-5184 GCA_036395695.1 Gemmatimonadales bacterium
GACGAGCGGAGCGTGCTGATCGCCACGCGCGCCGGCAGCGAAGGCCGCAATCTCCAGATCTGCAACGTGCTCGTGAACTACGACCTGCCGTGGAATCCCATGGTGGTCGAGCAGCGCATCGGGCGGGTGCACCGCATCGGCCAAACGCGCGAGGTCCACATCGTGAACCTGGCCGCGGCCGGCACCATCGAGTCGTACATCCTCCAGCTGCTCGACAAGAAGATCAAACTGTTCGAGCTGGTCGTGGGCGAGCTGGACCTGATCCTCGGCGAGTTCGGCGGCGCGCAGAAGTTCGAGGTGCGGCTCGCGGACGAGTGGCTGGCGGCGGAGAACGACGAGGACTTCGAGCGCCGCGTGGAGACGTTGGGTCTGGATCTCGAAAAGAGCAGCGCGGCCGGCCACGCCCAGGAGCAACTGAATTCAGCTATAGCGCCGGACGACAACGCCACACGGCTCGAGCGGCGGTTCGACGAGCTCTCCATTCCCGCGCGGCTGCGGCTCGGCCTGGGCACGAGCCACCTCGTGAAGGCCGCGGGCTGGGAAGCCAAGCGCCGGCGCCTCGGCGTCCCGGTCACCGACCTGATCGAAGCGCTCGAATCGATCGAGCCGATCGGTGACGTCATCACCACGCAGCCCGTCCCCGCGGGCAGTCATCCCCAGTACGGCGCGCTCGTGCGGGTTACAGGCCTGACCAGCTCGGCACGCGCCATCACGCTCGTCGCGCAGGTCGAGCGCCTCCCGCTGGCATTGGTCGACATCGCTGTGGAGTCCGCGTGAAAACCCCGAAAGCCGTCCATCGTCCCCCCTCTCCGGAACGGAGAGGGGGTCAGGGGGTGAGGACCAAACGGGCACGCAAAACCGTCCAGGAGGTGAAGACTGACAGTCGCATTTGGCCGCTGCTGCAGAAGTACAGCAAGCTCGCGAAAGTGAAGCTGATCCCGCGCGGCGCCGATCTGTACGACATGAAGCTGCCCGTCTCCGAGCGCGCGCACTTCTCGGGACGCGCGAGCGTGCGCGTGGCGCTGTCGCTCGAGGCCCTCGAGCGGGACCCCGACGCCGAAATGGCGGTGCTCGGCAGCCCGTTCCTAGGCGCTCTGCTCGAGGCGATCCGGACCCGGGCGGGCCGGCTGTCGCTCGGGATGATGCCGCTGCCGAAAGGGTCAGCCAAGGGCACCAAACTGGGCCGTCAGCCATCTGCCCTCAGCCGTCAGCAAGCGCTTGCTGATGGCAGACCGCTGATGGCAGACGGCCGCTCGACAGGGATGCCAGTTCCCATGCGACACGCCACTGCTCGCCGGCGCAAATCGGCCCTGGCAACGCATACCGTGGGACGGCTGCTCGCGCGGGTTGTGCTGCGCGCCGGCCCGGTGGTCGAGGAAACGGTGCTGGAGAGCGCCGTCATCGATCTCGCCACCGGCGCCCGCGCGGACGCGCAGGTGACCGCGCAGTTCGCGGAGCTGGCGGCGCAACGCATCAAGGCAGCCGATCCTGACGACGTGCCCGCTGCCGTTCCGGTCCCCGCGCGCCCACCCGCGGAAATGCTCCAGCTGTTGCTGGGCAATCTGCGGGAACAGAGCGCCGGACGCGTGGCCGCGCGGCAGGCGGGTGCCGAGCAGGGAGTCGCCGCGGAGCTGGAGCGGCTCGATCGCTACTTCGCGAGCGTCTTGGCGGACAAGACTGATCCTGACGACGTGCGCACCATCAAAGCATTGCACGAGCGGCGGCGGGCGGAGGAGATGCGCCGCCATCAGGTGATGGCGATCGTGCATCCGCTCCAGCTCAGCGACGCGCAGGTCCTGATGCAGCGCGTCGAGTGGGAGATCCGGTCCGCGCGCGGCGTTCGCGCCCGGTTCGCGGCACAGCGGCCGATCGCCGGATCCGCGACGTGGATTCTCGCCTGCCCGACGTGCGGCCGTCCGCCGGCGGAGCTGGTGGTCTGCGTGCACGTCCTCACCCCCCGGCCCCCTCTCCGTTCCGGAGAGGGGGAGCGCAAACAGGGCCACTGCATGTGTGAGACGTGCGCCACGCGCTGTTCCGTGTGCGCGGCGGACTTCTGCGCCGATCACGGCATCGCCAGCTGCCGCGTGGACGAGCAGCCCGCCTGCGAACAGCACGCGCGCCTGTGCCCGTCGTGCCGCATGGCGCATTGCACGGCGCATGAAGGTGTCTGCGCAGATGGTGAGCATCCGGCCTGTACCGCGTGTCTCGAAGCCTGCGGCAGTTGCGGCCGGATCGTTTGTAACGCCCACGCGGAGCAGAGTCGGGCCGACGCACCCAAAGGGAGCCGCCGATTGTGTAAGGCGTGTCTGCGCTATTGCGAGGGCGGCACCAACGAGCCCGTGGGCGTGGACGAGGTGGCGCAGTGCGCGAGCTGCGGCCGATCGGTCTGCACCGCGCACCAGGCCGTGTGTGCCGTGGACGAACAGATTCAGTGCTCCCGGCACCTGCGCCGAGCTGACGGGTCAGGCCGGCTCGTGTGCGAACAACACCGCGCGACGTGCGTGGCCGAGCCGGAGGCCGTCTTCGCGTCGGACGAGGTGAGCGCCTGTCCCGTGTGCGGCAAGACGGCGTGCGCGGCGCATCAGGGCGCGTGCGGCTGCCTGGCGACGCACTAGGCTCCGGGCCAAAAGCAGGTCCTTCGCTTCGCGCGCTGACGCGCGCTCGCTCAGGATGACAAGCGCGCTTTGCTTTGCTGAAACAAAACCGGAGAGCGAAAGCTCGCCGGCTTTCTTGTTTGGATTCACAGGCTAAAGCCTGCGCTCGGCAGTCATTGTCCTTAAGGACAACGCTGGCCGAGCACACCCTTCAGGGTGTGGATTCCGACGCGAGCTCTCTCAGTCTCTCGAGCACTCGCGTCCAAGTGATTCTCTCCGCGTTCGTTTGATACGCTCCAACTCACATTGAACTCACATCGTGCGATCGCGAGTGGCAGCGCGTGTGGGGTCTCGCGTCTTGTCCTACGGGATTGCCAGGGTTCGTAGCCATGGTAGCTGGTGTGGCGAAACTGGTAAACGCGGTGACCTGTCACGTCACTGGGCTAACGCCCTTGTGGGTTCGAATCCCTCCACCAGCACCCTCGCTTCCTATTGACTCGGCGAAACTGGTCGCCGATGTTTTACATACGTGACAGGTCTCCGCGTAGCCAGTTTCGCTACGTGAGAAAGCCGGAGAGCGAGAGCTCACCGGCTTTCTTGTCTCCGCGGCGACTGCTTGATCGCAAGGTTGGCCGAGGGTACTATGGGCCTATGGGTTATTCCGGAAGGTTCGCAATTCAAAGCGAATTGCGAGAGCTGAACGAGCGGAACTACGCGCGCTTGGAAGCCAAACTCGATCGGCTGATCGGCGAGGTGCGGTCTGAGATGCGCCTTGATCAGGTACGCGGTCAGATGCGGGCGGGCTTCGACACGCTGGAGGGGACTCTCAAGGGATTTGAGAGCCGGATGACGATCCGCTTCTTCGTTTACTTCATGTCGCAGAGTGTGGTCACCGCGGCGACTATCCTCTGGATGATAGGAATTCTGCGCTAAGGTCCGTGCCCTGAAGAGCCTGCCCTGAGCGCAGCGAAGGGGCCGGCTCGGCGAAGGCTTCAGCCCTTAAGGGCTGGCGTAGTGGCCGAGCCGCGGCTTCAGCCGACGGATAAACTCGTTCAAGGGATTCCCTTCACGTTTCTGGGCGAAAGCCCTTGCGGGTTCGAGTCCCACCACCAGCACCCTCGTGGGCTTGACTCGGCGCCTGAGCCGAGACGATGTTGTCCTTACGTGTGGGGTCTCAGCGTAGCCAGTTTCGCTACGCCAGGGAAGCCGGGGAGCGAGAGCTCTCCGGCTTTTGTGTTTGGATTCACAGGCTAAAGCCTGTGCTCGGCAGACATTGTCCTTAAGGACAACGCTGGCCACGAGCCCGTCCACGATCACGAGATCGTCGTAGTTCAGCCGCTGAGTCCCAGCAGTACCCCTTCATGCTCCAGCAGCCAACGCTTCCGCTCGAGCCCACCGGTAAAGCCGGTGAGCTCGCCCTTGGCACCGATGACCCGGTGACAAGGGAGGATGATCGGGAGCGGGTTCCTGTCGTTGGCGAGGCTGACGGCACGACTGTGCCGATCGCCCAGCTGGCGTCCGAGCTCCCCGTACGTTGTGGTCGTGCCGTAGGGGATCGTGCGCAGCGCGTTCCACACGCGGTGCTCGAACGCCGAGCCGAGCGCTTCGACCGGCAGGTCGAACGTCGTGCGCGTGCGCGCGAAGTACTCGCCCAGCTGCGTGCGGGCGCGCGCGAGCAATTTGGCTTCCACTCCCTCGCCATTCACTTCCACCCATCCCGCCTGATGCGTCGGCGCCGGCCCGCGGCGTGAGGTTGGGAAGTAGACACCGGTGAGGGCGGTGCCCGAGCTGGTAAGGACCAGTTCGCCGAGCGGCGTGGCGACGCGGATGAACGACAGGGTCATAGGCGGAAATGGAGCGGATCGCGGAGGTTCTGCAGCTCGCGATAGTAATACAGCGCGGTCGGACGGCGGTCCTTGAATCGCAGCGATTTCAGGAAGGCCAGCTCTGCCGGAGTGGCGGAACCACTCAGCGCGGTATCGCGCAGAAACTCCGCCATGCCCTTTTCCCCGTTGCCGGTCACCGGATCGCGTTCGGCGTATGCAAAGTGCTTGTGCTCGCCGCCGGCCAATCTGACCGCCAGTGCGAACGTCGCCGGATTCCATTCCCACGACGCGACGGACGCATCGAGCCGGACGCGTTGCCGCGGCGTCACGTGGAGCACGTCGCCGCCGAGCCCCGCGACGTGCAGCAACGTCTGCGCCACGAGCCGCTCCAGGTCGCCGAAGGTTTGCTGCTCGATGATGGCGCGCACCTGCTCGACCTGGGCGGGCACGCATTTCTCGAGGATCAACGCGCGCAGCTCGGGAAACAGCGGCGCGATCTCGCCCAGCCGCCGCTTCAACTCTTCCTTGAGGTGCGCCTCGGCGATGCGCGCCAGCTCTCCGTGGGGCAGTTTCAGGAAACGATCCATCCGGTCGTAGATGTCGGTGCGCTCGGGCGCGGGGGGCGCCTTCTTGCGGGTGAGGAGCTGCGAGACGTAGGACTCGGTGACCTGGGCGGCGCGCGCCAGGTCGCGCTGCTCCAGACCCAGCTCGGCGAGGCGGGATCGTATCATCATCGCTACGTCCATCTTAACTATCTCCGTTAA
>DASWDA010000024.1:0-14709 GCA_036395695.1 Gemmatimonadales bacterium
TGACAAAACTGTTGGAAGCAGCGCACGGGCGTCGGTGGCCGTGAGAATGATCACCGAGTCGGCCGGCGGCTCCTCGAGCGCCTTGAGCAGCGCGTTGGCCGCGACTTCCGTCCCCAGCTGCGGAATCAGTCGTTCCGCGTCACCCACGATGAACACTTTGCGCTTGCCCATCGCGGGCGTCAGCACCAACCGTTTGAGCAGCAGCCGCACGGCTGCGACCGGATGACTCGCCAGTCCCGCTGGCGGACCATAGAACGGCTGCTCTCGTCGGGCTGCCATTTCCTCAGCCAACGCATCAGCGGCGAGCTCGACCTGCTTATCCGCGTCCGTACCGCCACTGCCGCTGCCTCGTTTACTCAGCTCTATCGGGACAAACCAGTGCACGTCGGGGTGCTGCAGCGAAACCACAAGACGACAAGGGCGGCATTCACCGCACGGTTCCTGGGGATCGCTGCCCCTGGGCGCTTCGCAGTGAATCAGTTGCGCAAGCCACAGCGCGAGACGCTGCTTTCCCGCGCCACGGGGGCCCGCAAACAGGAGCGCTTGCGGCAGCTTTGCGGCGGCATGGGCGCCCGCCAGTCTGGTCTTAATCCTTTCGTGCCCGACGAGGGGCGGTAAGGGCATGCGGCAAATCTAGTAGGGGGGTCAGTGCGCGGCGCCACGTATGGTCGTAAACAGTTATGGGACAACCTAGTACAGTTGTCATTTCGGACTTGCGCACACTTATCAACTTACCGCACAATAAGTTACCAGTTTAAGTGAGTGCGCACTCGCCAGTTAGTATCGATAATATCGATTTTTTTCGGGTCTTATTCGGTGTTCTCAGGCGTGGTCTGAAGGACTTCCCGCACTTTGCGGAGTAACGTCGGCGGACGGAACGGCTTTTCGAGGTAGGCGAGCCCCGGCTCGAGCATCCCGTGGCGGACGACAGCGTCATCCGTGTAGCCCGACATAAAGAGCACACGCAGCGCCGGTCGCCGCGCCATGAGCTCGGCCGCGAGCTCGCGACCGCTCATCCCCGGCATGATGACGTCCGTCAGCAGCAGATCGACATGCCTCCCATGCTGCGCAGCGTCGACCAACGCCAGCGCCGTTTGCCCATCGGACGCCTCCAGGACGGTGTACCCGTTTCGCTGAAGCAGTTGGCGCGTGATCGAGCGAACTGGGGCTTCGTCCTCGACCAGGAGAATGGTCTCGGTCCCGCGCAACGCGGTTGGGGTTGTCTCGAGGGGATGCTCGATGGGGTCCGCCCGCCGGTCGACGCGAGGGAGATACACGCGCATCGTCGTTCCCTGTCCGGGCTCCGAATAGGGCCAGATGTGCCCGCCGGTCTGCTGCACGATGCCGTACACGGTGGCGAGGCCGAGACCGGTGCCTTTCCCGCGAACCTTGGTGGTGAAGAACGGCTCGAAGATGCGCGCTTTGGTTTCTTCATTCATGCCGACACCGGTGTCGGTCACCGCCAGCATGACGTAGTGTCCCGGTTTGACGTTGGGGTGATCAGTGGTGTACGACTCATCGAGCTCGACGTTGCGAGTCTCGATTGTGAGGCGGCCTCCCTTGGGCATCGCGTCGCGGGCGTTCACCGCCAGGTTGACGATTACCTGCTCCAGTTGCCCCGGATCGGCGCGCACGTTGCCCGCCTTTGGATGCAGCACGGTCGCGAACAGAATGTCCTCGCCGATGAGCCGCCGCAGCATCTTCTCGATATCGGGGACCAGCGCATTCAGGCTGATCACCTTCGGTTGCAGCACCTGGCGCCGGCTGAACGCGAGCAGCTGGTGCGTCAACGCCGCGGCACGGTCGGCGGCGCGATGGATCTCCTCGACGTCGCGCCGCCGCTTGTCGTCCGGTGCGAGATCGGCGAGCAGCAGGTCGGTGTAGCCGCCGATCGCGGTGAGGATGTTGTTGAAATCGTGGGCGACGCCACCGGCCAGCCGCCCAATGGCTTCCATTTTCTGCGCGAGAATGACCTGCTCTTCCAGGATGCGGCGGTCGGTGACGTCGCGATAGTTGTTGACGATCGCCCGGATGCTCGGATCGTCGAGCAGGTTGGTTAAGACGCCCTCGAGGTTGCGCCAGTGGCCGTTCTTGTGCTGCACGCGCGCGGCGACCTGCACCCGGCGGCGCGGCTCCGTGGTCACTTCCTCGAGACGCAGCAGCACGGCGGACCGGTCGTCCGGATGGATCAGCTCCATCGCGTTGCGGCCGACGAACTCACGGAGCTCGTACCCCAGCAGCCGCGTCGTGGCGGGGCTGCCGTACAGGATCGTGCCGTCCGGCCCGAACAATGCGATGGCGTCCCAACTCTCTTCCACGAGCGCACGAAAGCGTCGCTCGCTGATGCGCAGCGCCGATTCGGCGGCCTGCGTGTCGGCCTGACTCTGCGCAAAGGCAAGGGCGCCCCGGACCGCTGACGGCAGCCGGATGAGATTCGTCTTGAGGACGTAGTCGGCTGCCCCGGCTTTGATGCATTCCGCGGCGGTTTCCTCGTCGAGACTGCCGGTGACGATGATGAGGGGAATGCCGGGGGCTTCCGTCTGCAGGATTTCGAGCGCCGCCATGCCGCCGAATCCCGGCACCGTGTAGTCCGCCAGCACGACGTCGGGCTTGAAACTGGGGAGCGCGCGCCGGAAGCTCGCCGCGCTGTCGACGCGCTCCGTCTCACACGTGACCTCGGCGCGGCGGAGCTCGCGGATCGCAAGCTCCGCGTCCTCCGCGCGGTCCTCGACCACCAGCACGCGCAGGGACTCGGTGGCCACGCTTATTGCGGCGGGTGGTTGAGCAGCAGCCAGTAGAGCCCGACGTCCGACACGGCGCGGGCGAAGGCCTCGAAATCCACCGGTTTCACGATGTAGCTGTTGGCGCCGAGCTCGTAGGCGCGCTCGATGTCCGGCTCCTCGCGCGACGACGTGAGCACGACGATCGGAATCGCCTTCGTCCGCGCGTCCCCTTTGAGGCGGCGTAGGACCTCGAGGCCGTCCACCTTGGGCAATTTGAGGTCGAGCAAAACGACTTTGGGGACTGGACTCGCGCCGCCCGAGAAGAACTCCATGGCTTCGGCGCCATCACGGCAGACATGCACCTGGTTGGCCAGATTGCGCTGCTTGAGCGCCCGCAGGGTGAGCTCCGCGTCGTTCGCGTTATCTTCGACCAGCAGGATCTCGACTCCCTTGGACTGCATCAGTTCTCTCCGTGCGGCAGCGAGAAGTAGAATGTGGCGCCCTCGTTCACCTTGCCTTCCGCCCAGACGCGCCCGCCATGCCGCTGCACGATGCGTTTGACGATCGCAAGACCGACGCCCGTGCCGTCGAACTCCTCGGTGCTGTGCAGGCGCTGAAAGACACCGAACAGCTTGTCCACGTACCGCGCGTCGAAGCCGGCGCCGTTGTCCTTCACATAATACACCGTCTCCGTGCCGTCCGGCCGCGATCCTACCTCGATGCGCGCGTTCGGCTGGGCGCGGGTGAACTTCATGGCGTTTTGGAGGAGATTGCTCAGCACCTGTCGCAACAGCGCCCGGTCACCCTGGGCGGGGAGCAACGAGCCGATCCGGACCTCGAGCTGCCCGTTTCGCTCGGGCTCGGCGCGCCGCAGATCATCGGCCACCACCTGCGCCATTTCGGTCATATCGACGCGCGCCGACGCGAGTTCCTTGCGGCCGAGGCGCGAAAACGACAGCAGATCGTCGATCAGCTGACCCATGCGCCGGGTGTTCTGGTCGATCACTCCCAGCAGACGCTGCGCCTCGGGATCGAGCTTCGTCTGGTGGTCCTCGAGGAGAATCCGGGCAAAGCCATGAATCGCGCGGAGCGGCGCGCGCAGATCGTGCGACACCGAGTACGAAAACGACTCCAGCTCCGCGTTCGTCCCCTCGAGTGCCTGCGTGCGCTGCGCCACCTGCGCTTCCAAGTCGTGATGTGAGCGTGACACCTGCTCCGCCATCAGGTTGAAGGAGCGCGCCAGCCGGCCCAACTCGTCGTCGCGTTGCACGCTCACACGCTGGTCGAGGTCCCCCGTGGTGATCGCTTCCGCGGCCCTGGTGACGTGCACCAAGGGCTTCGTCAGTCGCCGGCTGCCCCACCAGGCGAGCAGCGCACCCGCGATCACGATGAGTACCGCAATGGGCGCCATGCTTCGCAGATAGTCACGCGCGGGAACGGCGATCAGCCGGCTCGGCATCTCCGCGACGACCATCCACGGGGTCCCAGGGACCACGGCCGCGGCCGCCCGCTTCAGTTCGCCGCCATGCTCGTAGCGGACCGGTGTGAGACTCGTGAGCACGCTCTGTGGCGGTGCCGGTACGATCGTGGCAAAATCGGTCCAGGGATCACCCGCCGCATTGCCGACGAGCAGCACGATGTCTCCACCGGCCAGGCCGGTCAGTGCTTTTGGCGTCCGCGCATTGAGCCCGACACGCCCAAGCTGCTGCACGATGCCACCACTACGCTCCGTGGGTCCGGCGCCAACGGCCATCGTGACGGCGATAAAGAGCGTGGTGTCCTGCCGCATGAAGGGCCCGTACGTCGCAGAATCGCTCCGCGGGGAGACGAGGACGCTGTCGGCCACCGTAAACTTGCCGGTCCGGAGCAGGAGCTTGCCCCCAAAATCCCGCAGCTCGAGACTGCCCGTCGACGAGGTGTCGTTCGTGATCCGCTGCATCGCGACGAGGGCGCGCGCGCGATCCGCCGGCTCGCGTGAGCGCAGAAATGCGACAATCGCGGGGTCCTTGGCGAGTGCGGTGATCCGCGCGCGTTGTGTCGGGATCTGGAACAGGTCGGCCAGCACGCGCGTCGCGAGCGGCAGGCGCTTGTCGACGAGGGCCCGGGATGCCCGCCGCACCTCGCCGTACCCGATCGTGAGCTGCGCGATCGCCACTGCCACCAGGAGGATCGTCACGAACAGCGGCAGCTTGCGCTCGATGGACCACTTCATCGCTCCTCCAAGACCTCGCGGACCTTCCGGGTAATCGCTTCCGTGGTGAAGGGTTTGGCAAGATACGCGACGCCCGGCTCCAGCATGCCGTGGCTCGCGATCGCGCCGTCGGGATACCCGGACATGTAGAGCACCCGTAAACCGGGACGCGCCGCGCGGATAGTCTCGGCGAGCTTGCGGCCGTTGGTGTCGGGCATGATGACATCGGTCAGCAACAAGTCGATGTCGCCCTTGTGGCGCCGCGAGATGTCGAGCGCAGTGCCGCCGCGGTCGGCGACCAGCACCGTGTAGCCCTGGGCATCGAGCGCGCGATGCGTCAACCGGCGCAGCTGCTCGTCGTCCTCCACCACGAGCACCGTCCCGGCTCCGCGCGGAGCCGCTTCAGCGGGCGCGACTTTGCCGATGTCCGCGGGCAGCGCCGCGATTGCGGGCAGATAGACCTTGAACGTCGTCCCCTTGCCCGGCTCGCTATAGAGCCAGATGTTGCCGCCGGTCTGTTTCACGATGCCGTACACGGTCGAGAGACCAAGGCCCGTGCCGCGCCCCGCCGGTTTCGTCGTGAAGAATGGCTCGAAGATCCGCGACTTCGTCCGCTCGTCCATCCCGCAGCCGGTATCGCTGACGGCAAGCATGACGTAGTCGCCGGGGATGACGGAGACGTGCTGCGCGGCGTACGCGTCGTCGAGTGTGGCGTTTCGGGTTTCGATCATCACGGTGCCGCCGTCGGGCATCGCGTCGCGCGCGTTGATCGCGAGATTCATGATGACCTGCTCGATCTGATTCGGATCGGCGCGCGCCGCCGCGAGGTCGTCGGCGAGATCGGTCTTGAGCTCGATGTTCTCGGAGATCAGGGACCGCAGCATTTTGTCGAGGTTCAGCACCACGTGGTTCAGGTCGATGTTGCGGAGTTCGAGCACCTGTTTGCGTGAGAAGGCGAGCAGCTGCCGGGTGAGCGCGGCGGCCCGCCGCGCGGCTTTGCGAATCTCCTCGAGATCCTCGAGCTGCCGGTCGTTCCCGGAGACCTCCGCGCTGAGGAGATCGGTGTACCCGACGATCGCCGTCAGAATGTTGTTGAAGTCGTGTGCCACGCCGCCGGCGAGCTGTCCGATCGCTTCCATCTTTTGTGACTGGAGCAGCTGCTCCTCGAGCAGCTTGCGCTCGGTAATCTCCGTCGCGACGCCGAGCATGGTGGGAGAGTCGTCACCGGGCATGCGCATGGGAATCTTGGTGGTCTGAAACCAGCGCGTCTGGTTGGTCTGCGGGTTGGTCACGCGCTCTTCGGCGACCAGTTTGGGTCGGCCGGACGCCATGACCTCGCGGTCGTCGCGCAGGAAATGCGCGACTTCCTGGGCGTTCGGATTGAAGTCGGCGTCTGTCTTCCCGATCAGGTGGTCGACCGTCGTCCCGTAGATCTCGGCGGTGGCCTGGTTCACCAGCACGAAGCGGCCGTCCCAGTTCTTCACGAAGATCAGGCTCGGATTGGCGTCGATGATCTGATGGAGCAGGCGCTCGTGCCGACGCAGCGCCTGGCGCTGGCTGGCGCGGGTCAGCGCGTCGAGCACGGCGGGGCCCAGACGCACGAGCCGATCCTTCAGGATGTAGTCGGTTGCGCCCGCTTTCAGATAGGCGACCGCGGTTTCCTCATCGAGCGAGCCGGTAACCAAAATGAACGGAACATCCGGCAGCGCGCGCTGCGCCAGCGCGAGCGCCTCGGGGCCCCCGAAGCCGGGAATGTTGTGGTCGCAGAGAATGATGTGCGGCGCGTAGCCCTCGAGTGCGGTCTCGAAGGCGACGCGCGTTTTGACTTGGTGGATCTCGGGCCGCGGGTCGAGGCGATCGAGCTCGCGGCGAATCAGGGCAGCATCGCTGTCCGTGTCTTCGACCATGAGCACGCGCACCGCATCCATCGTCCCACAGTTTTGATGATGCTGGAAATCGTGTCTGTCAGCGGCAGGGAGCCCGGTTGGTAGGGTTTTGCCTACGAGCGGTTACGGCGTCGCGCGCAAGGCAGCGGGGCTGACGAGCCCATGTTGTGTCGCGTAGAAGGTCAGCTCGGCGTTCGATCGCATCCGCAGTTTGTGCAGCAGCCGTGCCCGATAGGTCGTCACGGTCTTGGGCGAGAGGCCGAGGTGTTTGCTGATGGCGGTGATGGGACGACCGGCCGCGAGGAGGCGCAGCACCTCGAGCTCGCGATCGGACAGCTGTTCGTGCGGTGCCGGTGGCGGGCCTCCGAGGCCGTCGGCGACGGCCTGCGCCATCGCCGGGCTCAGGTATTTGTGACCAGCCATGACGCGCTCCAGGGCGCGCAACAACTCCTCGGGCGCCGACTCCTTGGTCAGGTACCCGGCGGCGCCCATTTCGAGCAGGCGGAGTGCCAGCTGGTCCTCCGGGAACATCGTGACAATCAGGACGGGGACCTGCGGCCGCGCCGTGTGCAGTTCCCGGAGCACTTCCAACCCATGGCGATCGGGCAAGCCGAGATCGAGCAGCACCACGTCCCACCGCTCTCCGAACGCGAGCGCCATCGCTTCTGCGGCGGTGCCCGCCTCGCCGAACTGCACACCCTCCGGCAAGCCTTGCAGGATCTGGATCAGCCCGCGCCGGACGAGCGCGTGATCGTCGACGACGAGAATGCGAATCATCGTCCCGACCCGGCGGCTCCCGGCGCCGGCGGGAACCAGGCCGCGACCCGCGTTCCGCCCTCTTCCCGCGGTGCCACTTCCAGAACGCCGCCCAGCACCGCCGCGCGCTCGCGCATGCCGAGGATACCAAGTGAGCCGGGCCCCACGGTGCCGGCCTCGGTGATGCCGCCTCCGTCGTCGTTGATCTCGAGTGTCACGCAGCCGCTTTTCAGACCGAGGTTGATGTCCACCCGCGTTGCGTCGGCGTGGCGCACCACGTTCGTGAGTGCTTCCTGGACGATCCGAAACAGCGCCGTGGCCAGCTCGCCCGTGATCGCGCCGTTCGTGGGCCCAATCGCGCTCCGGCAATTGATCGACGTCCGCCGTGTGAAATCCTGCGCGAGCCACTCGAGCGCCGCGGGCAGACCCAGCTGATCGAGGATAGGCGGCCGCAGGTCGGAAGCGATGCGGCGTACGCTCTTTACGAGATCATCGACGGTCAGCGCGGTCTCATGAAGCCGGCCGCTCAGCGCCGGTGACTCCCTCGACGCTGCGTCCTGCGCCGCTGCGAGCTGCATCTTCAACGCCGTCAGCGCTTGGCCGAGGCTGTCGTGAATCTCCCGGGCAATGCGGGTCCGCTCGTCCTCCCGGATGTCCTGCTGCCGGGTCGCGAGGCTCCGCAAGGCGGCACGCGACGCGCGCAACTGCTCCTCGGCTCGTCGCGTCTCGGTCACGTCCCGCGTGATCCCCAGGAGCGCCTGGACGGCGCCCGCCGGGTCGCGGAACGGCACCGCGTGAGTCTCCAGCCACCGGCGCCTCCCCTTCAACCCAATGATCTCGAACTCGAGCGTCGCGGATTGTCCGGCGAACACACGGGCGTGCAGGTCTGCGAACGCGGCCCGGTGTTCCGGAGCCACGAGCTCGATCATCGGGCGGAGCCGAACCGCGTCGATGCTCGGCGCCTCGATCATCGCCAAGCCGGCGGGGTTCATTTCCAGGAGCCGCCCCTGCGCATCCACCAGCTTCACGCAGTCGGGCTCGCTGTCGATGATCGCGCGGAGGCGTTCTTGACTGTCGTGACGCTCGGTGACATCGAACGCGAATCCCACGACCCCGACCACCCGGCCGTGCGGCCCCACCACCGGCTCGACCCGCGCGGAGAACGCTCGACCGTGGAACACCGTCTCGTACGCGACCGACTCCCCACGGAGCGCGGCGCGGTGCGCCGCCACCACGGGCGCCGCCTGTGAGGGGTTCCCGAAGGCCTCCTCGATGGTCTTGCCCTGCTGGCCGGCTTGCGCACCGCCGCCGCGAATTGCGGTGATCCGGAGGTCGACGTCGGTCGACCAAAGGACCACGGGCAATTGCTCGACCAGGCGCGCGAACTGGCCAAGGCCGAGGTCTCTCGCGAGACCAAAGGACGGGAGCGCGGGAGCGGTCATGGCGCTACGGTAGCGCCTCGTGCATCAGGCGTCCAGCACATCGCGGACTTTTCGCGCCAGTCCATCTGGCGAGAACGGCTTCTGCAGGAAGGCGCTGCCGCTGGGGAGGGTGCCGTGCTGCACGACGGCATCCCCGGGATACCCCGACATATACAGCACGCGAATCCCGGGCCGTTGCGCCCCCAGGCGATCTGCCAGCTCGCGCCCGGATAAGCCCGGCATCACGACGTCGGTGAGGAGCAGGTGGATTGTGCCGCCATGACGCTCGACCACGCGTAAGGCGGCAGCGGCGTCGGCGGCGGCGAGCACGACGTAGCCCTGCGCCTCGAGTGCCCGCTGACTGAGTGTCAGGACGGCCGGCTCGTCCTCGACGACGAGGACGGTCTCACTGCCGCGGGCGGGTCCGCCCCGCTGCGGCGCGACCGGCAGGTCGGCCGTTGACTCGATGCGTGGCAGATAGATCCTGAAGCTCGACCCGCGGCCGGGCTCCGAGTGCACGGAGATGTAGCCGCCGCTTTGCTTCACAATGCCGTACACCGTGGCGAGACCGAGCCCCGTGCCCTTGCCGACTTCCTTGGTGGTGAAGAACGGCTCGAAGAGGTGGGCGCGGACAGTCGCGTCCATTCCCACGCCGGAGTCGGTAACGGCGAGCAAGGCGTAGGGTCCCGGGACCGAACCGAGGTGGATCTGCGCGAACGCTTCGTCCAGGTCGACGTTGGCGGTCTCGATCGTCAGCTTTCCCCCGTCGGGCATCGCATCCCGCGCATTCACGGCGAGATTGACGATGACCTGCTCGATCTGATTCGGATCGGCCCGAACCCGTCCCAGGTCCTCCGCGAGGACCGCGACGAGCGCGATGTGCTCGCCGATCAGGCGGCGCAGCATCCGGTCCATCTCGGCCACGACGACGTTGAGGTTGAGCACCTCCGGCTGGAGCATTTGGCGCCGGCTGTAGGCCAGGAGCTGGCGGGTCAGTGAGGCGGCGCGCTCCGAAGCGTTGCGGATTTCCTCGACATCGCTGCGCTTGGCGTCGCCCGGCGGCAAATCGCGCAGGAGGAGCTGCGTATTCCCGAGGATGGCCGTGAGCAGGTTGTTGAAGTCGTGTGCGATGCCGCCAGCGAGCTGGCCGACCGCTTCCATTTTTTGCGACTGGCGAAACTGCTCTTCGAGATGCCGCTGATCGGTGACGTCGCGCTGCGTGCCCCAGACCCGCACCAGGTGCCCGTCCTCGAGGAAGCCCACGACATTATTAAGGAAGACGCGCGCCCGTCCCTCGCGATCGTGCTCGCGTGTTTCAGAGTCGGACACGCGGTAACCGGCGCGGATGAAGGCGCGAATCTGTTCGCGGTTGGTCGGATCGGCGACGTTGTGCAGGTCGGCGAGCTGCGTACCGATCAGCTCACGCGCCTCGCCGAAGCCGTACATGCGGGCCATGGCGTCGTTGCACTCCGCGATGCGCGCCCCGGCATACAAGCGATCGATCTGCTCTTCCTCGGAGAGGTTGATGGGGACGGGCGGATCGATCTCGAGACGCGACACGCCCTCGGAGCTTTGGGCGATGAACGAGCGGTACCGCTCCTCGGCGCGTTTGCGGTCGGAGACGTCCATACCGATCGCCAGCCAGCCGCCACCCGTGAGGGGGGCGTTGGCCCAGATCGTGTCGAGGATCGCGCCAGTCTTGGTGTGTGTGCGGAAGTCCGTCCACTGACCGACGGGCGCCCCGATCGAATCGCGCAGGCGCTGCCGCTCGCCGGGATCGGGATAGAGCTCCGTAACGATGTCCCGCGCGCGCGCCTCCCCGATGTCATAGCCCAGCGTGTGCGTCCACTCGCGATTGCCCCACTGGATGCGGCCCTGTTCGTCCAGGAAGACGAGCATCACGGGAATGTTGTCCACGATCCGCTGCAGCAGCTCGCTCTGTTCGCGCCACGCGTCCTCGACGCGCTTGCGTTCGATCGCCATCGCCATCTGCGAGGACACGAACGTCAGGATATCGCGCTCGCTCTCGCCGTAGCGGACACCCTGGGAATAGGTCTGGGTCACCACGACGCCGATGGGACGATCCTTCACCTTGAGCGGCACGCCCAGCCAGTCGATCGAGGGAGCGCCAATCAGCTCCGCTTCTCCGGCGGCGACGAGGCGCTCGTAGATCTCGGGAGTCGCCAGCAACGGCTGGCCCGTCCGCAAGACGTACTCGGTGAGACCTTTGCGGAGCTTGCGCGGCTTCACGTCGCATGTGAGGTCGATTTCGTCGACGAAATACGGGAACTCGAGCAGGTCCTTCTCCGCGTCGTACAGCGACACGTAGAAATTCTTGGCCGGCATCAGCTCGCCCACGATCTCGTGAATGGCGTGCAGCAGCTCTTGCAGGTTCTCGGCGGTGTGCGCCGTATGCGAGATGCGATACACCGCTTCCTGGACGCATTCGGCACGGCGGCGCGCCGTCACATCCCGGAAGCTCCAGACGCGGCCCACCGAACGGCCGTTCAGCCGCAGCGGAATCGAATACCGCTCGAGCACGCGCCCGTCCTTGAACGTGAGGACGTCGAAACTGTCCGACTCCGGCTCGGCATACCGCTCCTGAATCCCATCCACGAACAGGTGCGGATTGATGAGCTGGTCCTGGACGTGCGCGATCAGACGCCGGCGGCCCGCGGCATCGTTGTTGGCGGCGATGAGCTCGGGCGGCAGGTGCCACATCTCTTCGAAGTGGCGGTTGTGCGAAACGATTTTCCCGTTTAGATCAACCACCAGGATCCCGTCGGCAGTCGATTCGAGCGTCGCCTGCAGGACCGAGACGGTGAGGGAGTCGGCTACCCTACGGGGTTTCTTCGCCCTCGGCTTGGCTTTGGAACGGCGTGGGGGCATGGGCCGAATCTATCGGCGGCGGCTCCCGTGACCAGCCTCACGGGCCCAAAGGCGTGTCGCATCTAGCTTTCGAACCCTTCCCCCGGGCCGGGAGCACGGTTGCAACCCAAGCGGTTTCGCTGGCTGGGCGTTGAGGAATCGAGCCACGCCGAGCAGCAGCTGCGCGCCGCGGCGCGCCAGCAGGAAGCCGTCGCGCACCTCGGACAGCAGGCGCTGGCCGGGGTGGCCCGCACCGACCTGTTCGATACGGCGGCGAAACTCGTCGCCCGCGGTCTCGACGTCGAGTTCAGCGAAGTCCTCGAGCTGAAGGCCGCGCATCGCAGCCTGCTGATACGTGCCGGCGAAGGCTGGCACGAGGGCTGTGTGGGGAAGACGCTGGTCACCTCGGAGGCTGGTGCGCTCGCCGGCTTTGCGCTCAAGGCCGCCGGTCCTATTGTCATCGCCGATCTCCCCACCGACATCCGCTTCACCGCGCCGCCGCATCTCGAGGCGCACGGCATCGTCAGCGGCGTCTGTGTCGTCGTGCAGGGTCGCGAACGTCCCTGGGGCGTCCTCGGGGCTTACAGTGCCCAGCCGCGGGAGTTCAGCGGTCCCGATGTGTTGTTCGTGCAGGCGCTCGCCCACGTGCTCGCGACGTCGCTCGAGCGCGCGCGGGTGGAAGAGGCGCTCCGCAGCAGCGAGGAGCATTTCCGCTCGCTGACGGAGAATGCTTCCGACATCGTCACCATTCTTGGCGACGACGGTATCGTCCGGTACGTCTCTCCCTCCGTGCAACGGCTCCTCGGCTACGGCGCGAGCGAGCTGCTGGGGCGGAACGCGTTCGAGTTCATGCACCCTGACGATCTCTCGCCCGTCATGGAAGCGCTGGCGGATGCCATTCAGAAGCCGGGCTCGCCCCAGACGGCCACGTTCCGCTTCAAGCACGCCGACGGCACATGGCGGGTGCTCGAGTCGATCGGTCAGGCGCGGCTCGACCAGCCGAACGCCTACAGCGTGATCGTCAACTCCCGTGACGTGACCGAACGCGTCCAACAGGACGAGATCCTTCATACTAGCAAGCAACGCCTTCGCACGGTCGTCGCGGGTTCACCCGTGATTCTGTTTTCGCTCGATCCCAAGGGCGTGTTCACGCTCGCCGAGGGCAAAGGGCTGCACTCGCTCGGCGTCCGGCCGGGGATGCTGATGGGCAAATCGTTCTTCGAGCTGCTGGGCGACGTGCCGCAGGCGGTGGCCGATGTCCGCCGGGCGCTCGAGGGTGAGCAGGTGACGGCGCGTGTGGAGCTGTTTGGATTCGAGTTCGAGGCGCAGTACTCGCCGGTGCGCGAGCGCGACGGCAGTATCTCCGGCGTCGTCGGTGTGGCGACCGATATCACCGAGCGCCGCCGCGCCGAGCAGGCGTTGCGGCGCGCCGACGAAGCCAGCCGCATGCTGGTCCATCAGGCCCCGTTCGGCATTTTGCGCGCGACTCCCGACGGCACTTTCCTGTCGGTGAATCCCGCCCTGGTCGAGATGCTGGGCTACGAGTCGGAGGCTGAGCTGCTGGGCCGCAATCTCGACCGCGACGTGTTCAAAGAGCCGGCGGCGCGCGCCCGCTACCTCGCGCAGATGAACGACGCCACGGGCGCCGTGGAAACGCAGGGGGTGTGGCGCCGCAAGGACGGCGAGGCCATCACGGTTCGTCTCTACGGCCGCTCAGTGCGCTATGAGGATGGCCGCGTCGAATGTCACGAAGTGTTCGCCGAAGACGTGAGTGAACGCCGCGGCCTCGAGGAACAGCTGCGCCAGGCCCAGAAGATGGAGGCGATCGGCCAGCTGACCGGCGGCATCGCGCACGACTTCAACAACCTGTTGACCATCATCCTCGCCAACGCCGAGCTGCTGTCGCGCGGGCCCGACGAAGCGAGCCTGCGCGACATCATCTCCGCGGCCGTCAGCGGGCGCCTGATGGTGAATCAGCTGCTGGGATTTGCGCGCCGCTCGACCCTCACGCTCGAACCGGTGCACCTGGGACATTTGCTGAACGATCTCGCCGCGGTGTTGCGGCGCGTGCTGCCGGCCGACATCGAGCTGCTCGTCTTTGCCGACGAAGATCTCCCCGAGGTGTCGGCCGACGGCCACGCGGTGGAGCAGATCCTGCTCAACCTGGTGAACAACGCACGCGACGCGATGCCGGACGGCGGGGTATTGCGGCTCGAGACCAGCTGCACCTGGATCAGCGACGCGCAGCGCGACGTGCTCGGTCCGGGATCGGCGTCGGAATACGTGTGCCTGGCGGTCGACGACACGGGGCAGGGCATGGATGAGGCGACGCGGCAGCGCGCCTTCGAGCCTTTCTTCACGACCAAGCCGGTCGGGAAGGGGACGGGGCTGGGGCTGGCCACCGTGTACGGTCTGATCAAACAGCACGGCGGGTTCGTCCAGATCGACAGTGCGCCGGGAGCCGGCACTCGGCTACGCATCTATTTCCCGGTCGCCGAGGAGGCGACGCGACGCCGGGCGTCCGGATCGCACGAACAGATGGCGTTGCCGGCCGAGGGCGGGAAGGAAACCGTGCTCGTCGTGGAGGATCAGGCGCAACTGCGACGCGCAACCGTCTATACGCTCGAGCATGCGGGCTATACGGTGCTCTCGGCGGGGGACGGCATCGAGGCGCTGCACCTGCTCCGGCAGCATCCGGCGCCGATCCACCTCGTCTTCACCGACGTGGTGATGAGCCGGCTGGGGGGCCGTGGCCTCTACGAAATCGACCGCCGAGAAGGACGGACCACGCCCTACCTCTTTACAAGCGGCTACACGGGGCGGGACGAGCCCCTCGATCCGTCGCTGCCGTTCCTGCCGAAGCC
>DASWDA010000025.1:0-31931 GCA_036395695.1 Gemmatimonadales bacterium
TGTTCGGCGCCGGCCTGGTGCGCCGTCCCGACCATCCGATCAAGCTGCTCGGCACCGGTGAGGTCGCCGGGCGGAAGTTCGTGGTGAAGGGCGTCGCGGTGTCCGCGAGCGCCAAGAGCAAGATCGAGCAGGCAGGCGGAACGATCGCGTGACAGCGCCGCTTCCCAATTTGTTCAAGGTCCCGGAGCTCAAGGAAAAGCTCCTGTTCACCTTGTTGTGCCTCGTGATCTACCGCATCGGGGCGCACATCGCGACGCCGGGCGTCAACGTCGACGCGCTCACGAATTTCATGAGCACCCGCGGGACCGGCACGCTGTTCGGACTCTACGACCTGTTCTCGGGTGGTGGCCTGCGGCGCGCGACGGTCTTCGCGCTCGGCATCATGCCCTACATCTCGGCCAGCATCGTTTTCCAGCTGGCGGGACCGGTGTTCCCGATCATCGAGAAGATGCAGCGCGACGAAGAGGGGAAGAAGACGCTCACCCAGTGGACGCGCTACGTCACGGTCGTGCTCTGCCTGTTCCAGGCGTACGGCTTCGCGATATTCACCGAGTCTCTCCCCCAAGCAGTCGCGCACCCGGGCTTCGCCTTTCGTATGACGACCGTCCTCACGCTCACGACGGGCGGCATCTTCGTGATGTGGCTCGGCGAGCAGATCACAGAGCGCGGAATCGGTAATGGGATGAGTCTGCTCATCTTCTTTTCGATCATCGAGCGCATCCTGCCGGAGACGGTGAACACCTTCGAGGCGTTGAAGACCGGGACGCTCAGCTTTCCGGTGCTGATGATCGTGCTGATCATGTGTGTGCTCGTGGTCGCGGGCACCGTCGCGATTACCGTGGCGGCGCGCCGCATCCCGGTGCAGATCCCGCGCAAAGTGATGGGGCGGGGCAGGATTCGGGAAGGCCAGAAGACGTTCATCCCGCTGCGCATCAACAGCGCGGGCGTGATGCCGATCATCTTCGCGCAGTCGCTCATCATCGTGCCCGGCACGGTCGCGACGTTCAGCGGCATCCCCTGGCTCAAGAGCTTCGCCGAATACTTCAACACGACGTCGGTCTGGTACATCGCCTCGAGCGCCGTGTTGATCGTATTCTTCGCCTACTTCTACACGTCCATCATCTTCAACCCGGTGGATCTGGCGGAGAACCTCAAGAAGCAGGGCGCGTTCATCCCCGGCGTGAAGCCCGGCGCGGCCACCGCCGACTACATCGATGAAGTGCTGACCCGCATCACGCTGCCGGGCGCGCTCTTCCTGACGTTCGTCGCCCTGCTGCCGATTGTCGTCCAGAACACGCTCAACATGCCGTTCGGGTTCGGCGGCACGGCGCTGCTCATCGTCGTCGGGGTGGCGCTCGATACGGTGCAACAGGTGCAGCAGCACCTGCTGCTCCGCCAGTACGACGGCTTCATGAAGGGTGGCGGCCCCGGCGGCGGCACCTCGCGCGTTCGCTTCCGGCGCTAAGTGTTTATCCTCATCCTGGGAGCGCCGGGCTCAGGCAAGGGGACGCAAGGGAAGATCCTCGCCGAGCGTCTCGGGCTCCCGAAGATCACCACCGGCGACCTCATCCGCGCGGCGATGAACAACGGGTCGCCGCTCGGCCTCGAGTTCAAGAAGTACTACGACGAGGGAAAGCTGGTCCCCGACAGCATCATCCTTGGCATGATCAAGGACGAGTTGGCGCGTCCCGAGGCGAAGGACGGCGCGATCCTCGACGGGTTCCCGCGCACCGCGCCGCAGGCCGAGCTGGTGGATCGGACGCTGGCCGCGCGTGGCCAGCGACTGAACTATATCCTGCTGCTCGACGTCACCGAGGACGAGCTGGTGCGGCGCATGTCCGCGAGAGCGCAGGTCGAGGGACGTCCGGACGACGCGCCCGAGGCCATCGCGAACCGCCTCCAGATCTATCAGCGCGACACCGCCCCGCTCATTGCGCACTATGCCCAGCGCGGCATCGTGCACCGCGTCCCCGGCACCGGGACGGTCGATCAGATCAGCGGGGAGATCAAGCGGATCATCGGGCGATGATCACTATCAAGTCGCCGCGCGAAATCGAGACGATGGCCGCCGCCGGCCGCATCGTCGCCGAGACGCTGGCGCTGGTGGGACGCAGTATCCGACCCGACATCACGACCGAAGATCTCGACCGCCTCGCCGAAACGTTCATCCGCAGCCATCCCGGCGCGCAGCCGTCGTTCAAGGGGCTGTACGACTTTCCCGCCACGCTCTGCACCTCGATCAATCAGGAGATCGTGCACGGGATCCCGTCACACAAGCGGGTCCTCCACGACGCCGACATCGTCAGCATCGATGTGGGGGTGTGGCTGGAAGGGTTACACGCCGACTCCGCGGCGACGTTCCCGGTGGGTGACATCAAACCGGAGACGGCTCGGCTGCTGGCGGTGACGCAGCAAGCGCTCGCCGCCGGCGTCGCACAGGCGCGGGCCGGCAATCACGTCGGCGACATCGGGCATGCGGTGCAGCAGGTGGCAGAAAAGGCGGGGTACTCGGTCGTGCGGGAGCTGGTCGGCCACGGCATCGGTGCGGCCTTCCACGAGGAGCCGCAGGTGCCGAACTACGGCAAGCCGAAGCGAGGGCCCCGGCTCGTTGCCGGGATGACGATCGCGATCGAGCCGATGATCAACATCGGCGGCTCGGCGATCCGCACGCTCGACGACAAGTGGACGGTGGTGACCCAGGACGGCTCGTTGTCCGCGCACTTCGAGCACACGGTGGCGATTACCGACAATGGGCCGAGGATCCTGACGACGGCCTAGCTGACGCCGGCCTGTTTGGCTCGCGCCTGCTCCGACATCCCCGCCAGATTCGCGTTCACATTCTCCGTCGCCCCATCGATCGCGGTTCGGGCCAGCATCCCCGCCACGCGCGCGTCGCTGACGGCGTTCTTGTTGCCGATCTGCTCGATCGTCTGGGCGAGCGCGAGCAGGCGCCGGCCGCGTTTGACGACGTCGGCGGGAGGCCGCGCCGCGGCCAGCAGCGCCTCGTCGATCGCCTGGGCGCGGCCGGCGTCGTGTTTCGGGATCTTGTAGGCGCGACTCACGCCTTCGTAGGCGGCCGCATCCTCATCCACCAGACGCCGCAGCTCGCCCCGCAGCTGCTCGGCTTCGGCGAGGATCGCCCGGGCCTGGGCGTCGACGGCCGCGTAGGCCTTTTTCCCCACCGTCAGCCGCGCGACCATCGCCACGAGCGCCGCGGCGAGCGTTCCGGCCAGCGCGGCGGCGCTGCCGCCACCCGGCGTCGGGGCTCCTCCCGCCAGTTCATCGATCCAGCCGTCCAGGGATGGCCCCCGCCCTCCCCGCCCCGCCCCGGGGGACGGGATGGCCGCGGGCAGGACGGCGCGGATCTTCGTTTCCAGGATGTGATCTCCGGCGTTTGACAGCCGCAGCAACGATTCCGCGGCGCCGACGAGCGCGCGCTCCGGAATGAGACCGACGATCTCGCTGTACTGCACGCCGACACCCTGCTTTTCGGCGCGGGCCTTGATCGCATTGAAGACCACGGCGGGCGAGGTGATGTCGATGTCCAGGAGGTTCATCGACACCTGCGCCAGGCCGTCGACGATGAAGCCGCTCGCCTGCACGCCCGGCAACCCGCCGCTGGACGTGCGGATCTGTTTCGCGATCTCCTTGGCGACGGCAATCTCCTGCGTATCGAGATAGACATTGAACGCGACGAGAAACGGCCGCGCGCCGATCGCCGTCGCCCCGGCCGTCGGATGGACGCGGGGGGGCCCGAAGTCCGGTTCCAGCGTCCGCCCGCGCAAGCCCTCGAACTCGCCCTTGCGAATGTCGGGCAGGCGCTCGCGCTCGACGCGGGTCGCGGCTTTGGCGTACAGGAACACGGGGATCTGCAGCTCCTTGGCGACCCGCTCCCCCAGCTGCCGGGCGAGCTGCACGCACTCCTCCATCGTGACGCCGGTGACGGGCACGAACGGCACCACGTCGGTCGCCCCCATCCGCGGGTGCTCGCCCGCATGTTTGGTGAGATCGATCCGCTGCTGTGCGACGCGCATCGCGGCGAAGGCGGCAGCGACCGCCGCGGCCGGTGGCGCGACGAACGTGAACACCGAGCGGTTGTGCGCCGTGTCGGACTGCACGTCGAGCAGCTGCGCGCCCGGAACCGCGCTGATCGCCGCGCGCAGCGCGTCGATGGTGGCGGGATCACGGCCCTCGGAGAAGTTCGGTACGCATTCGACCAGCGGAGCGGTCATCAGCTCTTCCTTAATAGATCGATGAGCCAGCGGTGCATCGCGGCGTTGCCCGCGACGAGTGACCCGTTTCCCTCGCTACTCAGCACATCCGACGCGCCGTCGTGCCGCGTCACGATGCCGCCCGCTTCGCGAATGAGCAATGTGCCCGCGGCGATGTCCCACGGCGCGAGCTCCAGCTCCCAGAAGCCGTCGAGCCGGCCCGCGGCGACGTCGGCCAGGTCGAGCGCCGCCGCTCCGGCCCGCCGCACACCGCTCGCGGCGCCGATCACCGCGGCAAACTGGGCCAGGTACACGTGCAGCACCTTGAGCGACTTGAAGGGAAACCCCGTGCCGATGAGAGCGCGCCGGGGATCGGTCGCAGCCGATACGCTGAGCCGGATGTCCTCCTCGAAGGCCCCGCCGCCGCGCACCGCCCGGTAGGTGCGGTTGCGGCAGACATCGTGGATCACACCCGCCGCCAGCTTGCCGTCCACCAAACACCCGACGCTGACGCCGTACTGCGGGTAGCCGTGCAGAAAGTTCGTCGTGCCATCGAGCGGATCGACGATCCAGACGAGCTCGCCGCGCGCGGCCCGTTTGGGAGACAGCTCCTCGCCCACGATGACCGAGTCCGGCTCCTCACGGGTGATCACGTCCGCGATCATCGCTTCGGCCGCCCGGTCAATCTCGGTCACGAAGTCGTGCTGCGATTTCTCCGTCCAGGTCGCTACGGCGGGGCGGGGGGCGGTCCGCAAATAGTCGGCGGCGCGCAGCGCGGCGCGCTCGGCCAACTTGACTAAGTCATTGTACTCACGCACCTTGTGGCCCCGTGGCCCCCGTGACCTCGAAACGCGTCTTCAGCGGCATCCAGCCCTCCGGTGAGCTTCACATCGGTAACTATCTGGGCGCCGTGCAGAACTGGGTACGGCTCCAGACCGAGCACGACTGTCTGTTCTCGATCGTCGACCTGCACGCCATTACCCAGCCGTACGATGCCGGCACCCTCTCGTCCCTGACTCTCGATATGGCGGTGAGTCTGTTTGCGGCCGGCCTGGACCCCGACAAGTGCATCGTGTTCGTGCAATCGCACGTGGCCGAGCACACCGAGCTCAACTGGCTGCTCGCGTCCGTGACGCCGCTCGGCGAGCTCGAGCGCCAGACGCAGTTCAAGGACAAAGCGCAGCGCCAGGCAAGCGTCCCGCTGGGATTGCTGGCCTATCCTGTCCTGCAGGCGGCCGACGTGCTCCTCTATAAAGCTAGCCTCGTCCCGGTGGGTGAGGATCAGGTCCAGCATCTCGAGTTGATGCGCGAGACCGCGCGCCGCTGGAACGCCCGCTACGCCCCAGCATTCTTCCCCGAGCCGCAGCCGCTCCTGACCAAGACCAAGCGCGTCCTGGGCCTCGACGGCAAGGCGAAGATGTCCAAGAGTTTGGGCAATACGATCGGACTGTTCGAATCCCCCGAGGCGATCTGGGAGAAGCTCCGGCCGGCCGCCACCGATCCGGCTCGCAAAACCCGGAAGGACCCCGGCACACCGGAGATCTGCAACATTTTTACGCTGCATCAGGGGTTCTCGCCGCCTGACACGGTCGCCGACGTGGCCACCAAGTGTCGCACCGCGGGATGGGGCTGCCTCGACTGCAAGCGTGTGCTGGCCGACAACATGATCAAGACCCTGGCGCCGATTCGCGAGCGCGCAGCCGAGCTGCGGCGCGAGCCGAAGGGTGTGCTCGATCGGCTGCGCGATTGCGCGAGCCGCGCGCGCGCGCTTGCGCAGCATACCATCGCTGACGTTCGCGACAAGATGGGATTCCTGCATGGGTGAGATTTTCCGGCACATGGTCGAGATCTTCCGACTCGATCTCATGCTGCAAATCGGTCTCGCGACGCTCCTCGGCGGCGCGATCGGGCTGGAGCGAGAGCTCGGCGGTAAACCGGCGGGACTCAGAACCAACATCCTGATCTGTATCGGATCGGTGCTGTACACGCACCTGTCGCTCGCGATGCTGACGGGCAGTACGGGTGCAATCCCGCCGGGCACCGACACGACCCGCGTCGCGGCGCAGATCGTCACCGGGGTCGGCTTCATCGGGGCGGGCACGATCCTGCACGCGCGCGGCGCGGTCGTCGGCCTGACCAGCGCCGCGACGATTTGGGTCGTCGCCGCGATCGGCGTCGCCCTCGGCAGCGGCTATTACCTCGAAGGCGTGGGAACCACACTCGCGGTCGTCACCGTGCTGGCCGGCCTGGGCCGCGTCGAGAAGCTGGTCGAGCGGCAATCGCTGACGTCGACGATCTCCATCCATGCGCGTCCGGGTCCCACCGTCGTGGAGGATCTGGAAACCGCTGTGCGCCGCATGGGACTGGACATTCTCAAGGTCTCGAACCGGCAGGAGAATGTGGACCTCGTGGTCGAGTTCGAGCTGCGCGGGTCCAAGCGCCTGTACGATCAGGCGATCATCACCCTCCTGCACCACGATCACGTCCGCACGGTCTCGACCGGGGAGTGAGCACGCGGCGTCTCGTGATCGATCTGACCTCGCCACGCACCGCCTGGAGGATTCCGCGGCCGAACGTGGTCGAGATCAAGAACGCCGTCGGCACGAGCTGGGACGTCCTCGAAGTGAAAGCCCCCGCGGTGTCCGACGGCGACGGCGGCTCCGGCTCGCCGGAAGCCATCGCTGCCGCGCGCGGCGCCGAGATCTACCTCGGCTTCGGGATACCGTCCGGCGTCGCGGCAGCGGCGAAGGACACGCTGCGCTGGGCCCACAGCGCCACCGCCGGCATCGGCTGGAGCCTGGGGCATGTCGGCCCTGGTGTGCTGCTCACGAATTCCGCGGGCGTCCACGCGGAGCCGATGGCCGACTGGGTCATTGCCGCAATCGCCTACTTCACCCGTGGACTCGACCGCATGATTTCGGCGCAGCGCCAGGGTCGCTGGGCCAAGGACGACTTCACCGATGGCGCGATCCCGATGCGGGAGTTTCGGGAGCTGCGGCTCGGCGTCTTCGGGCTGGGCGGCATCGGGACCGCCGTGGCGCGGCGCGGGCTGTCGCTCGGGATGAAGGTGGCGGGGGTGCGGCGGCGCCCCGAGCGCAGTGGCGGTCAGGGCGAGGCCAAGGGTGTGGAGTGGGTCGGCGGTTTGGCCGACTTGCCGCGACTCGCCGCCGGCAGCGACGTGCTGGTCATCGCCGCCCCGCACACGGCCGAGACGGTCGGCGCAGTGGACCGCCGCGTGCTCGAGCGGCTGCCGCACCACGCGCTCGTCATCAACGTGTCGCGGGGCTCGCTGCTCGATGAGCCGGCGCTGCTCGAGCTGCTCGAGCTGCGGCGCGTGCGCGGCGCGGCGCTGGACGTGTTCGGTACCGAGCCGCTGCCGGTCGGGCACCCCTTCTGGAGCCATCCCCGCGTGCTCGTGTCGCCGCACGTGAGCGCGGTGTCGGGCCGCTTCTGGGAGCGCGAAACCGCTTTGATCGTGAGCAACATCAGTAGCTATCTTGCAGGTGCGCCCCTCACGAACCTCGTCGACCGGGAAGCCGGGTACTGAATGGAAAAAATCATCAAGGCCGCGGTGGATCGCGGGGCGTCCGATCTGCACATCAAGGCGGGCGACGTGTTTCGCGCCCGCATCGACGGGAAGCTGGTGCCGCTGACCAAGCAGCGGCTCACGCCGGATCAGACCAGGGCGATCGCCCAGCGGCTCATCTCCAACGAGGACGATCGCGCCCGCATCGACAAGCTGCGCGACTACGACTGCTCGTGGGGCATGCCGGGCATCGGCCGCTTCCGCGTCAATATCCTGCGGCAGCGCTCCTCGTTCATGATCGTGATGCGCGTCATCCCGTTCGACGTGCCGACGTTCGAATCCCTGAAGCTGCCGGCCGTGCTCGCCGAAGTCGCGACCGCCGAGCGGGGGATGATCCTGGTGACGGGCGTGACCGGCTCGGGCAAGAGCTCGACCATGGCCGCGATCATCAACCACATCAATCAAAACCAGCATCGGCACATCCTCACGCTCGAGAACCCGATCGAGTTCCTGCATCGCGACATCAATTGCTCGGTGACGCAGCGCGAGATCGGCGTCGATACCGACGACTTCCGCACCGGGCTGCGTGCCGCGCTGCGGCAGGATCCCGACGTGGTCTTGATCGGCGAGATGCGCGATTCCGAGACGATCGATACAGCCATGAAAGCGGCCGAGACGGGGCATCTGCTCGTCTCGACGCTGCACACGCCCGATGCCGTCACGACGGTCAGTCGCGTCGTCTCGATGTTTCCGCCCGAGGAGCAGGAGATTGCCCGGCTGCGGCTATCCGAGGCACTGCACGCCGTCGTGTCGCAGCGGCTGCTGCCGCGGGCGGACGGGCGGGGCCGCGCCGCCGCGCTCGAGGTGCTGCTCGCGACGGGGACCGCGCGCGACATGATTCGGGAGCGCGACCGCACGACGTCGCTGCACGATTACATCAAGGAATCGCGCGAGCAGTACGGCATGCAGACGTTCGACCAGCACCTCATGGATCTGGTCGCCGACGACATCGTGACGTACGAAACGGCGCTCGCCGCCTCGTCGAATCCGTCGGACTTTCAGCTCCAGGTCCGCACGCTGCGGCGGCGCTCGCGCGTGGTTGCGCCGACCGAGCCCGATAAGGCGGCGGGCTTCACCGACGACCTCTCCAGCATGCTGCCCCAATGAGCGAGCGAAAACTGGTTCCGGCCGGCGTGTTTCCCCCGGTGACGACGCCGTTCGATCCGGCGACTGGCGACGTCGCGCCGCGGGCATTCCAGGAGAACCTGACCCGCCTGCTGGCCGCCGGCGTGGACGGCGTCGTCGTCTCCGGCTCGACGGGTGAGGCGCCGCTGCTCGACCCCGCCGAGCAGGAACACCTGGTGGGACTGGCGCGGGAGACGGTCGACGACGGCAAGTGGGTGATCGCGGGAACGGGTGGCGAGTCGACGCGTCAGACGATCGCCGCCTCGAAGGCCGCGGCCACGGCCGGTGCGGACGCCGTGCTCGTGCGCCCGCCGTCGTACTTCTCGGCGGCCGCGACGGTCGAGACGTTGGCGGCGCACTTCCGTGCCGTCGCCGATGCGAGCCCCATTCCGGTGATCGTGTACAACATTCCCAAGTACACGCACATCGCGCTGGCGCCGGCGCTCCTCCAACAGCTCACGAGCCACGAGCGCATCATCGGGGTCAAGGATTCCTCGGGCGATCCAAAGAACCTCGCCACCTACCGCGCCGCAGTGCCGCAGTGGGCGGTGCTCGTCGGTGGGGCGTCGCTGCTCCTCACCGCGCTCGAGCTCGGCTGTCAGGGCGGGATCGTCGGTGTCGCGTGCTTCGCGCCGGGCTTGTGCGTGCAGCTCGTGCGCGAATTCGAGCAGGGACATCGCGCGGCCGCCGGAGAGTTGCAGCAGCGGATCACGCCGCTCGACAAGGAGATCGTCGGCAAGCTCGGCCCCGCCGGCGTGAAGGCCGCGATGGACGCCGCGGGACTGTACGGCGGCCCGGTGCGGCCGCCGCTCGCGCCGGTTTCGTCTGCCGATCGCGAGCGCGTCAGCGCGCTCGTGCGCAGTGACTGACTACGCGGCGTTGTTCCGCGAGCTCGCCATCCCGCGGCTCGTGGGGACACCCAATCATCAGAAAGTGCGTGAGATCCTGAAGCGCGAGCTCTCGGCGCGCGGATTTGCGGTGGACGAGCATGCGTTTTCGGGGCGGCCAGCCCGGGCGCTGTTGGGCACGCCGCGCGTCGTTCACGGGATCAATCTCATCGCGCAGCGTTCCCAGGCTGAAGCCTGGGCTCGGCAATCATTGTCCTTAAGGACAGTGCCCGGCGGGCCCACCCTTCAGGGTGGGAAGATCTGGCTCGTCGCGCATTACGACTCCAAGGGCCAGCCGATCTCGATGGCGATCCGGTTGGTGGGGTTCGCCGCGTTGGTGCTCGGCCTCGTCGCGCTGGCGCTTGCCGCGGTGCCGGCTATCGCGCTCCTCGTCGTGGCGTTGATCATCGTGTCGCAGAACCGCGTGACCGACAACTCACCGGGCGCCGTGGACAACGCGAGCGCGCTCATCGCCGTCTTCATGACCATCGATCAACTGTCGCCTGGCACGGCCGTGGGCCTGATCTTTCCGGACGCCGAGGAGTTCGGCTTGGTCGGGGCGCGCGCGTTGGCGGCGGGTCGCGCGGATCTGTTCGCAGATGCTGCCGTGATCAATCTCGATGGCCTGGACGATCTCGGGACCCCCGTGGTGCTGTCGCACAGGCCGGGACCGATCGGTGTCGCGGTCGCGACGGCATTGAAGGCCCGGCGGTGGCGTTGGTTGCCGGTGGTGGTCGACGGCATCGCGCTCGCAGGCGTGAGCCGAGAATGCGTCACGATTCTCAAGGGAAACTGGCGCACGATGCTTGCCGTCCATCGGCCCGGGGACACCGCGGCTCGCGTGCGATTGGACGGTGCGGCGAGCGTCGCCGCAGGGCTGGCGCGGGTGCTGCGCGCCCAATAGCTTCCCTCAGAGGATAGGCTAGGCCCCCGCTGGGGGCTTTTTTGTTGCCACCGAGGAGAGATTCGAGTGTTTGGACCGAAGACGCAGTGTGTCGTCGTGGTCGGCGCCCAGTGGGGCGATGAGGGCAAAGGGAAGGTGGTCGACGTCCTGGCCGAGCGTGCCGATCTCGTGGTGCGCTACCAGGGCGGCGCCAATGCCGGGCACACGGTGGACACCGGGGAAGGCAAGTCATTCGTGCTCCACCAGATCCCCTCGGGCATTCTGCAGGGCGCGGTGTGCGTCGTCGGCAACGGCGTGGTCCTCGATCCGGAACAGCTGTTCGCCGAGCTGGACGCGCTGGAGGGCAGGGGAGTCCGGACCGAGCACAAGCTGCACATCTCCGACCGGGCGCATCTCACCCTTCCGTATCACAAGCTCCTCGATCGTGCCCGTGAGAAACAGGAAAAGATCGGCACGACGGGACGGGGCATCGGTCCGACCTACGAGGACAAATACGGGCGCCGCGGCATCCGTGTCGGCGACCTGCGCAATCTCAGCCGCGCCAAGGAGCTCGTGCGGGCGCGCGTCGAAGCCGCGAACCAGATGCTGGGCATGCTGGGAGCGGGAACCAGTGGGGGTGAACACGCCAGCGCGGAGGAGCACACCCAGCTGCTGGAGCGTCTGGCGCCGCGGTTGTTGCCGCTGGCCGTGGACGCCGGTCGAGTCGTCTGGGAAGCGTTGGCGCGCGGGGAATCAGTGCTCTTGGAGGGTGCCCAGGGTGCATTGCTCGACGTGGATCACGGGACCTATCCGTACGTCACGTCGTCCAACACGACGGCGGGTGGCGCCGCCGTGGGCGTCGGGATCGGTCCGACGGCGATCGACGCGGTACTCGGCGTCGTGAAGGCGTACACGACGCGCGTCGGGAATGGGCCGCTGCCGACGGAGGCGGAGCCCGCCGTGGCCGAGCGTATTCGGGAGCTCGGCGGCGAATTCGGGGCGACGACCGGACGGCCGCGGCGGTGTGGATGGTTCGATGCTGTCGTGGTTCGGTACGCTGTTCGGGTCAATGGCTTAACGGGGCTGGCCGTCACGAAGCTGGATGTGCTCGATACGTTCGCGGAGATTCCCGTTGGGGTCGGCTATCGTCTCGACGGAGAGGTCATTGATAGCATGCCGGCAGACGTGGAGACGATTGGGCGCGTAGAGCCGATTTATGAGACGGTGCCCGGTTGGCAGAAGCCGCTCAGCGGAGTGCGCCGATTGGCGGACTTGCCGCCGGCGGCGCGGGCATATGTTGATCGCTTGCAGGATCTGGCCGGAGCGCCGGTTCGTTATGTTAGCGTGGGAACCCGCAGGGACCAGATAATAGAAGTCTAGAGGCGCAGCAGACGCAGCAGACGCAGCAGTGGCTTACAGACGTCTAGCTGTAAGAAAAAGACACGCATCGCGTTTGTGGGGTGATGGTGAGATCGTTTCGTTGAATAACTTCCGGTTATGCTTTTCAAAAACCTGAAGGCTTACCAACATCCGCGACGACTGTCGGTGTTGTCGCGATCCCTCATCAAGCGACTGCCAGCATCCGAGCACGATCTCGCGGACCAATGGCGGCGTGCGTCAAATAGGTTCTATCGACGGAGTTTTGTGCCGTATTCTGCCGTCTTTCGTGCATAATACGAGCAAGTAGTTTTACTAGGTCAGCCATACCGGTGTTGCTGTGACAGCGGTTACAAGAAGGGCACCGTTCTTGCCTCTGAATCGGACCAGTTCTCTGCAAAGGGCAAACCGCCGGTGACGGCGGGGCGCAAAGCAAAGGGGTCTCGCTCGTCGAGATAGCCCGGCTGCCAGAGGTCCGGAGCGCCCGCCCGATTTGCGAGAAGGAGTTCGCTTAGCTCACATCGGGTTCTAGGGCGCACGGTGTGCGGCAGGCGATCACCCCCTGGGGCAACTCAGGGGGTTTCTCGTTTTCACTATCTTGGCCCAATGCCTCCCGTTATCCTGGTCGCCCCCGCCGCCTTCAAGGGCACTTTGGGCCCGCGTCAGGTCGCTGAAGCACTCGCGATCGGAGTCCGGCGGGCGGTCCCGGGGGCGGCGGTACTCGAATGCCCCGTAGCCGACGGCGGAAACGGGTTGCTGGATGTCGTCCTCCCCGCCGCTGGAGCCTTGCGCGAGCGGCTCGAGGTCACAGGCCCGATCGGCGACTCGGTCTCCGCCGAAATGGGCTGGATCGATGGCGAGACGGCGATCATCGAGAGCGCGTCGGCCTGCGGGCTTGCGCTCGTGGAGCCCGAGGACCGCGATCCGCTCCGCACCACGACGCGGGGCGTCGGCGAGCTGATCTGGACCGCGGCCGACCGCGGCGCTAAGACGATCGTCGTCGGCCTGGGCGGCACCGCAACCGTAGACGGCGGAACGGGCGCCGCGCGCGGCTTCGGGTGGACGTTCGAGAACGCGGCGGGCCAGCAGCTGCCCGATGGCGGGGGATCGCTGACCGACCTTGCCTCCTTCGGGTCGGGGTGGGGCCTCGCCGCTCGCGTCGTGGCGCTCGCTGATGTCGTCACGCCGATGCTCGGCCCGGACGGTGCCGCACCTGTGTTTGGACCGCAAAAGGGGGCGCGGCCGGAGGAGATTCCGCACCTCGCCGCGGGTCTCGCTCGTCTGGCGGAGCTATGGGCGCATGCCGGCCGCCCGGAGCTCGGGACGTTACCGATGGGTGGCGCCGCGGGCGGCCTGGGGGCAGGGCTCGTCTTCTTTGCGAAGGCGGAGTTGGCGAGTGGAGCGGAGTGGGTGCTGGAGCGCGCCGGCTTCGATGCGGCGCTCGCCAAGGCCGACCTCGTAATCACAGGCGAGGGGATCTTCGACGGGACGTCGCTGGTTGGAAAGGCCCCGGGAGAAGTGGTGCGTCGGGCGCAGGTCGCCAAGAAGAAGGTGGCGGTCGTTGCCGGGCGGGTCGAAGGCATGATCGGCGTGCATACGGTGGGGGGCGACGGTGGGGGACGGATGCTGGACGCGACCGCCCTCGCCCAGATGGCCGAACAGGTCGCGCGCGAGGCGTTGGGTTTGTAACTTCCGGCTCCTTATGCCGCCCGCAACTGCAGACAAAACCATGGAAAAGCTCGTGTCGCTGGCAAAGCGGCGCGGCTTCGTGTTTCAATCCTCCGAGATCTACGGCGGGCTTGGCTCCATCTGGGACTACGGGCCGCTCGGTGTCGAGCTCAAAAAGAACATCAAAGAGCGCTGGTGGCGATCGATGGTGCATGAGCGTCACGACATCGAAGGCCTCGACGCCGCCATCCTGATGCATCCCAAAGTCTGGGAGGCATCCGGCCACGTGGCAGGGTTTACCGATCCTTTGGTGGACTGCAAGCAGTGCAAGAACCGCTTCCGGGCGGACGATCCGAAGATCAAGGGCACGCCCGGCCAGCCCGACGCGCAGTGCCCCGTGTGCGGCAGCAAGGGCACCCTCACCGCGCCGCGACAGTTCAATCTGATGTTCAAGACGTTCATGGGGCCGGTCGAGGACCAGGCCGCCGTTGTCTACCTGCGTCCGGAAACGGCGCAGGGGATCTACGTCAATTACTTGAACGTGCAGCAGTCCTCGCGCCAAAAGATCCCCTTTGGAATTGCGCAGATCGGCAAGGCGTTCCGCAACGAGATCACGCCCGGCAACTTCATCTTTCGGACTCGCGAGTTCGAGCAGATGGAGATGCAGTTTTTCGTGAAACCCGGCACCGAGAACGAGTGGTTCGAGACCTGGCGCGCCGAGCGGATGAAGTGGGTGGAAGGACTCGGGATTCGGCCGGAGAAGCTGCGCTGGCATCAGCACGGCAAGGACGAGCTCGCGCACTATGCCGCGGACGCCTACGACATCCAGTATGAATTCCCGTTCGGCTGGCAGGAATTCGAGGGGATCCACAACCGGACCAACTTCGATTTGACCAACCATCAGCAGCATGCCGGCAAAAAGCTCGAATACCTCGACCCGAAGACGAACGAGCGGTTCATTCCGTACGTGGTCGAGACTTCGGCGGGGGCGGACCGCACGACGCTGGTGGTGCTGTGCGACGCCTATACAGAAGAAGAGGTGCGCGGCGCGGAGGCCGCCGACGCCGCCGAGGGGGGCGAGCAGCGCGTCGTGCTGAAGCTCAAGCCGTCGCTGGCCCCGCTGAAGGCGGCAGTGTTCCCGCTCGTGAACAAGGACGGCATGCCTGAGCTGGCGCACCGCATTCACGACGACCTGCGGCGGCACTTCAACGTGTTCTACGACGACGGCGGATCGATCGGCCGCCGCTACCGCCGCCAGGACGAGGCCGGCACCCCCTTCGGCGTCACCATCGACGGCCAATCCACCCAGGATCAGACGGTGACCGTCCGCGACCGCGACACGCTCAAGCAGGACCGCGTCGCCACGGCACAGCTCGTCGCCTATCTGACGCAGAAGCTGGCGGGGTGAAGCGGGTCCTCGTCGACTGCCGCGATTTGTTCTTCCGCGGCAAGCTGCAGGCAATTCTCGCGGCGAGTGGAGCGGAACCGGCACGCGAGGAACCCTACGACCTCGCCGTGGTCGAGTTGGGGAAAGCCGACGTCCCGCAGCGCATTTCCGACCTCGTGGGCCGCGGCGTACCGGTGCTCGCGTTCGGCTCGCACGTCGATGCGGCCGCGCTGCGCGCCGCCCGGGACCTCGGGGCGCGCGCCGTCCCGAATTCCGAAATCGAAACCGCGTTGCGGGCGCTGCTCTAGGCGCCGACCATGGCACGAGATCGCAAACGCGTTGACGTCCTGGTCCTCGGCGCCGGAGCCGCGGGACTCGCGGCGGCGCGCGACCTCTCGCATGCCGGTCTCCGCGTCACGATCATCGAAGCGCGGCCGCGCGTCGGCGGCCGGATTCTCACCCTGCACGATTCCCGCTCGCCTGTTCCGCTCGAGCTCGGTGCCGAGTTCATCCACGGCGAGCGCGCCGAAACACTATCGCTCGCGCAGGCAGCCGGGCTCGCGGTGCTGGAGCTGCCCGGCCTGCATGACCTCGCCACCGCCGGCCGGTTCAAGGCGATGGACGGCTTCTGGCAGCTCGTCGATCGCATGAATCACGATCTCGCCCGCCGGCTCGTGCGCCGCGGCCGGGACTTTCCGGTGAGCGAGTATCTCGATTCGCGGAGCGTGCCGCCGTCACGGCGCGGGATGCTGCGGGACTTCCTCCAGGGCTTTTACGCCGCGCACCCCGATCGGCTCAGCGCCGAGTCGCTCGCCGTCGAGGTCCGGGGCAATGCCGAGCGGGACGAAGTCGCAGGCGGACAGTTCCGCATCGCCAACGGCGGCGATGCCCTCATGAAATGGCTGCGGGATGGGCTGGATCCCGACCGGACCGAGCTGCGGCTCAGCACAGTCGCCCAGACAGTGGAGTGGAAACGCGAGTCGGTGCGCGTGGGATGTCGCGGTGCCGACCGCGCGCCATTGCCCACCGTGACCGCACGCACTGCGGTGATCACGCTGCCGCTCGCCGTCCTGAAGGCCGGTATGGTGCGGTTCGAGCCGGCGCTCCCTGCCAAACAGCGCGCCCTTGCGGGTCTCGAGACGGGGCAGGTGTTCAAGATCGTGCTCCGGTTCAGGGAGGCCATCTGGGATGACGCGGAATTCCTAAAAGAGCGGCGGGGGCCGGCCGGCGCTGACCGGGGCGGGCTGAACTTCCTCCACGGCCAGGGCGCCGAGGTGCCGACGTGGTGGACCACGCTCCCCGTGCGCTCGCCGGTGCTCGTTGGATACGTCGGCGGCGTCGCCGCCGAACAACTCCTCGCCGAGGAGCCGCCCTCGCGGCTGGAGCGCACGCTCGTGGCGCTGTCGGAGATTCTGGCCGTCCCGCGGCGCGATCTGGAGGATCAGCTCGATGCGTCTGCCAGTCACGACTGGCGCGCCGATCCGTTCGCGCGGGGCGCCTACAGCTACATCGGTGTCGGTGGCAGCGGTGCCCCGCGGGCCCTGGCCCGGCCCGTGGAGGGAACGCTCTTCTTCGCCGGCGAAGCGACCGACGGCCCGCAGATCGGCACGGTCGCCGGTGCGCTGGCAAGCGGGCGGCGCGCCGCGCGGGAGGTGCTGCGCATGCTAAAATAGTTGTGACTTTTCTCGAGGATCTCCGATGCCGGTTATCGCCAAGACGGTCGTGTTGCTGATCCTTTCCAACATCTTCATGACATTCGCCTGGTACGCGCACCTGCGTCACTTGAGCCAGAAGCCCTGGATCGTTGCGGCACTGGTGAGCTGGGGGATCGCCCTGTTCGAGTATCTGCTCCAGGTGCCCGCGAACCGCATCGGTCATTCGCAGCTCCAGCTCGGCCAACTCAAGATTCTACAGGAAGTCATCACGCTGAGTGTGTTCGTACCGTTTGCCGCCTTCTATATGAAGGAACCGGTGCGCCTGAATTTCCTCTGGGCCGCGCTGTGCATGTGCGGGGCCGTGTTCTTTGTGTTCAGGCGCTGACGTGCGACTCGTCTTCATTCATGGTCCACCGGCGGTGGGGAAGCTGACGGTGGCCCGTGAGCTCGCCGAGCTGACCGGCTTGCCGCTCTTCCACAATCACCTTGCCGTTGACGTGCTGACCCCGCTGTTCGAGTTCGGCAGCGCGTCGTTCGTGAAGCTCCGGGAGCTCATTTGGTTGAGCGTGTTCCAGGAGGCCGCCAAAAACGACGTGTCGCTGATCTTCACCTTCGCGCCCGAGCGCACGGTGCGGCCGTCGTTCATTCAAGACACCATCACGACCATCGAGGCGCGCGGTGGCGTCGTGCACTTCGTGCGCCTCACCTGCGATGCGGGCGAGATCGAGCACCGGTTGACGAGCCCCTCGCGCGCCGAGTTCGGCAAACTGCAGTCGCTCGACCAATACCAGACGCTTACGCGCGCCGGCGCGTTCGACTACCCGGAGCTGCCGGCCGGCCTGACGATCGATACCGGCGCCGTCAGCCCGCGCGAGGCCGCTGTGGCCATCCGCTCCTTTCTGGCACGGGCGGCGGCGGGTAACCGCTAGGGTCGCTATCTTTTTCTCATGCGTCTCATCGCCGTACTCGCCGCGCTGGCCGGGCTCGCCCTGTCGGCCCCTCCGACCGGCTACCGCATCCTGGTCGCGAGCGAATCGGGCGACATCGTCACTCAGCTCACCTGGGACGGGACGTCTCTGGCTGTCGCCAAGGTCGTGCCGGTCGGCATCATGCCCGCCGATATCGATGGCCCGCACAACGTGGCGGTCGCCCCGGATGGGTCCGCCTGGTACGTGACGATTGCGCACGGCACGCCCTACGGATCGCTCTGGAAAATGAGCGTAGGCAGCGACACCCTCCTGGGCCGGGCTCCGGTCGAGATGTTTCCCACGACGATCGGGTTGACGCCGGACGGCGCGCTGGCGTTCGTCGCCAATTCCGATTTCCACGGCGATCACCCGCGCATGAACGTCGTCACGATCGTACAGACCGCCACGATGACGCCGCTCACCAATCTTCCGGCGTGCGACATGCCGCACGGCGTGAAGGCCAATCACGCCGGGACGCTGGTGTACGTGTCGTGCATGAACTCGGATGAAATCCTCGAGATCGACCGGCAGAGCTTCCGGATTCGCAGGCGGCACAAGACGGGAGAGGGCATGCCCGGGGCCGGGATGCCGATGCATGCCGTGGCATCCGGTCCGCCGCAGCACGACTGCATGCCGACGTTCGTCTCGGTCTCGCCGGACGACCGCCGGCTGTACGTCGCGTGCAATCACGGCAACACGCTGCAGGTGCTCGATGCCGGATCGCTCGAGCTCGTGCAGGAGATCCCGGTGGGCACGGGCGCGTACAACGTCGAGCCCTCCGCCGACGGCCGGTGGGTGATCGTGACCAACAAGAAGGCGCAGAGCGTGTCGCTGGTCGATGCGCAGAGCCTGACCGAAGTGGTCAAAATCCCGACGTCGAAGCCGCTGCCGCACGGCGTGGCCTATTCCCCCGATGGGCGCTGGGCGTTCATCTCGCAGGAGAGCGTCGGGATCGATCCCGGCGCCGTGGATGTCATCGATCTCACGACGCGGGCGCGTGTCGCCAGCATCCCGATCCCCCGCCAGCCGACCGGCATCACGATCCTCAAGGCCCCATGATCCATACCACCACCGTCTCGCTCGCGCCCTCCGATGTGCTGGCGCGCGCGCAGCAGTTCTTCGCCGAGCGCGTTCCCCATGCGGCGGCATTCGTGGAGAAGGTGGGGGCCACGTTCGTGACGCTGCGCGGCCAGGGCGGCGAGGAGATCGTGATCAGCGCCTGGGACGACAAGGAAAAAGGCGTCACGCGCGTGCGCGCCTCCACCTTGTTCTTCGATCAGGCGCTGGACCGGTTCCTCTCGACACTGCCGCTCGCGTCGCAGGTGGAGGTCGCATGACAGCGGTCGGCGAGCGCTACGCGGTGCGGGTGATGGTGACGCCGGCGTGGGAGCAGGTGCCGGTGCAGGTCGATGACGCGACGACCGTCGCCCAGCTGAAGCATCAGGCGCTGAAGGCCGCGCTCAAAACGACGGAGAACGAGCAAAGCTTCGTCGTGAAGTTCCGTGGTGCGCAGGTGCTCGACGAATCCACCACCATGCGGGCACTCGGTGCCGTCCCGAACGCCCCGTTCATCGTGCTGCCGGGCCGGCGGCAACCGGTGCGGTGAGCACCGCCGCTTTCACCCGCGCCGTCACGATTTTCGCGGTCGGGTTCTTACTGCTCGACGCGGTGCTGTTCGGATTGGTGGGCCGCTTTGTCTGGGCCGCGGTCTGCGCGGGCGCCGCCGTGCTCGTGGTGCTGGGGTGGCGCCGCTATCGCCGCGCGATGGCCGAGCTGGCCGACGCGCGCCGCGAGATGAAGCAGGAAGTGGAGTCGCTGCGCCAGCTGCTGCACACCCGCCGCCAGAATTAGGTGTCCACCGCAGTCGTCTGGAATCCGGCGTGCCGGCATCACTACGGCGGCGCCGGGCATCCCGAGCGCCCGCAACGCTTCGAGGCGGTGCTCGAGGCGCTGCGAAGCCCCGAGCTGGCGGCGCGCATCTCGTGGGTCGAGGCGTCGGCGGCGACGCGGGAGGCAATCGAGCGCGTGCACCCCCCGGAATACCTCGACCTGCTGGAAGCGCTGGCCGGGCGCGGCGGCGGCGCGCTCGATGCCGACACATTCCTCGGACCCAGGAGTTGGGAGAGCGTGCTGGCGTCGGCGGGCGTCGCGCTGGCGGCGGTCGAGCAGGGCCTCGCGTCCGGGCGCGCGTTCGGCATCACGCGCCCGCCCGGTCACCACGCGCTCGCCGCGCGCGCGATGGGGTTCTGTTTCCTCAACAATGTCGTGCTGGCCGCGCGCCACGCGCAGGCACTCGGCTGCGCGCGCGTGCTGATCGTCGATTGGGACGTGCACCACGGCAACGGCACGCAGGCGCTGGTGGAGCACGACGCGTCGATTCGCTTTGTCTCGATGCATCAGTACCCGTGGTATCCGGGCACCGGAGCCGCGGACGAGCGCGGTGTCGGCAACGTGTTCAACATTCCGCGGCCGGGCGGGCTGCCGCGCGCTGTCTACGCGCGCGACTTCCTCGCCGGCGTCGATGCGGCGCTCGCGCAGTGGAGTCCCGACATGCTACTCATCTCCGCGGGATTCGACTCGCTCGCAGGCGATCCGCTCGGCGAGTTCACACTCGAGCCCGACGACATCGTCGACTGGACCGAAGCGTTGCGCGCGCGCATGGGAACGCGTCCCGTCGTCGGCGTGTTGGAGGGCGGCTACCGGCTCGATCTGCTCGCGGCCGGTGTCGTGGCGCACGTGCGCGCGCTATCTTGAGTTTGTGACAGTCACCAGCGTCCCCCAAGCCTCGAAAAACTGGCCGGCGAGCATCTACCGGCGGCCGGACGGCACGCTCGAGCAGGACTTCTCCCCGGCGCGCATCCGCGAAATCGTGCAGAGCGGGGACGGGGAGTTGTGGGTCGACATCGACAGCACGAACATGCTTCAGCACGCGCTGCTCGAAAAAGTGTTTGCGTTCCACCCCTTGTCGATCGAAGACACGCTGTCGCCCGGCACGCGCGTCAAATTCGAGGAGTACGACCGCTATGTGTTTGTGGTGATGGCGGTCGTCCGTTTCGACGAGGGCACGCCCGAGCCGTACGATCTCTCCACGTCGAACCTGTATTTCTTCCTCGGCAAGAACTTCCTGGTGACGGTGCACGCGTTGCCGTCCAAGAGCTGCGCCATCGTGCAGGAGCGCTTGTTGCGCAATCCGGACCTGCTCGCGCGGGGCGCCGAGATGACGATGCACAACATCATCGATCAATCGGTGGACGCGTACTTCCCCCTGGTCGAAGACCTCAACGTCATGGTGGACGGGCTGGAGGAGCGGCTGTTCGAGAAGTTCGACCCGCAGCTGATTCACGAGATCTTCAAGGCGAAACGCGCGGCGTTCTCGCTCCGGCGACACGTCGGCCCGCTCCGCGAAGTGCTGAACATCCTCACCAACCGCCCCTGCGGCTTCATTCGCCAGGACACGCAGCTGTACTACCGCGACGTGTACGACCACACGATTCGCATCGTGGAGTCGATGGACACGGTGCGCGATCTCCTGGCGGGCGTGCTCGAGACCTATCTGTCGCAGACGTCGAACCGCCTGAACACCGTCATGAAGCAGCTGTCGATCGTGGCCACGATTGCGCTGCCGCTGATCGTGATCGGCGGGATCTTCGGCATGAACTTCAGCCAGATGCCCTTCACCCACAATCCGTACGGCTTTTACGGCGCCCTCATCGTGATGGCGGTGACGTCCGGCGTCACCATGTGGTGGCTCAAGAGGAATCGATGGATCTGAAGCTCCACGTCGAGCAGTGCTCCATCACCACGCGCCATCCCTTCGCGATCGCCCGTGGCTCGACGAACGGATACAAGCGCGCCTGGGTGCGGCTGGTCGATGGCGACGGCCAGGAGGGATGGGGCGAGGCGGATCCCTCGTCGTTTTACGGCGAGAGTCTGGAAACGGTACTCGCGGCGTTCGGGAAGCTCGCCGCGCACCTGCCGCGTGACCCGTTTGATCTCGAGGGGGCCGAGGCGCGCTGGGCGCAGGTCGTGCCGAAGAACTGGGCCGCCCGTGCGGCGCTGTCGGCGGCGCTGCACGATCTCGTGGGCAAGAAGCTGGGGCAGCCGCTGTGGCGGCTGTGGGGGCTCGATCCCGCCAAGGCCCCGATCTCGTCATTCACGATCGGTCTCGACACGCCGGAGAAGATCCGCGCCAAGGTGCGCGAAGCGGACGCCTATCCGATTCTGAAAATCAAGCTGGGCACCGATCAGGACGAGGAGATTCTGCGTACCATCCGCGACGCGACCGACAAGCCGATTCGGGTCGACGCGAACGCCGGGTGGGACGTCAAGCGGGCCAAGCAGATGATCCCGAAGTTGAAGGAATGTGGCGTCGAGTTTCTCGAGCAACCGCTCCTCCCCGACGATCTCGACGGCCTCACCGAGGTGCGACGCGTCGCGGCGAAGCACCACCTGCCGGTGGTGGTGGACGAAAGCTGCCTCGTCGCCGCCGATATCCCGCGCCTCGCGGGCCGCGCCGACGGCATCAACATCAAGCTCGCCAAGTGCGGCTCGCTGCGCGAAGCGCTGCGCATGATTGCGACCGCGCGCGCGCACAGCATGCTGGTCATGGTCGGCTGCATGATCGAGACGTCGCTCGGCATCACGGCGGCCGCGCACTTCACCCCGCTCGTGGATGCGGCCGACCTCGACGGCGCGGCCCTGACGGTGGACGACCCGTTCAGCGGCGCCACCATCGATCACGGCCAAATTCGGCTGCCGGCTGAGCCAGGACTCGGTGTGCGGCGGCGATGACATATGCGGCAGTCGTCCTCCCGGTCCCGGTAAACCGCTCCTACATCTACGAAGTCCCTGAAGCGCTGGCGGCGCGCGTCGTTCCCGGTGCGCGCGTCGTGGTGCCTTTGCGGCGACGCAGTGTTGTGGGGATTGTAACCGAAGCCATCAGCCGTCTGCCGTCAGCGGGCATCGACATCAAGCCGATTGCCGCTGCCCCAGACGACGAGCCGGCGATCTCGCCGGCACTGCTCGAGCTGGGGCGGTGGATGTCGGACTACTACGGCGCGCCGCTCGGTCTCGCGCTGCGGGCGATTCTGCCGGGACCGCTCTGGAGCGTGGCGCGGCCGAAAGGCCCCGCGCCCCTCGAAGAACGGTTGCTGGTGCTCACCGGCAACGGGATGGAATCGTTGCTCGAGCGCGAGCGGCGCTTCAAGCGGGCACCCAAGCGGCGGGCGGTCTACGAGACCGTCGAAGCGCTGGGCGGCTCGGCCCCGGTCTCGCATCTCGTCAAGCAGCTCAACCTCTCGACCAGCGCGCTCGAGGGCCTGGTGGAGCAAGGGCTCGCCCGCATCGAGCGCGTGCCTGAGATGCGTGATCCTTTCGCCGATCTCTCGACGCCGCCGCCGCCGGAGCTGACCACCGGCCAGCGCGGCGTGGTCAGGGGCATCGCGGAGACGCCGGTTGCAACGCCCGTCTTGATCCACGGAGTCACGGGTTCAGGGAAGACGCTGGTGTATCTGGACGTCCTTCGTGCCGTCGTGCAGGCGGGGAACGGGGCAATCCTGCTCGTCCCGGAGATCGCCCTGACGCCGCAGACGGTCGCCCGCGTGCGCGGCGTCTTTGGCGACAAGGTCGCGGTGCTGCATTCCGGGCTCTCGGACGGGGAGCGCGCCGATGCCTGGCGGGCGCTGCGTCGTGGCGAGCGGTTGGTCGCCGTCGGGCCGCGCTCTGCCGTCTTCGCGCCGGTGCAACGGCTCGGCGCGATCGTCGTCGACGAGGAACATGAGCCGAGCTACAAGCAGGGGTCGGCACCGCGCTATCATGCGCGGGACGCCGCCGCGATGCGCGCCCGGCTCGAAGGGGCGCGCCTGATCCTCGGAAGCGCCACGCCATCCTTGGAAAGTCTGCAGGCGGCGAGCGAGGGACGCGTCACGACGTTCGCCCTGCCGGATCGCGTGGGGATGCGGCCGTTGCCGCCGGTAGAGGTCGTCGACCTGCGCAGCGCGCCCCGCATCGCTCCCGCGGAGGCGGGCGTGATCCCGTGGAGCGAGGCGCTGGATGTGGGCGTTGCAGGCGCGCTGGAGCGGGGCGAGCAGGTCATTCTCATGCTGAATCGCCGCGGCTTTGCGACCTTCGTGCAGTGCCCCGCCTGCGGCAACGTGCCCGGGTGTCCGCAATGCGCCATCGCCCTCACCGTGCACCAGACCCCGCCGGCGATGCGCTGCCACTACTGCGGCCACGAAGACCGCATACCGAATACCTGCTTGGTCTGCGGCCACGAGACCCAGCGCCTCCGCGGCCTGGGGACGCAGCAGCTCGAGCATTTCCTGGGGCTGCGCTACCCGCGCGCCCGCATCGCGCGGATGGATCTCGACACGACCACGAGCAAGTGGGCGCACCACCACATCCTCGAACGCGTGGCGCGCGGCGAGGTCGACATCCTGCTTGGCACGCAGATGATCGCCAAGGGGCTCGACTTCCCGAACGTGACAGTCGTCGGGGTCGTAGATGCCGACACCGGGCTGCACTTTCCCGACTTTCGCGCGGGCGAACGCACGTTCCAGCTTGTCGCACAGGTTGCCGGGCGGGCCGGGCGGGGCCCGAAGGGCGGTCGCGTGTTCGTGCAGACGCGCGCGCCGGACCACCACGCCATTCGCGCCGCCGCGGCGCATTCGGTCTCGCAGTTTGCGGCGGCCGAGCTGCCGCTGCGATCAGCTCCGCACCCTGCGTATCCTCCCAGCCTCGGCCTGGTTCGCTTCGTTATGGCGAGCGAAGACCACGCCCGGACAGCGGACCTCGCCGAGAAGGTCGCCTCATGGCTCCGGCGGGCGTCGACGGAGCGTCTGGACGGCGTGCTCACGGTGCTCGGGCCCGCGCCGTGCCCGCTCATGCGGCTCAAGGGAAAGTGGCGCTGGCACGTGCTCGTGAAGGCGGCGGAGCCGCGCGTGCTCGGCCGAGTGGTGCGCGCGTGGCGGGCGAAGACGCATCGCGCCGTCAGCGTCGATCGCGATCCGGTTTCACTCTTGTGAAAGCCGATTCGGTGCGGGTATTTTGACCGGCCTGTGAGTCGCCCCCGGTTTCAGTACCGACCACCCAACTTTGCCGCGCCGCCGTTAGCGGGGGCGCCCGACGCGCGATTCACACCCGCACCCGCCGACGGGGTCCTGCCCGACGGTTTTTTTTCGACCACGAACCTGCCGACATACGTCAAACTGCCGGGGGGGGGCTCATGGCGCCGGCCGCGGCTGCCGCGGATGGATTGCGTGATCGTGCGCGGCGCGGACGACCTCGTCACGACCGAGCCGCGGCGCGTGCGGCGCGGCGACAAGGTCGCCGTCGGAGCGGCGGAAGACGGCAGCGAAGGGATCTTCGTGCACGTCGAAGGGTTTCTCGGCGGGACGCGCAGCCCGAACGAGTTCCGCTTCATGGCCACGGAGGTGTCGCGTGAGCGGCCCGTAGACTACAGCGTGCTCGCGGAGCTGCTCGGGGAGGAGAAGCAGCGCGGCGGCAAGATCCTGTGGGTGATCGGTCCGGCGCTGGTGCATGCGCGCGCGCGCGAGGACATGATCTGGTTCATCGAGCATGGCTATGTGAATACGCTGTTCGGCGGGAACGCCGTCGCCGTGCACGATCTCGAGGCCGCGATCTTCGGCACGACGCTCGGAATGTCGAGCTCGGGAGAAAGCGTCGAAGGTGGGCATGGGCTGCACATGCGGGCCATCAATGCGATCCGGCGCGCGGGCTCGATCGAAAAGGCTGTGGGGCAGGGCATCGCCAAGAGCGGCATCATGCATGCCCTGGTGACCCATCAGATCCCGTATGTGCTCGCCGGATCGATTCGCGACGACGGCCCGCTGCCCGACGTGATTCCCGATACGCTGGCCGCGCAGGACGCCATGCGTTCCCACACGGCGACCGCGACATTCGCCATTTTCGTGGCGACGGCGCTGCACGCGATCGCGGTGGGCAATATGTTGCCGGCGTTCGTGGACTCGGGGGTGACGGAAGACATCCGGCCGCTCACGACGATTTGCGTGGATCAAACCGAGTTCGTCGTCACCAAGTTACGTGATCGTGGCACGCATCAGGCCTACGGCGTCGTCACCAATGCGCAGGATTTCATGCACGTCCTGCGCTTCTATGTGGAGCGATGGCAGCAGACGAGCCCGGTCCGGACTCCGGCCCCGTCTTCCCGCTAGCCCCTCCGGGGCCGGGTCAGGGCGCGGGGTGGGCCAAGCTGGCGGCGGCGGTCGAAGCGCAGGTCCCGCCCGCCGAGATCGAGACACTGTACGTCTTCCGGCCGATCAAGCGGGAAGGCAAGGAGTGGGGGACCGCGGTGGTGACGCGAAAGGCCGCTGATGGCCGGTTGCGCGTCTACACGGCGAAATACATGCTCGTGGTGCGCGGCAAAGAGCGCGGGCAGACGAAGATCGAAGTCGTCGAGGTCGCGCTGAGTCCGGCCGCAGTGTTGGCGAAGGTGATGGAGGCGATGGTGGACCGGGGCGGCGACACGGAGCCGCCGGTCGAGCTGAGTCCCGCGGTATGGTACGAGGGGAGGTAGTCGCGAGTTGATTGACTCACGCATGTTCATCCCGACCAAAGCCTTTTTGACCAAGGGCGTCGGCCGGCACAAGGAAAAACTCACCAGCTTCGAGATGGCGCTGCGCGATGCGCACCTTGCGAACTTCAATCTGGTGCGCGTCAGCTCGATTTTCCCTCCGCATTGTGAGTTGGTGGATCGCGAGGAGGGAATGAGCATGCTCAAGCCGGGTCAGGTCGTGTTCGCGGTGATCGCGGAGTCGGCGACGAACGAGCCCAGCCGGCTCGTGGCCGCGTCGATCGGCGTCGCGATGCCGGCGGATCCGTCGCACCACGGCTACATCTCGGAGCATCACAGCTACGGCCAGAACGAGTCCGTCTCGGGGGAATACGCCGAGGATCTGGCGGCCTCGATGCTCGCCACCGTCCTCGGCGTCCCGTTCGAGGCCGACCAAGCGTGGGACGAGCGCCGCGAGCAGTGGCTGCTCTCGGGCGAAATCGTCCGTACGATGAACGTGACGTCGACCGCCGAGTGCGGTGCCGACGCGCGCTGGACCACCGTCGTCTCCGCCGTCGCGTTCTGCGGCTAGGGCGCTTGGGTGGGCCCTGCCGTTGCGTTCGCCGCCGGCCTCCTGAGTTTTCTGTCGCCGTGCGTGCTGCCGCTCATCCCGAGCTACATCGGGTATCTGACCGGGATGACGGTGGAGGAAGTCGAACGGCGGCGCGGCACCGCAATGCTGCACGCCTTCTGGTTTGTGGCCGGGTTCTCGCTGGTGTTCGTGCTGCTCGGCGCGGGGGCGTCCGCGGTAGGCCATCTGCTGCGCGACTATCAGGTGTGGCTCGGCCGCGTGGGCGGCGTGCTGCTCATTCTGTTCGGGATCTATCTTCTGGGACTGTTGCGACCCGCGCTCCTCATGCGCGAATGGCGGATCGAGCTGGCGCGCAAACCGCTTGGCTACTTCGGTTCCGGCGTCGTCGGGTTCACGTTTGGCGCGGCCTGGACGCCCTGTATCGGGCCGATTCTCGGCGGCATTCTGACGTTGGCGGCCACCCAGACGGGGTTGGGGCAGGGAATCGGTCTGCTCGCGGTCTACGCCCTCGGCCTCGCGGTGCCGTTCTTGTTGACCGCGCTGGCACTGGACCGGTTTCTGGTCTGGTTTCAGCGTTTCAGACCGTACATAGTATGGGTCGATCGGATCGCCGGCGGGATGTTGATCGTGCTGGGCATTCTGCTGGTCACCGACAGCTTTACGTTGCTGGCGGGCTATCTCCGCGGGCTGACGCCTGAGTTCCTGCGGGACCGTTTATAGAACCTGCAGCGCCAGTGCGGGTACCCATTGCCAACCGCAGTAAGAGAGAGGACCACATGAATCGGTCAGCGATTTTGGCGACCATCGCCGTCTTCGCATTGAGTGGCTGTCAGAAGGCGCAGGACCAGAGCCGGACGGCCGACTCGACGGCGCGCAATTTGACGCTCGCGCCCACGGAGTCGACGGCCCAGATGCACGACGTCCCGGCGAATCCGCCGGCAGCGGCACCGCAGCCGGCGGCACCGCCGCCCGTTACGCGGCCGCCGGTCACCCGCCGCCCGACGCCGCCGGCGCCGCCCCCGATGGCGCGGCTCGCCGCCGGCACCCACGTGGACATGGCCGCGACTGATACGATTTCGTCACGCACCGCCAAAGTGGGCGATGCGTTCACCGCCAGGGTGGTGGAGGACGTCCGGAACCCGGCGGGGCGCGTCGTCATTCCCGCGGGCTCGCTCGTCAACGGCGCGATCAGCGACGTCAAACCGGCGCCCAATCCCAGCACGCCGGGGACCTTGACGTTGAGCGTTGCGAGCATCACTGTACGCGGCAAGTCGTACCCGATCGAAGCGTCGGTCGACTCGCTGGAGACGATTCACAGGGGCCGCGGCGTGACGTCTGGTGATGCGGCCAAGGTGGGAGCGGGGGCGGTCGCCGGCGCGGTCCTGGGTCGCATCTTGGGCGGGAATAAGAAGGGTACGATCATCGGCGGCGTCGTGGGCGGCGCCGCGGGCGCGGCTGTGGCGAATCGGACCAAGGATTCGGACATCGTCTTGCCAGCGGGGGCGCATATCATCATCCGGCTGACGAAGGAACTCGCGGTCGCGGCATCCTGACGCGGTGATCCGCACCAAGCTGTCAACGATGATGTTCCTCCAGTTTTTCATCTGGGGGGCCTGGTACACGACGATTGGAAATTTCATGGCGGCGCATGGGATGGCGACGCTGACCTCCTGGCCATACCAGGTAAATCCCATCGCCGCCATTGTTGCGCCATTTTTCCTTGGCCTGATTGCCGATCGCTACTTCGCGACCGAGCGAGTGCTTGGGTCGCTCCATTTGTTGGGCGGCATAATCATGCTGCTGGTACCGCGGGCGACTGGCGCTCCCACGCTCTTTATCGGGTTGCTTCTTCTTTACAACCTCTGTTACATGCCGACGCTCGGCTTGGTGAATTCTCTGGCGTTCCACCACATCCAGAATCAGGAGAAGCAGTTCCCGCTGATCCGCGTATTCGGCACGATCGGTTGGATTGTGGCAGGCCTGTTCATCGGTTTCGTGTTGAGCCGCTTCACGGGGGGCCAGCTGCCTGATACGACAGTGCTTCCGCTGTATACGACTGCCGTGGCGAGCCTGATCCTCGGGCTCTACAGCTTCAGTTTGCCCCACACGCCGCCGCCCGCCGCCGGACGGCCCGTGTCCATCCGCAGTATTGTGGGCCTCGATGCGCTCCGCGAATTGGGGAGCAAGCCGTTCTACATCTTCGTCATCAGCTCGATGCTGATCTGCTTTGCGTTGGCGGCGTACTACGCCTACGCGCCCATATACGCGAAAGCCGCCGTTTACGATACGGGAATGAAGAACTTCCTCACCACGCTGTTACCAAATCCCTCGTCACTTATGACGCTCGGTCAGATGTCCGAGACGATCTTTATGTTTCTCATGCCGCTGATGTTTGTGCGTCTCGGTGTGAAGCGCATGTTGGTGATCGGGATGGCGGCGTGGGTGCTGCGCTATGGCCTCTTTGCGTGGGCCGCCCCGAGCGCCGTGTTCTGGTTGATCGCGCTCGGCATTCTGCTCCATGGTGTTTGTTACGATTTCTTCTTCGTGACAGGGCAGATCTACGTGGACAAGAAGTCGAGTCCGGCGGTGCGCGGTCAGGCGCAGGGATTCCTCGTGCTCGTCACCTACGGCGTCGGGATGTGGATTGGCGCGAAGATCGCCGGCGCTGTATACAACTCCTTCCTCGGCGGTGGCGCGACGGTATTGACGCTTGCACAGTGGCGCAGCTTCTGGTGGCTCCCGGCGATTTTTGCTGCGGCGGTGCTACTGTTCTTCGCGGCTTTCTTCAAGACGACTGGCAACCAGCAAGGCGGTCAGCAACCCGTTCGATCGTAGACGCTACATCGTGACGGTAGGGTGGTAATGTAGGGGCGCAGCATACTGCGCCCCTACATTGTTGTTGCGGGCTATGATCCCTCGGGTAACTCCCGAATCCAGATATTTCTGTAGCGCACCGGATTCCCATGATCCTGCAGTTTCAAGGGAAGCTTGTCCGGATGCATTTTGTACGGCGGTCGCGCTTGGTTGGCCGTCGGTCCCACCAACTCAAAATTGTCCTGAATCAGCACTCCATTCAAAAACACCGTCATCCGCGCCGGCCGCTCCACTGAGCCGTCCGCCTTGAAATGCGGGCGATGGAAGATGACATCATACGCCTGCCACTGGCCCGGCGGCCGCGTGGCATTGACGAGCGGCGGATTCTCCCCGTAGATGGCCCCGGCCTGGCCGTCAGGGTATGTGTCGTTCTGGTAGGAATCGAGCACTTGCAGCTCGTAGATCCCCATGAGAAAGACGCCGCTGTTGCCGCGCTCCTGGCTTTCACCCTCCGGAGGAGTCGGCGTGCGCCACTCGATATGCAGCTGCACGTCGCCGAAGCCGCGCGCCGAGACGAGCATGCCGGTGTGCGGTTTGACCTCGACGTAGCCGTCTTTGACGATCCATTTCGCCGCGGTGCTGTCCTGCGCGCGCCACTGCGAGAGGTTGGAGCCGTCGAAGAGGACGATCGCGTCCTTGGGCGCGGGTGCCGGTGGGCGCTCGGGACCGGGATCGACCACCGGCGGTCGAGGGCGATCCATCGAATGCTGCGGCCACTGCTGCGTCTGCTGCGTCTGTGCCATTAGTAACAAAGCTAGCGTGCCGATCATGGCTTCCAGGTCCCCTTTGCCACTGCGGGTATAAAGGTTTCGATGCCCGGTCCGGGGAAATCGATCGTCTTCCCCTGCTCGGCGCTCATGTACGCCGTCATCAAGACCTTCACTACGTTCAGACCGTCATCGAACGTCAGCCACGGCCGCTGCTTCTTGAGGAAGCACTGCACGAAGTAGCGGTCCTCCGCCTCGTATCCGTACGCCGCCGCCTCGCCCGACACGACCGGCATCTGCCCGATCTCGGCGTTCTGCTTTTCGACCAGGTCCTCGCCTGCTTTCCCCTGCACCTCGCGGCTGAAAAAGAGCTTCAGCCCGGTGTCGAGCGAATTCCACTGCAGCGAGTACTCGGGGCCGAGCAGCTCGGCGGAGAGTCGGAGCCCCGCGCCGACGAAGCTCCAGGAGGTTGTTGCCTCGCCGAGGACACGGTGGCCGTCGTCGGTCTCGAATTCGATGATGACGCTGGCGAAATCTTCGGACGGTGTCTTCTCGTAGTCGACGTCCTTTCCCATCGTCGCCGTGAGCTTCTTGGCGTAGGCGGGCCGGCTCCATTTGAGACTCGCGATGTGCCCCGTGATGCGTTTCGGGTGCAGCGTCGAGGTCGCCTTGGCGGGATCGGTCAACAGATGCTGCACGAGCAGCGATGAGTGGCACATCATGTCGTTGAGCACGCCGCCGCCTTGCAGCTTTCCCTGCCAGAACCACGGCGCGTGGGGACCGCTGTGCTCTTCGGCGGCGCGCGCGAGATAGGGCCGGCCGGCGAGCCGGGCCCCACGCGCCCACAGCAGATTGCGGCCGACTTCGACGGCGGGCGCGAACACCTGATTCTCGAGATAGCCGTGCGGCAGCTGAACCTTGTTGACCAAGTCCAGCACCTTCTTTGCCTCACTCACGTTTCGCGCTAACGGTTTTTCACACGCGATGCCCAGCAACGAGCCCTTGCCGCGCTCGAGCGTGCTGACGATCTCCTCGACGTTCTCGAGGCGCGCGTAGTTCGGTCCTGACAGCCAGATCGCATCGATGGCGGGGTCCTCCACCATCGCCGCAATGGAGGGATAGGCTTTCGCCTGACCCACGCCCAGCTGGCGCGCGATGCTGGCGGTGTCGGCGGCATTGTTCTGGTTGGGGCTCCACACGCCCAGCACGTCGGCGTCCCGGACGGCCACGAGTCCCAGCAAGTGGAACTTGGCGTTGAAGCCGCTCCCAACCATTCCAATCCCCAGGCGTTTCGTCATTCAATCCTCATATTGGACGCCAAGTTTCTGTAGCGCTGCCGGAGGGCAGCCCTTCCACTCCGCGACGAAGGTGTTGCCCTGATAATCGAGATCAGTGACCCCGATCTTGCTGGACCAGAAGCCCGACGCCGTCATGTCGCGGAACATGTTGAAGAAGGCGACGCCCTGGCTCATCTGGGCCCT
>DASWDA010000026.1:0-10777 GCA_036395695.1 Gemmatimonadales bacterium
CAGGTGCGCGCGATTGCATGGGCATTCGTTCACCATCGAAATTGCGTGCGGCGGACCCATCGACCCGCACAAGGGCTGGATCATCGATTACGGCGACATCAAGGCCGCGTTCCAGCCTATTTACGATCTGCTCGACCACAACTATCTCAACGATATTCCCGGACTCCAGAATCCTACCTCCGAGATCCTCGCGGTGTGGATTTGGGATCGATTGAAACCGGAGCTGCATAATCTCACGGCAGTGATCGTGCACGAGACCTGCACCACGACCTGCGAGTACCGCGGCCCTACCCTTCCCGACTAGCGCCGAGCTTCTGCCACGAGCGCGATCCCGCCGCGGACGTTTTGCGTGACGCGCACCATGAGTGATTTCGGTTTGATGGCGTAGACGACATCGTCGGCGATCTGCGCCGCGAGCGCCTCGCAAAACGCCCCTTCGTTTCGATAGGACCACAAATAGTATTTCAGCGCCTTCGACTCGATACAGAGATCCTTCGGGACGTACTCGATGATCACGGTGCCGAAATCGGGCTGGCCGGTCTTGGGACAGATCGACGTGAACTCGGTGCCGGTCAGCGTCACGAGCTGCACGTTGGGCGCGGGGAACGCTTCGGCCTTCAGCACCTCGCGGGCTTCGCGCGGGTTCTCAGGTCTCGGCAGCGGCCCAGAGGCCGGCAGTTTCTTGGGCGATTTCATCGAGCAGAATCTATACACAGCTCTTCAGAGCTGGCGTAGTGGCCGAGCCGGCCCTTCAGGGCACGGTCAAAACGGTCCTACCCGATCCTCAAGGGTGAGATGATCAGGGTTGGGTGTTTATCCTACTTCACGAGTCCTGAAGGACTGGCCGCTCGGACAACTCATGCCACTAGAGCACAGATCTCTGGCGGTTCCGAGGGCGGCTTGGTAACGTGGTCAGGCCCGCATGACCACCACGAAACACCAACTCGGCATCCTCCTCGTTCACGGCATCGGCACGCAACCCGCCGGCGATACGATCACGCGCTGGGGCGACGTCCTCGTCAAAACCATCACCCAGGCCAGTAACGGCAGCGTCGTCGCCACCGTCGAGCGCGCGGGTAAAGAACTCGAAGGGGGCGACGGCGAGCGCACCGAAGCCCGGCTGCGGCTCGAGCACGCAGGGAAAACCGACCACTGGCTCCTGTCAGAAGGATGGTGGGCCGAGTCGTTCCTGGCCCCGACGTATTTCGAGCTGGTTTCCTGGAGCCTGCGCGCGCTGCCGTGGGCGCTGACGAGCCACATCGCCCAGCGCTACTGGCTCGCCAAGTCCGGCCACACGCCCAAGTGGTTCGCCGCCACGCTCGCGCTCGTGAAACTGTTCCTCGGCCTGCTGCTCGCGCCGTTGCTCGTGCTGGCGCTCGTGGTCGTGGCGGTCGTCGGGCTCCTGCCCATTCCCGCGGTGCGGGGCGCGCTCCTCAGTGCGCAGCGCGTCTTCACCGCCACGGTCGGCGATAGCCTCGTCTTTGTCGAAAGCCCGGTCCGCGCGGCGCTCATCAAGACGCGGATCCTCGAAGGGCTCGAGGGATTGCAACAGCGCTGCGATCGCACGGTCGTCGTGGCGCACTCCCAGGGGGCGGCCGTCGCGCTCGAAGCCCTGGGCGGCATCGCCGGCGTCAACGAGCCACCGGCCAGGCAGCCCGACACCCTGATCACGTTCGGCGCCGGGACCAATCCGCTCTCGATCCTGCGGACAGCGGAAGCACTGCCGAAGCGGATCGTGCTGGACCCGGTGCGATTAGCCATGGGGGCGTCGGTCCTGATTTCCGCCGCCTCGACCTGGCTCGCGCTGCAGGTGACGCGCGGCGGTCTCCCGATGTTCAAGGTTGTGGAGGCCGGCGTGCTGGCGTTCCTGCTTGGAATGGTTTCGGTCGCCCTGGGATTCGGTGGTGTGAGGCTCTCCAGCATGCTCGAGTCGCGCACGCCACGCCTCGCAACGCACGGCAAGCGTCTTTCCGTCTTCGGGGGCGTCGGCGTCGCGATCCTGGGCATGTTCGCCCTCTACCAGCAGGCGAACCCGAAGCAGATTCCCGTTGCGTCGGTCCTCATCCTCGCGCTCGCGCTGCTGCTGCTCGGCCGATCGATCTACATGATTCTGTCCAGGAACTGGGAGCGGATTCTTACGACGGTGCGCTGCCCGCCGGGGCTCGGGCGCTGGATCGACATCTACGCGTCACTCGATCCCGTGCCTGCCGGCCCGACGCTGATCGGCGATGCGAAGCGAATCGAGTCGCACCAGATCTGGAATGAGGGCTCGTTCATCAAGGATCACACCGTCTACTGGCGCAACCTCGACGAGTTCGTGCTGCGCGTCGTACGGGCCTGCGCCAAGACGGCGGCGAGCGTCTGGCTCGCCAAACTGCCCGCCGAGTCGGAGGCAATCGATCAGCGGGCGCGGTGGCGCGTGTCGTGGCTGCAGATGGCCCGCACCGCGTTCACCACCATCGCGATCGCGCTTGGCGTCGCGCTCTACCACCGCAACTTCGACGTGATGTGCAAGGTCACCGCGCTCACTCCACGCTGGATCGCCAACCGCGTCGCCCCGACCGACCTCGAGCGCGCAGCGTTGCTCGTGCTCATCGCCCTCGGCGCTGTGCTCGCCTACATGGCCGTGCGCACCGTGTGGCGCTGGTGGGTCGGACAAGAGCAGAGCGCGATCTTGCAGCACGAGTCGCCGCAAGGACGCGAGACGCTGCCCCTGATCCTGATCGGCTGTGTGCTGTGGGTCGCTTTACTCAGCGCGATCGCGCTTATCACGGGCAAGAATCCGCTCGCCAGAATGTTGACCGTGGGCTTGCTCCAGAAGGTCGGGGAGAGCGCGTTGCTCGTTGCCGCAGTCGTGGGATTGGCGGCGATTTCGACCTATGTGCTGAAGAAGCTTCACCCGGCGTAGGCCCCCGCCAGCTCAAGTAGCTGCGCCGCATACGCGCGCCACGGCCGCCACTGCTCGGCACGCGCAAGTAGCTCGGGGTCAGTCGTATCGAGTGCGTCTGGGTTGGCGCCTTCCAACCGCTCGAACACACCCACGACCCGCACGCCCGGCCACCGCTCGACCAAGTCCCCAAGACCATTCGCGGCGAGGTGCGCATCGATCACCGCGGGCTCGGCATCGAGGTCGAACACGCGGCGCAGTCCCGCGATCAACGGCATCAGCACCGGCAGCAAGGACTCCGCCATGTCGGCGACGAGATGCGCTGCGGCGGCCGAGTCCCTGACCGCCACCAGGCCACTGTGCCCAGCGATCGACACCCGGGCTTCGCGTGGCAATCCCGCAATCAGCGCGGGCGGCCGGTATGCCAGTGTGAGTCGCAATGAGCCGTCGGCCCGCGCCTTCCGGCCACGCCGCAGCGCGCTCGGCGGCATGCGATACTGCGCGCGAAACACTGCGTTGAAGCGCCGCAGGCTCTGGAAGCCGCTCGCATAGGCGACACGAGTCATGGGCAGATCAGTATCGACGATGAGCCGCTTGGCGAGCAGCAGCCGGTGCGTCTGCGCCAGCTCGAGCGGCGACACGCTGACCTCGCGCTCCAGCGCCCGGCGCAGATGGCGTTCGCTCACGCCCAGCTCGGCAGCGAGATCGGCGACGCTATGGCCGTTGAGCGCTCCCGACGCGATTCGCTCTGACGCCACCTGAGCGAGCCGGGAGACGGCCGCCAGTGCGGTGCGTCCAGGCGCGAGCTCCGGCCGGCACCGCATGCACGGCCGGAACCCTGCTCGCTCGGCTGCCGCCGCCGAGTCGAAGAAGCGGCGGTGCTGATCGAGCGCCAGCCGCGAGGGACAGCACGGCCGGCAGTAGACGTGCGTGGTGGTGATACCGACGAAGAAGACTCCGTCGAACCGCTGATCCCGCGCGTCTACAGCAAGCTGATACGCCTCGCGATAAAACATGGCTCCGTCCTTCGGTGACGAGCGTCCCACGCGAAACGCGCGGATCGAATGAGACGCCCTCGTGGCTACAGCCGAACGCGGTGACTACAAGGAATGCGAACGACAAACGACGCATGGATTCCCCCGGTCTTCGTACTTCATGACCATACCGGAGGGGTCCGGGATGTGCGCGCCGAATCCGGACGCCGATTTTACAGGTAGCGAGCCACCGCCATCGCCGCGAGCGTGAACAGGAGCATGATCGTCACCACTCGCCCCACTAGGGCGCCACGTGCCCGGAGCCGCTGAATCTCCGGACCATGAGCGGGATCTCCAGACTGGGCGAGCATCATCGACTTCATCATCGCAGGTCGCATGACGAAGATGCCGATCAAGAACGCAAGCAGGGCGGACAGGCCACCCCACCCGAACGCCTTTCCCATCGGCGTCGCCATCAACGCGTCCGGCGCGCCACCGGCCAGGCGCTGAAACATCCAAAACCCCGAGATCAGTGTCAGGAGCGCGAAGATCGGCACGATGAGCGGGATGCGCATCCGCATCAGCGCGGCCATGACTTTCCCGGCGTCCGGCCCCGCCTGGCCGAGTGCGGGAGTGAGGAAGAACACCTGGAACACCATCATCCCGACCCACAGCGCCCCGAAGAACACGTGGGTAAACCGCAAGACGATCATCAGCATTGCCTAGAGCCTCCCGTTTGGTTGTTCGCACTCTTTCGAGTGGGGTAACTTGATAGACATGCACCGTCTTGACTACCCGACCGCGCACACTGTCTCTCATACTATCGCCGAGCATTTTCGCCGCGAAGTACAGGTCGCCGGGATCAAAGCCGATATCCCCGACGCCGCTACGATCGAGCGCATCATCAATGCCGTCTTCTGGGCGAGTCTCCGCCGCGAGGAAGGCCGCGCGCCGACGATTTCGGTGGCCTATCTACCACCCGCCGGCACTGCCCTCCTCGTCGAACACCCGCTGCCCCTCGACCCCGCTACTCTGACGAAGCTCGCGCCCGCGGTCGAGCGGCCGGGCATTCACCTTGGGGTGTGGGACAACGGCACCGGGGGGGGACTGGCGGTTTGGGGCGCGACACGCGTCATCCCGCCGCTCTGCTTCGTCCTCGAAGTGATCGAGCCCGGGCTGCTCGTGATCAAGCACCGCCGCGCCGATCCGGACGGCAAGTTCGCCAACGTCGCGGTGCTCGAAGGCGATCAGGTCAAGATCGTCGACGCGGAGGGAACGCTGGCGTCCGAGTGCCCGGACTTCGTCAGCACATTGCTCGGCTTCGATCCCGCCTCGGGCAGCGCGGACAACGTGCTCTTGCCACTCGCGCTGTCGATGCGCGCGCACCACCACGGCGGCTCACTCCTCGTGGTCCCGCACGGCTCCGACGCCTGGCGCAAGTCGATCGTGTCGGTGCCATATCAGGTCGCGCCGCCGTTCTCAAAGCTGGGCGATTTGGTTCGCACCGGCACGCGCGACGGCGCATTCAAGGAAGCGACCGATGCGATTGGCGGCTTGACCGCCGTCGACGGCGCGGTGGTGCTGAGCGATCGCTGGGACGTGCTGGCGTTCGGCGCAAAGATCGGGAGAACCGAGTCAGGTCCGTTCGTCGAGCACGTGCTCGTCCGCGAGCCGATTCGGGGCCACACACCGGTGAAAGTACATGCGTCGGAGCTGGGAGGGACGCGGCATCTGTCGGCCGCGCAGTTCATTCACGAACAGCGCGACTCACTCGCACTCGTCGCGTCTCAGGACGGCCGATTTACAGTCTTCGGATGGTCTCTTCGAGCAAAGATGGTACATGCCTATCGAGTTGAGGCACTGCTGCTATAAACGCGTCGTAGACAGCCTCTGACCACCAGCCGCGGGAGCGCTCAATCTCCGTCATCGCCGCGTCGTGCGACATGGCCGGCCGGTACGAGCGCGCGGTGGTGAGTGCGTCGTAGACGTCCGCGATGCCGACGATCTGGGCCGCGACCGGGATTTCGTCGCCGCGCAGCCGGTCGGGATAGCCCGTGCCGTCGTAGCGCTCGTGGTGCCAGCGGATGATCGGCTTCAGGTCCCAGGGGAATTCGACGGCCGCGAGCAGCTCGAGGCCCCAGATCGGATGCATTCGCACGATCTCGAACTCCTCGCGCGTCAGCGGGCCGGGTTTGTTGAGCGTCTCATGCGGCACGCGGACCTTCCCCAGGTCGTGGAGATACGCGCCGAGGCGAATGGTGGTCTGGGCGGTGTCGTCGAGCGCCAGGCCGCGCGCGACAGCGAGGGCGCGCTGCGCCACGCGCTCGCAGTGACCGAAGGTGTAGCTGTCCGCCGATTCGATCGACTGCCCCCACTCGCGGACGACGTCGAAGTAGGTGGTCTCGAGCTCCGAGACCTTGCCGCCGACGTAGACGAGATCGACCCGCGCGTCGAGCCGGCCGAACAGGCGGTGCGCCGTGTTGAGGAGCGTCAGCGCATCCTGGTTGCGGCCCATCGCCTGCATGAGGAGCGCGAGCTCACGCGCCGCCTCCGCTTCGTTCAGCATTGAGCCGGCGCTCACGGCGAGCTCGATGGACGAGCGCAGCCGCGATTCGCCCAGCGCCGGCCGGCCGGTCTCACGGTACACCATCCCGATGATCTTGTAGGCTTCGGACTTGTCGGCGGGGGAATCGAGCTGATCGAAGATCGCGAGCGCCGCTTCGGCCATGCGGCGCGCCTCGTCGTAGCGACCCCGCATGAACTGCGCCTCGGCGTGATTCACGAGGCACGTCCCCTGCAGGTACACGTCTCCCGCACGCTCGGCGATCTCGAAGCTCTTGCTGAAGTAGCTGTCCGCCCAGTCGAACTGCCGCAGGTCCGTGTGGGCGATGCCGAGATTGACGTACGCCGTGGCAGAGCCGTGCTCGTCGTTCGTGGCGCGATACGACTCGACGGCGCGCTCGTAGTGGCGGACGGCATCGACCAGCTCGCCTCTGATGTTCGCGAGAATGCCCAGGTTTTGCTCGACGCGCGCCAGGAGCTCGCGGGCCTGGCCGCCGCGGTCGAGCGCTTGGAGGAAATGCGTGCGCGCTTCTTCCAGTGCGCCGGTGCGCAGTGCCAGCCCACCCATCGTGTTCAGCGCTTCGGCGGCGAGGACGTCGTTCTCGAGCGCGCATGCCAGTTTGTAGCTCCGGTTACACAGGTCGTGCGCGCGCGCCGATTCGTTGCGGTGATGGATGACAATGGCGAGCCGCCGCAACGCCTCGGCGAGAATTGCGTTCTCGCCGCTCCGCTCGGCGGCCGAGATCGAAGTCTCATAGCACCGGATGGCTTCCGGGATGCACGCGGCCAGCTCACGGCCGCGCGCCTCATGCAGCAAATCCGCGGCGGAACGCGCCGCTATTACCATGCGATCGCGTAATTCGAGAAGTGATTGACCTGCCCGATGACACGCTTGGAGAAGACGTTGTCGAGGGACAGGATGTAATACAGGACGTCGAGACTGGAGCTCGTATACGCGATGCGCTTGGGAAGCAGCTTGCCGAGCAAGTTGCAGTTCGAATAGCTCATCGCGAGCGACGCAGGCTTCGCGAACTGCAGCCCTTCCGGAGCGAATTCGACCGCGTTGACACCGCGGCCGGTCGGCGCCGTCATCGTGATCGTCGTCGGCTCGCTGAGCGCGCCGGCCGGAATCACGAGCGTATGCGGTCCCGCGCTGATCGAGCCGCCGTCCGGCCCGATCGTTGCCTTCGAAGACGCGTACGGCAAGTCGGAGCACTTGAGCAGCCCGGTCGGGGCGAGGAGCGAGCCGATGAGATCGGCTTGCGGTGGCGGTGCGACTGGTGCAACTGATGTCGGAGAGCGGTCGGTACAAGCCAGTGCAGCGATCAACAACAGCGCGGGGGCGATTACGCGACGGGCCTTCATGAGTTTCCTCATAAAAGAATGTTTTGAAGGGACTTTGCCGGGGTACAAAATGGGACTGTACTGGGGTCCATGCGGTGAGAAATATCACAAAGTGACGTTATGGCACCTATACGGTTCCATCACCCTGGAGTTATAGTTCGCGCCGATGACCGATACCCTCGCGAGCCTCAGCAAAGCCCTCGGCGCCAAGTATGAAGTGAAGCGCCTGGTGGGGTCGGGCGGCTTCGCCGACGTGTACGAGGTGTGGGACAAGGACCTGGAGCGCCGGCTGGCGGTGAAGGTGCTCAGGCCCGATGTCGCCTGGACCGCCGGCATGGTCGAGCGCTTCCAGCGCGAGACGCGCGCGGCCGCCAAGCTCGAGCACGCCAACATCCTCCCAATCCACTTCGTCGGCGAAGGCGAGGGTCTGGTCTACTACGCCATGCCGTTCGTGGACGGCATGTCGCTCGGCGAGCTACTGAAACGGTCCGGGGCGCTGCCGCCCGAGCGCGCGCTCGCGATCATCATCCCCATCCTCGACGCGCTCGATCACGCCCACAAAGCCGGCCTGCTGCACCGCGACATCAAGCCTGACAACATCATGCTCGACGTCGCACGCGGGCGGCCGCTCCTGGTCGATTTCGGGATCGCGCGGCGGCTCGGGAGCGAGGCCGGCGCCGGCCTCACCCAGACCGGACTCGTGATCGGCACACCGCACTACATGAGCCCCGAGCAGGCGCTCGGCGACCCGAACCTGGGGCCCCAGTCGGACCTCTATTCGCTGGGTTGCGTGCTCTTCCAGATGGTGACCGGCGCGCCGCCATTCGACGGCGAGTCGTCGCAGCAAGTCGTCGGCAAACACATCGCCGATCCCCCGCCTGCCGCGTCGGACGTGAACCCCGCCGTGCCGCGCGAGCTGTCCGATGTGATCCTGCGCTGCCTCGAGAAGCAGCCGGCCGACCGCTTCCAATCCGCCGGCGAAGTGATCGCGGCGCTCGAGAGCGATAAGCAACCGAGTACGATGCGCTCGAGGGCCTCGGCGGCTCAGAAAGCGACGGAGCTCCTGGTGAGTGGCGCCCGCACGGCGCCCCGGACCACCGGACGGCCTGCTGGCCGGGCGGCCAAACCACGGCGGGTCGGCTGGGTCATTCTCACCATCGCGCTGCCCGTCCTCGCCCTCGGCGCCGGCGCGTTCTTCCTGCGGCAGCCAACATTAGCGTTCGAGAATCGTCTGATGGACATGGTGGCAGTCCAAGTGGCCGGCGAAGAGCGACGCATCCTGCCTGGCGGATCGTTCAATCTGAAACTCGAGCGTGGGCGCCGGCTCGACCTGTCGTGGCAGCTGGTCTCACGGCTCGGCGTCTCGCTCGGCGACACGATCACGGTCGGGCAGCCCCGCGGCACGGTGCGCCTGGCCGCTACCGCGCGGCTGACGCACGGCGCCTACTTCGCGCCGGTCATTACTAATGAAACGGGGCTGCCGCTCACTATCACGGTCAACGCCGGGCTGGCCGGCTCGATGCGCTGCGGCTGCACGATTCCGCCCGGCGCGGTGCGCATGGCGATCGGCTACTATCCGTTGTTCGAGAACTCGACCGTGCGCGCCGAGGACAACGCGGGTCACACTGCAACGTTCAAGGACCTCGGACGGCAGGTGGATCCGTTGCGTGGGGTAGTAGGACTCCTGTTTCGCGCAGGAGACATGAAGTAAGCTTCGTCAGGAGGAGTTTCTATGTTCGTTGCCCTAGCACTCTCGCTTGCCGTTCAAGGCTCCAATCCGCCTGTCACAGTCAAAATCAATCACGATCAATTCTCGAGCGGCGAGCGCGCCCGGGTTTATGTCGAAGCGGCGCAGGACGGCTACCTCGTGGTCCTGCACGCCGACGCCGCCGGCCGCGTCCGCGTGCTGTTCCCGATCGATCCGCGCGACGACGACTTCATCCGTGGAGACAAGAAGTTCGAGATCCGGGGCCGCAATGATCGCGACGCCTTCCAAGTCGACGGCGATGAGGGATCGGGTACGGTGTTGGCCGCGGTCTCGCGTGATCCGCTCAACTTCGACGCGTTCGTCCGCAACGATCACTGGGATTTCCGCGCGCTGGGCGGCCCGTCGCAGACCGTGAGCGACGATCCGCTCGCGAAACTGGTCGACATCGTACAGCGGATGGCGGGTGATTCGAGCGGGCGATTCGATTACGACCAGGCGACGTACGTGGTGAGATCCTACCGCTATGCATCGCGCTACGGTTATGACGACGGCTATCCCTATCGCTTCGGATTGGGACTGTCCTTCGGCTATCCGTACCGCTTCGGTTACTATAGCCCGTTCTACGATCCCTTCTGCGACCCGTTCTGGGGTTGCTACGGCGGATTCGGATATCCGTACAACTACGGGTTCGGGTACGGCTTCACGTACCGCACGCGGATCTTCCGTCCCCGGCCATTCGTGTTCAGCACGACATTCGGCAGCCGGTTCGCGACGACGCGGACACTGGTGATGCCGGCGACTCGCGACCGTGTGGTGTCGTTCCCGGTGCGTCCACGGACCGAAGGCAGCGAGCCGGTGTCGATTCGGAATCGCGGGGGGATGGACTCCCCCGCGCCCCGCGTCGCACCGCGCCCCGCGAGCAGCCCGAGGAGCAGGCCCAGCATCTCACGCGGGGGGAGCAGCGGTGGCGGCTCCCGCGGCGCGCCAGCGCCGCGGTCGTTCGGCGGCGGTCGCAGTGGCGGCAGTGGTGGCAGTCGCGGAGTCGGCGGGCGGCGGCACTAGTGGGTTAGTGCCACAATCCGATCGAAGCTCTCCGGTTGCTCGGGCAGGGTGAGTGAGATGCCGGCGTTGGACTGGGCGATCAACACTCGCGCCCCGTTCGGCCAGAGCCGAGCCTTCCAGCGCCCCGGCAGCGCGGGCAGCGCCAGCACCGGATCGCTCCAGTCCAGCACATGCACGAAGACCGTGTCGCCGCGCTGCGTCGTGACGCCCCAACTGCGCGGCGGAATCGGGCCGGCGCGC
>DASWDA010000027.1:0-21294 GCA_036395695.1 Gemmatimonadales bacterium
CACACCAACGAGTAGCGGCAGCCCCAGGGCGAATGTCAGAGCTGGCGCACTGCCCCGCAGGTAGGCGAACGCCAGCAACGCGACGGCGAACAGCGCCACCGCTCCAATGAACGCCGACACCCGAATGCTGGACGCCAGTGCCGTCGCGACCTGAACCCGTTCTGGCGGCGCGAGCGATTCTGCGAGATGCCCGAAAGCCCCGGCGAGCCCCAACAGCGCGATGACGCCGGCCGCAATGAGCCACGCTCGCACGTGCGTCGCCCCTTCTTTCCGCTCGAGGCGCTCCGTGCCGAAGGCCGCGAACGCGGCCGTGCAGAAGGCGACAATGAAAAAGACCATGCCCGGCGCGCGCGTCTTCCGGACATACGGCATCACGCTCCACCACAGCTTGTAAAACGGCGTCGCGTTGCTGAGCGCGATGAGCAGGAAGAGCACGCCCATACCGCCCAGCCACCAAATCAGGCGCCGCCGCTCCCGGGCAAATCCGAGACCGAGGATCGCAAGAGCGATCACCGGCAGGCCGAGATACTCGGAGTGCAGCTTGAGCCCGTTCGATCCCCAGTACGTCTCGGCCCATGATTCCCCCGTAAATCCGGCGACCAGGAATCCCGGCACGTGGTCCCACGGAATACCGAACGATGCGGCGCCCTCGAACGCGCCGGAGTAGGCGACCGCACGGGGCGAATGCGGGATGTACTCGATAAACGGCAGGATTTGTGGACTCGCGATGCCGAAGCCGGCGATGACCGCGACCAGCACCATCGCCAAGCGGGTCAGCCGTGGGCGGAGCGGCTCGGCCGTGGGCTCACCAAACGTCAGATACAGAGCCCAGAGGCCCGTCGCGATGAGCAGGTAGTACGTCGTCTGCACGTGTGGGCTCAGCAGGCACAGCGCGACGGCGACGGCGAGGAGCGGGTAGCCCCAGGCCCGTCGATCGCGCAACGCCGCAAGCAGGGCGAGACACGCCAGCGGCAGCATCGTGGAGACAAACAGCTTCCCGTCGTGGCCCGGACGCGCGTACGAAATCATGATGCCGGACAGCTGGTAGGCGAGCCCGCCCACGGTCGCGCCGACCCACGAGACCCGGAGCCGCCGGAGGAACAGAAACACAAACAGGCCGGCGAGAATGTAGTGCACGACGAAACCGAGATCCGTCACTTTGTCGGCCGACAACCACCAGCGTAGGAACGACGTGGGATACAGCACATCCCCGTGCGTGACCGGCGCGATATACGGGAGCCCGTCCATGATCATCGGGTTCCAGAGCGGCAGCCGCCCCGTCGCGCGCCACTGCTCCGCTTGCCACTCATGGACGGCGTAGGCACTCTGGTATTGGTCGCTCATCGGCGCCGCCAGCCATTTCCCCTGCAGCATCGGGAACGCGAGGACGGCGATGAACAGGACCATGAACCCGGTCGCCGCCAGCGTCGGGTAGCGCGGCTCGTACGGGCCTACTTGTTGCGGCTGCTGCGGCTGTGGCGTCTGGTTAGGAGTCAGATCGTTCCTCCGGTTTCGGCTTCAACAGAAGTCCAGCTCCGGCCGCGCCGGCCTCCGTAAGCGTCAGCTGCACGCGCGACGCGAGACTCACGGCGAGCGCTCCCCCGCTGCCCACAAGCGGCGTGAGAAAGCCGACCAGCGCGAGATCCCGCACGCCGAGGCCGCCTGGGGCGACGAGGGCGACGAGTCCCATGACATATCCGAGGGCGAACATACCCATCGCCGCCGGGACCGGCACGCCGGCCGTGGAAATCAGGCCTCGGATGAGCATCCAAAACGAAATCCCGAACGTGGCCCAACTCAGGAGCATCAAGCTGCTCGAGACGATGATGGCGGAGAGCGGCAATGGGGGCAGCGGCGTGGTCGAATCGGCCAGCGTCCCGAGCCACTGCGCAGTCCGGCGCCACGCCAATACGCCGATCAGCACGAGCGCGGCGAGGACGGCGGCCCCAAGCAGCAGCGGCGACGCCGCATGCGGGGTCGCGATGGCGACCAGGACGACTCCCGTCCCCAGCACGACGGCCTGCATGGCGAACGCCGAGACGGCGGCCGCGCTACGGCGCACACCGGCGCGCTCGGCGAGCACGACGAGTCCCGCCACGCTCCACACCTTCCCGGGGATGTAGCGGCCGAGGTTCGCCAGCGTCCACGCGCGCGCCGCGTTCGGATAGGACAGCCGCTGGTCCCAGCCGTGCAGCATGCGGCGCCACGACTCGATCTGGATGGCGTAGGTGAGGAAGATGACGCCCACGGACGCGGCGAGCCAGCCGATTCTGACGTCGAGCGTTACCTGTACCGATTGAAACGCGGCCCAATTGCGCGCGAGAGCGCGCGCGATCAGAGCCAGAACCAGGAGCATGGCGGCGAATTTGGCCGCCGTGAGCCAGCCCTTTTTCAATCTTTGACGAACTTGTAGGCGATGGACCGCCCGAGCAGCCACCACGGCGCCGGAATCGGCGGCCAGATATAGGTGCCCGCGTAGTCGGCACGGCGGAAGCCATTCATCTCGCCCAGCCGGGTCATCGTCTGCTTGGTCCAGCTGTAGACGTGCCCCCACTTGTCGGCCACGCCCAGCAGATTCCAGATGATTTCTTTGAAATGATAAGGATTGGGCACCGAAACGACCCACACGCCACCCGGCTTGAGGACCCGGTAGACCTCGCCCGCCGTCTGAAACGCCGTCGGGGTGTGCTCGAGCACTTCGATCATGAACACGCGGTCGAACGACGCGTCGGGGAACGGCAGCCCCGTGGTGATGTCGTGGATGAGGACGTCGGGAGCGGCATACTCAGGCGCGATATCGAGCCCCTGATACTTGATCCCCTGCGGCAGGAACTTCCGGATCTCTCCCTCTCGGCCGCCAATATCGAGCACGGCGTGGCCCGGCTCGGTCTGTGCGAGCTTCTGCGCGAGCCGATACCGGATGCTTTCCTCACCCCAGTTCCGCCACCGGGTGCGGTCGCTGTAGAACGCGGCCAACTCGGGCGAGCCTGGGGCTATGCGCTTCGCCATGCCGAAGACTCCTAGGGCCCATGGGATACGAAAGGAACGCGAAAGTTACTTATCTTCGAGGCGGTGCGCATCCTGCATGTGGTGACCGCGTTTCCGCGCGATGAGCGCGACATCATCGCGCCGTGGCTGGTCGAGCTGATCAAACGGCAACGCGCCGCGGGTCACGATGCGCAGGTGTTCGCGCCATCCTATCACGGCTCGGCAGACCACGAGTTTGCCGGCATCCCGGTGCATCGGTTCCGCTACTTCTTTGCGCGGTGGGAAGCGTTGACGCATGACGAGTCGGCCGCCGACCGGATGCAGCGTTCGCTGCTGTACCGCCTGATGCCGGCGCCGTTCCTGATGGCCGGCATGTTCGCGATCTGGCGCCGGTGCCGGCGCGAGCGCTATGACGTGGTCCACGTGCACTGGCCGGTGCCGCTCGCGCTCTGGGGCTGGGCTGCGCGCCTGGCCCGGCGGGCGGCGGTGGTGCTGACGTTCTATGGCATCGAGCTGCGGTGGGTGAAGCGCTCCCTGCCCTTCCTCAAGGGCTTCGTGCGGTGGGCCTGCCGGCGCGCTGATCGCGTGGTCGCCATCTCATCCGAAACGGCGCGAGAGATTCGCGAGCTCGTCGACGTCCCGGTCGATGTCATCCCCTACACGACGCCGTTTCCGGGCCGGGGCGACGCCGCACCCCGTGCCCTCGCGTCGGGAGACGGCCGGGCATTGACGATTCTGTTCGTCGGCCGGCTGATCGCGCTCAAGGGGCTCGCGTACCTGATCGAAGCAGCCGCTCGGCTGCGCGATCGCGTGCCGGCGCGTATCGTCGCGGTCGGCATCGGCCCGGAGCGCGAGCGGCTCGAGGCACTCGCCCGCGAGCGCCATATCGCCGTCGACTTCCGCAATAAGGTGCCCGACGCCGAGCTGCACGTCGCGTTTCTCACGTCCGACGTCTTAGTCCTGCCGTCGATCATCGACGCGCGCGGCGACACCGAGGGACTCGGCGTCGCGCTGCTCGACGCGATGAGCTATTGCATCCCCGTCATCGCGAGTCGTGTGGGAGGAATTCCCGACATCATCGAAGACGGCGTGTCCGGCCTGCTCGTGGCGCCGGCGGATCCTGCGGCGCTTGCCGACGCGATCGAGCGCGTCGCCACGGACCCGGCATTCGCGCGGCGGCTCGCGGAAGCAGGACGCGAGCGGCTGCGCACGCGCTTCAGCTGGGACGTGATCACCGCGAAGTGGGACGCGCTTTACCGCACGGCTTCCGCCGCGTTGCCGCCCGCATCCTCGAGCCGGACGTGAAACGCGGTCTTTTCGCCGGCTGCCTCGACGCTTCCGTCTGCGGCGATCGCGGTCGCGCGCACGGCGCGGCGCGCCCGACGCCATTGCACGATCGTGTCGAGCGGCGCGACAAAGGGGGACTCGGCGAGCACGCCGGCAATCGTCGCGCCGTAGGCCGAAGGCGCGTCGGGGAAGCCCAACGCCGGCGTGAGATTGGGATGCCACAACCCCACCCATAACCCGCCGACGGCACGAGCGCTTGCGGCGAGCTCCAGCGCGTCCGCGGACCACGCCGCGGGATCCTCCACGCCGCGGTACTTGCTCAGCGCGCGATCCATCCAGGTAAACGGCACCTCGTCTAGGCCGATCGGCTGCTGGGCCGAGTCATCCCATCGCTGCACGACGTCGGCGATGCCGAGCCGGAAGCCGTTCCGGTCGGGAAATCCGTAGGTCGTGTCATAGCTGAAGCCCGCCCCCGCCATCGCGTGCTCGGTGACGCCCGGCCGGATGCGCACGTAGTGCTGTCGAATGCCGCGCACTGGTGGACCGGTGATGGCTTCGAGCCGCTGGCGCTGGTCGCGGAACGCTTCGGGGTGGTCCAGCGTCGCGAAGCTGCCGTGCAGGCCGATTTCGTGGCCGATCGCGCCAACCTCCGCGAGAATGCCGCGCGCTCTGGTCGACTCGGGACTGTAGGTGAGATCGCCCGCCTGCATGGTGCGCAGCGTAGGGGTGCCGCACAGGACGAACCACGTCGAGCGGATGTGTGCGTTCGCTTCGTGATTCAGCACGCCCACGACGCCCTGGGTCACCGGATCGAACCCGGCGTTCGTGATGGCAGCCGCGGCGACCCGTCCGACGCGTGCGAGAGCGCCCTTGCGGGTGAGCTCCACGATCCGAAGTAGTGTGAACGCCGGCCACCACGACACCACGTCGAGATCGTGTGTGAACGCCGCCGCCCAGCGATGTCCGTTGGGCCAGGGCGTCACCGTGCGGAACGGCCGCCGGCCGGCGGCGTTTCGTGCGGCTTGCTGGAGGGCGATGGCAGCGCTCTGGATCACCGGCTCACGCTCGAGGCCCTCGCGCACGAGGGGATTCGCCGAAGATGGAACGCGGCTGTAGCGATCGCGTTCGGTGACCCGCTGTTCCGCCGCGGCGCCCGCGACATCGACCACCGCTCGCAGGACAGCCCGAGGTACTCGCACCACACCATCTGCGACGTCGATCCCCCACCCTGCCGCCATCCAGGCCCGCAGGTCGCGCGGCGCTTGCTCGCTCAGCTCCAGGCGGACGACGTCCAGCACCCGCGCGGCGGGCAGCAGCCGCGCCAGATCGACCAGCACGTCGAGCGCGAAGCGCTCGGCCGAAGAGAGACCGGATTCGGGGAGTTTGATCACAGGGCGACGAAACGTACATTACGACGCCAATGCCCGAAACACTGCTTCCCAAGACGCGCATCCCGTGGCGGCACCTCATTCTTTTTGGCTGGCTCCCGAGCCCGCTGAAGGTGTTGGCGTACCGGCTTCTCCTCGGCTACCGGATCGGACGGGGCGTGAAGATCAGCTTTGGCGGCGTCGTGATCGGCAAAACGGTGGAGCTGGGCGATCACGTCGAGATCGGGTTCCTCGCGGTCGTCCAGGGTGAGTCGATCCGCATCGGCCGCCACTCGAGTGTCGGGACGTTCAGCTACCTGTCGTGCAACGTGATCGAGATCGGCGAAGACGCGAAGATCCGCGAGCAGGTCTACGTCGGCGGGCCGCAGCTACCGGAGTCGAAATTCGTGCTCGGAAGCCGTACCATCATCCTCCAGCTCACGAACATCAATCCGACGAAACCTGTCGTGATCGGCGACGACACGGGTATCGGCGGGCATTGTCTCATCTTTACGCACGGGGCATGGGCGAACGTGTTGGACGGGTACCCGGTGACGTACGAGCCGGTCACGCTGGGCGCGAGCGTCTGGCTGCCCTGGCGGGTGTTCGTGATGCCGGGGAGTACGATCGGAGACGGCACGGTAATCGGCGCCAACTCACTGGTGTCGGGGAAGATCCCGCCGCGGAGTCTCGCGGTCGGCTCCCCGGCCAAGGTTGTTCGGTCGGCGCCAGATTTTCCAAAGCAGTTGAGCGACAGTGAGCGCTCGGCCCTCGTCGCGACGATCGTGGCGGAATTCGATCGGTTCGTGCAGCACAGTGGTGTGCAGGTCGAAGCGCAAGGGCCCGTGCGGCTCTACCGTTACGGCCGGCGCACCTGGCGGCTGCTGTGGCTGCGCGGCGAAGTGCGGATTGACGGCATCGCGGCAAGCCGTGGCGACACGGTGTTTTCCGAGACCGCCCTCGCAGCGGACGAGCTGGTCGCCTTCGCCAAGCAGCCGGTCTACTGGCTCGATCTCGGCGGCCGCACGCGCAGTGAGGGCGGCTCCCGCCTTACGGAGGAGCTCGCCCTCTTTATCGGCCGCTACGGAATACGGCTTACCCGAATCAGCGAATGATGTCTACCCATCCGGCCTCGTTCGCGACGAGGACCTGATGTCGTGCGGTGTCCGTCGCGACCTCGCGCGGCGTCCCGCCCATCGTGATGGTGCGCACGACGGTGCGTGTAGCCGGATCCACCACCTGCACGAGTCCGTTGAAGACCTCGCCAACGTAGAGCTTCCCATCGGCGCCGAGCGCCATGCCTTCTCCGCCGCCGGCAAGCGGCACGCTGGCAATCGCGCCACTCGAGAGGGTGATCACGTGCAGCACATTGCTGACCTCGTTGGCGACGTACAGCTCCGACTGATCGGCAGAGATCGCCATGCCCTGCGGCCTCGCCCCCAGGACAAACGTGCGGACGACAGTCATCGTGTGCCAGTTCACCTCAAGCACCGTGCCGCCGTCACGCGTGGCAACGTACACGAGGTCGCCGTTTGGATGCGTCAAGAGGTGGTGCGACGTTGCCGGCAGGGCGAGTGAGCCGGTGACCGTATTGGTCGCAAGGTCCACCTTGAACAGCTGGTTCGCATTGGTAGTGACGAAGAGCGTGTTGTCATCCGTTGAGATCGCGACCGGCAAGGGATCACCGGCCAGCGGGATCGTGGCGATTTGGGTGTTCGTCGCGACGTCGATGACGCTGACGTTATCGCTGAACTGATTGGCCTCATACGCCCGCGTGCCGGTCGAATTGAACACGATGTAGCATGGCAGGTTGCCGACCGGGAATGACGTGGTGACGCTGTTCGTCCAAAGATCCAGTCGAGCGACCATGTTGGCGTACGGCCGCGTGACGTAGGCGATGTCGCCGGAGACGGCGACGCCCAGCGCGCCGTCCGCCAATCCCACGCGCGTATAGCCGGTATCAGGTGGCGGCGGTGGTGGCGGTGGTGGCGGTGGTGGCGGTGGTGGCGGCGGAGGCGGCACGAGCGAATCGTTCGGCTCGATGAAATCGATCCACCCGGACTCGTTCGACACCAGGACATCGCGCCCGTTGTAATCGAGCGCGATCTCACGGGGGACGCCGCCGACAGGAATCAGGCGCACGGTCTCCCCGCTGCGGCGGTCGATCACCTGCACATAGCCGTTGAACACGAGGCCGACGTAGAGGTGATCGCCGTTGTTGCCGATGGCCAGCCCTTCGCCCCCACCCGCGAGCGGGATATTCGTAAACGTTCCGGCCCCGACCTTGACCACGTGCACGACATTGTTGAACTCGTTCGCGACGTAAAGCACCTGGCCATCCGGTGAGAACGCCATATCCTGCGGCCTGCCGCCGACGGCGAATGTCCGATTGACCGTCATCGTGCGCCAGTCGACTTCCATCACCGTGCCGCCGTCGCGCGTGGCGACGTACAGGAATTTGCCCCGCGGGTCCATGATGATGTGATGCGACGTCGCGGGGAGCGCGATCGAGCCGAGCTCGGTCTTCGTCGCGATGTTGAATTTGAACAGGCGATTCACATTCGTCGTCACCAGCAGCGTGGTGCCGTCCGGCGACAGCGCGAGGGCAAACGGGTCGCCAGTCGTGGAAATCACGTCGGTCTGCGTGTTCGACGCGACGTCGATGATGCCGACGTTGTCGCTCCACTGATTCGAGACGTATGCGCGCGTGCGCGTGGCGTTGAAGATCACGAGCGATGGGACCATCCCGACCGGAATAGACGCCGTCACCGCGCGCGCGTTCAGATCGACACGGGGAAGCACGCCCGGCGACTGGCCAAAGTTAGGCTGGGTGATGTACGCGAATCCCTCGGACGCGACGGCGATGCCCAGGGGGCCTCCCGGGAGCGCCATACGCGTGACGGTGCCGTCGCCCCCGGGAGCGGGCTCCGTTGCCGTTTGTCCGCTCGCGTTCTCGTCGGTGGGCGACGTGCAGCCGATAGCGAGAGTCGCACCCATCGCCGCTGCGATCAGGATTGTGGATAGCCGGCTCATGAAATCCTTGTCGGAATGGAGTTCAGACCACGTAGGCGGGAGGAGGGGGAGCGACGCAACACGAACCGCTCGATACGTCATACATCCAAGGAACTAGACTCCGCGCGGCGCCAGCTCGAGCCCTCCCACCGGCAGGATGTCGAGCCACCCCGCCGCGTTTGCGATCAGCGCATGCCCTGCCCCGTCGAACGCGATCTGGGCGGGACGCCCGCCGGTGGCCAGTGCGCCGCGCTGCTGCAGCGACGAGACCTCGATGACGCCGACCCTCCCGTGACGGGGATGGCCCGCGTACAGCCAGCGATGATCGGGGCTCATGGCCAGCGCGACCGAGCCCGTCTCATCCTCGAGTCGCGCAACGCACCGACCGCTCCCCAATGCTACGACGTCGAGCCCGTGGCGTTCGTTCGCCACGTACAGCGCCGTCCCATCCGGCGAAACGACCAATCCCTGTGGCCACCCGCCGAGCGGGAAGCTGCGTAACACGCGGTATCGCGCGATATCTACTTCCAGGACCGATCCTCCTGTACGCGTCGCGACGTAGAGGCGATCCCCCGCTGGATGCAGGGCAAGATGGTGTGAGGTCGCGGGGAGCTGTATCGAACCGAGCACACGTCCGGTCAGGGGCGAGAGCCCGAACAGCCGATCTTGATTCGTCGTCACGAAGAGCGCGTGACCGCTGTGAGACAAAAGCAACGGTAGCGGGTCGCCGGCAACCCGCCACCGTTGGATCAGCGCATGACGCTGTGCGTCGATGACGGCGATCTCGTCGAGATACTGAATCGTGACGAACGCGCGCGAGCCTGATTGATCGAATATCACGCAGCTCGGCGTGCAGCCAACGAAGGTGCTGCCAGTGAACCGGCCGGTCCTCAGGTCCAGGCGCTCGACGAGCGCTGCCTGGCCGCGAGTGATATACGCAAGGTCACGTCCCCGCACCGCAATGCCGTACGGCCCTCCGGAGAGCGCCAAACGACAGGGCTGAGTCTGAAGGCGGATGGGGACGAGTGGGAGCGCGCTGGGCGGTCGTGACGGCGGCGGCGTGGCCCGCGGCGCTGGGTGCGATTCGTCAGGCTGTCGCGTCGGGCGTGGAGGATGAGTGCGGTACTGGAACCAGCGCACCACTTCCGGCGTGCCCGCGCGGCGCAGCTCCTTCCAGCGATGGCCGGTGACGCGACGCACCAAGCGGTAGGCGCTGGCGGTCTCGATTCGCGTTTGGGCTGCGAGCGAGCGCAGCGCCGTGCCCCGGGTTTCAGTGTCGCTCCGCAGCATCCAGTAGAGCACGGAGATCCACCCTGCCAGCTCCTCATACGGTGGCAACCCCTCACGCCGCAACAAGCGGCTGAGCTGAAAGCGGCTGCGGAGGCCCAGGCGCTCACAGAGCGCCTGGGCGGATCCGACCCGTCCGTTTTCACAGATGAGGGTGTTGACCACCGCTCGGCCGTCCGAAGACAGCCACGGCACAGCACCCTGGAGAAGTGAGGCGAGGGCGAGCGGCGGCATCGCGACGAATTAATACCATCGGATGTTCCTTTTTGCTCCCCGCCTTTATTTCTCCCCACGCGGTCGGTGTACATCCCGCTCCAAGGCCCGCAGCTCCTCACGCATCCCCGCCAGCATCTCGCCCACGAACCCGAAGCCGAACAGCACCACGCCCGAGATCACGAGCACCATGATGAGGTCGAGCAACGGCCGGAAGCCCACGTGCGGGGGCCCGTAGCGGAGATAGAGGGCCACGATCCCGACCACCAGGCCGAGCAAGAACAGCATCGCGCCGATCACGCCGAAAAACAGCATCGGCTTGCGCGCGAAGCGGACCTGGAACCAGACAGACATCAGGTCGAGCACGCCGACGGGGATCCGGCTCACCCCGAACTTCGAGCTGCCCGCCCGGCGCGGATGGACAGGCACGGGCCGTTCGGCGAGCCGGAACCCCTGCGAGGCGGCGAGAACGACCATGAACCGGTGCCAGTCGGGGCGCATCGGCACGACTTCCATGATCTCCCGGCGGTACGCCTTCACCGAGTTCAAGTCCTTCACCCGCACGCCGAACAGCCAGCGGCACAACGCGTTGTAGATCCCTGACACGAGCCGCTTGTTGTACTGGCCCTGTTTCGTCCCGGTCACGACGTCCGCCTGGTCGGCGAGGATCGGTTCCACGAGCGACGGGATGTCGGACGGCAGGTACTGCAAGTCGGCCGGATAGTAGACGAGCACGCGGCCGCGCGCGGCGTCGGCGCCTGACTTGAGGGCGTCGGCGATGCCGCGTTGCGCCCGATGCGTGACGACCTTCACGAAGGGGTGCTTGGCGCTGAGATCGTCGAGGAGATGCGCAGTGCCGTCGTGGCTGCCGTCGTTGACGATGACCAGCTCGACGGCATACGGCAGCGGCAGCATTGCCTCGCGCGTCAGCCGCACGAACTCCGCAAGATTGTCGGCTTCGTCCTTCGCGGGGACGAGCACGCTGACGTCGGGCGGCGTCGAATTCGTGGCCAGGCTCATAGCCGTTTCCGCATGCGCGCGGGCAGGATGCCGAGCTGATCGCGGTACTTGGCGACGGTCCGCCGGGCGATCTTCACACCTTTGCGCTCGAACATCTCCACGATCTGCTGATCGGTGAGCGGGTTCTTGGGCGGCTCGTCGTCGACCAGCTTTTGAATCTGCGACTTGATCGACCGCGCGCTCGCATCCTCGCCGGTCGTGGTCGTGAGGCCACTCGAGAAGAAAAACTTGAGCGGCAGCAGGCCGCGGGGGGTCTGCACGTACTTCTCGTTGGTCACGCGGCTCACTGTGCTCTCGTGCATGTTGATGACGTCGGCGACCTCGCGGAGCGTGAGCGGCTTGAGGTGGTCGATGCCCTTCTCGAAGAACTCGCGCTGCCGATCGACGATGAAATTCATCACCTTGAGCATCGTCTGGCGGCGTTGCTCGATGGCCTGGATCATCCAGTGCGCGCTGTTCAGCCGCTGGTTGATGAACTCCTTGCTCTCGCTGTCGTACTTCTTCTTGTCGCGCGCGATCTCCTGGTACGTCCTGGAGATCCGCAGCCGCGGCAGGCCGCTGTCGTTCAGGAAGACATGATACTTGTCGTCGATCTTGTCGACGATCAGATCGGGAATGATGTAGGCGTCGTTGGCGGCGGAGTACTGGAGTCCGGGCTTGGGGTCGAGGCGAGCCAGCTCATCGGCCTCGCGCTGCACTTCGTCGGGCGCCAGCCCGAACCGCTTGCCCAGGTCGCTCCAGCGGTGGGCGATGAGGTCGTCGAACGACTCCTTGACCAGCCGGTACACGAGCGACTCGGTCCGCTTCTGGCTCTCGAGCTGCAGCATCAGGCACTCGCGGAGGTTGCGCGCGCCGGTGCCGGGGGGATCGAGCTGCTGGATGACCCGCAACATCTCCTCGACTTCCGCCAGCGTGAACGCCGCGACGTTGAGCTCGAGCTCCGATTCGGCCTCGTGCTCCTCGAGCAGCTGGTTGGCGCCCTTGAGGATCTCGTCGAGGGTGTGCTGGAGATACCCGTCTTCGCCGATGTTGCCGAGGAACTCCTCGACGAGCAGCTGCTGGCGCGGCGTGAGATCGAGCATGCGCGTCTGGTCGCGCAGGTGATCGATCAAGTCCTTCCCTTCGACCGTCACCGGTTCGACGTACTCGCGCGCGTCGCTGTAGCTGCCGCTCGGCACCCCGTGCTCGGTGCGGTCTTCGAGCAGGATGCTCTCCCAATCCGGTTCGTCTTCGGCTTTTGCCTCTTTCTCCTGCTTCGGTTGCTGGTCGGCGGCCGTCGCCTGGACCTCTTCCTCGGGCTCGATCATCTCGAGGAAGGGATTGCCGAGCAGCTCCTGTTTCAGGTGTTGCTCGAGGTCGAGCAGCGGCATGTACAGCAGGTCCATCGCCTGGTACAGGCGCGGATTGATCCGCAGATCCTGGCGCAGGCCGACGTGCTGATGCAGGCCGGTTTTCATGCGCCCACCGGCGCCAGGCGCGAGCGCAGCCTGGTGGTGAGTGTGGGACCGAGGTACAGCGAGGCCACGCGGTCGTCGAAGACGAGCTGCCGCACGGTGCCGGCGACCTGGACTCGGCCCTCGAACATGATGTAGGCGCGGTCCACGATGTCGAGCGTCTGCTCGACGTTGTGATCGGTGATCAACACGCCGATGCCGCGGTGGCGGAGCCCGGCGACGATTGTCTGGATGTCGTTGACGGCGATCGGATCCACGCCTGCGAACGGCTCGTCGAGCAGCAGGAACTTGGGCTCGGTCACGAGCGCGCGCGTGATCTCGAGCCGGCGCCGCTCGCCCCCCGAGAGCTGGTACGCCTTCTGTTTCCGGAGATGCTTGATCGCCAGCTCGTCGAGCAGCGATTCCAGGCGGCGCGCGCGCTCGGCGGCATCGATGGGCAGGGTCTCGAGGATCGCGAGGACGTTTTCTTCGACCGTCAGCTTGCGGAAGATCGAAGGCTCCTGCGCCAGATAGCCGATCCCGGCACGCGCGCGCTGGTACATCGGCAGCGCGGTGATGTCGCGCCCGTCGAGCGCGATCTGCCCTTGGTCGGGCCGGATCAAGCCGGTGATCATGTAGAACGAGGTCGTCTTCCCCGCCCCGTTTGGCCCCAGCAGCCCGACGATTTCGCCCTGCGCCAGCTCGAGCGACACGTCGTTCACGACGCGCCGGCCCTTGTACGCTTTGACGAGATGCTGCGACTCGAGCCGGCTGCCGCCACTCACCACCGGATGCTCGCCGCTCACCGACTCGCTGCGCGCGACGGTATCCTCGGCGAGCGCGAGCAGATACTGCGCGGCGGCGGCGCGGTCCGCCGGCATGCCGGCCCAGAACTCGGGGGCAAACGCCACCGGCACGTCGCCCCAGAGGGCGCCCATGGGCAGCACCAGCACCTTCAGCATCGCCAAACGCGGCAACACCGAGGTCGCGAGATAGGCGCGGGCGTCGTCCACCGACAGGCTGCCCGCGTCCGGCATCTCGCCTTTGGCATGGGCGCGGAGCTTCAGGAACTCCGCGCGGTAGGCCACGGCGAGATCGCTGAACGAAGCGCGGCCCTGGTCATCGGCGATGCGCGCCAGCGCGCCCGCCGCGAGTGCCAGCGACGAGTCTTTCGACGTGAACAGATCGGCGAACCGGTCGAGACCCGTCATGGCTTCGGCGGTGCCGCGCGCTTCAGGCTGTCCGCCTCGATCGCCGGGCGCGGCTCCAGGTGGACACCATCGGCCTTGCCGGCGACGACCACGTGGTCGATCCGGTCCTGCAACATGGCGACCGTGATCTGGCGGCCACGGGAGTAATTGATCGCGGGACCTGCGTGCGTCGTGTCGCGCTCATTGGGATGGTGTGTCAGCGCGCGGGCGGGCGAGCCGCGCGACACCAGCTCGTGCAGCCGGGACCGGGGGCGGTGCGTGACCGAATCCTGCTCCTGCACGAAGCGGATCGTGAGCGAATCGCCGGTGATCCAGTCGGTCTGATTGGGCGGCGTCGTCGAATCGCGCTTGGCGGTGGAGAAGGCGTTCCCGAAGGCACGCGACTCCTTCAGCACCTCGCCGGGCGAGTCGATGGCCAGGGAATCGGACTGAATCGTGTACTGTGTCGAGATCGCGTGCGGGCGCGTGGTATCACCCCAGGCGAACGTTTGCTGCAGCAGGTGATCGGCGATGCGGAGGTCGATCGTGTCGGCGGTGAGTGTCCAGTCGGCACCGGTGGCTTTGCCGTGGCCGAGGGCTTTCATCTGCCGGATGTCGCGCTGGGCAAGGCCCAGCTCGATTCGCGTTCCCACGAGCGTGTAATTCTTGGCGGCCTCGCTTGTGGTGGTCTGTCCCCTGCCCTCGACGCTGGGGGACCCGACGAGGACGCCAAATCCCGTCGTCTGGTCGAGCAGCATCGAATCGGCGCGCGCCGCCAAGTCGCTGCGATCGATCGTGACCGTGCCGCCGGCCCACATACGGTCGTCACCTTTGAAATGCAGCCGGTCGCCCACGATGATGTACGGTTCGACGTGATTGGTGTCGGCGGCCGCGCCTTGCCGGTACTCGACGGTGGGTCGCTGCGTCGCGTACATCTCGACCGTGTCGCGCACGCCTTTGACCGCGCGCCAATACTTGAGATTTTGGCCGCGGAGCACCGAGCCGTTGCGCCGATTCACCGCGACGACGTTGTTGTGGGCTTCGAGGCGTTCGTCGCGCAGGAAATACGACGCGAAGCGCGCGTCGAGGGCGAGCGCGGTGTCCCGGATCTGCACCCGCCCAATGAGGTCCATGCGGCCCAACGAGGGATAGTGTGCGAAGCTGTCCGCGGAGATGCTGGTGGAGGTCCCGTCGCAGTGCGCGAGCACGCCGCCGCCGCCGTGCAATGTCTTGGTGCCATCGGCGTTTGGGATTTCCGCATAATGGCCCATGGAATCGACGGCGACGCGACACGGACGTCCCGTGGTCGTATCCTGCGATGCGGGGACGCCTTGCAGCACCAGCGCGACGACCAAGAGCGGCGTCATTGGTTTGGCAAGAGGAACTGCCCGCCTGTGCCGTGCGGCCGTTTGGCGGTGATCTTCTTGAATTCCGGATCGGACGTGAACCCGTCACCTACGACGTGACGGCCAGGCTCATCCCACACGAAGCTCTTGTCCGAGCTCACCTCGTTGCGTACGCGATTGTAGGTCATCACTTCGGTCCGCATCGTCCCGCCGTCCTTGTCGCGGACCACCACCACGTTGCCGCGCGCCTCCATGTCGTCGGTGCGCCAGTGATCCGTCCCCTCGCGCGACGTCAACGTCGAGGTCGGGTTGCCCGCGACGTCATAGAACGTCACGTGCACGTTGCGCAGCTCGACGCGCTGGGTGTTGGAGAAGAAGTACGCGGTGTCGGCCCGGACGCGCGCGCGCAGGACGCCCAGCTCGGTGACATAGTGGCTCATGCCGAGCAGGACCTGGTCGGCGCTGTCGAGCACGACTTGGGTCGCCGTGACGGGCGTGCCGTTCTTGCAAGAAGCGAAAACTGCGTTGAACAGGATCGTCAAGAAAAGGCGTCGAGCAGAAGCGTGACTGCACAGTCTCCACGGTACATCTCGACGGTTTTGCTCGACGCCGTTGCTAGACGAATTTCGGTTTCTCATACCGCTCCCGCTTTCATCAGATCATGCAGATGCACGATGCCGACGACCTTCTTGTCCCCATCGAGTACCGGCAGCGCCATGATGCCGTGTCGCTCCATGAGGTGCACGGCGGCGCTGGCCAGTTCATCGGCAGTCGTCGCCTTCGGCGTCCTGGTCATAACGTCGCGGACCGGCATGTCCAGGAACTTGTCCGTGCGCTCCATGAGCCGGGTCAGGTCGCCGGCCGTGACGACGCCGGCGAGCGTCTCTCCTTCGGCCACCACCACGGTCCCGCGTTTTCCCGCCAGCAAGACCACGCATTCACGCATGGGCCGATCGGGAGCGAGGATCGGGAGACCCTCCGTCAGCATGACATCGGCAACCCGGAGCAAGAGCTTGCGGCCCAGCACGCCACCCGGATGCAGCGCGGCAAAGTCCTCGCGGCGAAAGCCTTTGACTTCCAGCAGGGTCACGGCGAGCGCATCGCCCAGGGCGAGCGCGACCGTGGTACTCGCGGTCGGCGCGAGTGTTTCCGGACAGGCTTCCTCGGCGACCGCGGCGTCGAGGACGACTGTGGCCTGGCGGCCCAACGGAGAATCGGCGTCGCCTGTCATCGCGATGATCGGCACGCCCAGCCGCTTGAGTTGATTGACGAGGCCGAACAACTCGTCGGAGGCCCCGCTCTTGGACAGCACCACGCCGACGTCATCGCGACTCACGATGCCGAGATCGCCGTGCAGCGAGTCCACGGGATGGAGGAACATCGCCGGCGTCCCGGTGGACGTGAACGTCGCGGCGATCTTGCGGGCAATCAGACCCGATTTCCCGACGCCGGAGATGATGACCCGACCCTTGGCGCCCGCGAGAATCTCGACGGCGCGCGCGAAGGCCGGTCCCAACGTGTCGGCGACGCGCTGGACCGCCGCCGCCTCGAGCGCGAGCACACGCTTGCCGCGATCGACGAGCTGCTTGCCGCCGGCCTGTGGCGTGGGGGCGCGCGCCGGCTTATGCACGCACGGTCTCCCGCACGCGGTGCCAGACCTCGACTGCCAGGCCTACGACCCCGGCGAGCTGATCGAGCGGGACCATGTTGGGTCCATCGGATGGCGCGAGCGCCGGATCGGGATGCGTTTCGAGGAAGAAGCCATCGGCGCCCGCGGCCGCGGCGGCGTACAGCAGCGGTGGAATGAACTTCCGCTGGCCACCGCTCGAGCCTTCGCTTCCCTGCCCCGGCTGCTGGACGGAGTGCGTGGCGTCAAAGATCACCGGGACGTTGCAGGCGGCGCGCAGGCGCGAGAAGCTGCGCATGTCGACCACCAAGTCGCCGTAGCCGAAGAAGGTGCCGCGCTCGGTCACGGCGACTTCCGGGGCTCCGCCCGCGCGCACTTTCTCCACGGCGCCGCGCATCTCCTCCGGCGCCATCCACTGGCCCTTCTTGACGTTGACCGGCCGGCCCGCTTTTCCGGCCGCGATCAGGAGATCGGTCTGGCGGCAGAGAAAGGCGGGGATTTGCAGCACGTCAGCGACGCCGGCGGCGAGGGCCACGTGCGCGGGCTCGTGCACATCGGTCAGGATCGGCAGACCGGTGGCGCTGCGGACTCTTTCGAGCGCGCGGAGACCCGATTCGAGTCCGGGGCCACGCGGCGCGTTCAGGCGGGAGCGGTTGGCCTTGTCGTACGACGCCTTGTAGATGACGCCGATGCCGAGCTTGACCGCGAGCTCCGCCAGCGCCTCGCCGACGCGTACGTTGAGCTCGTCGGATTCGACGACGCACGGACCCGCAATGAGAAACGGGCTGCTGTCAGCCGCGAACCGCTGGGACATGTCAGTCGGTCAGTTCGGCCAACGCGCGCGACGCCGCGTCGCGCGGGCGCAGCGTGCGGTGATCGCGCGCGGCGCCGACAAAGCCGGCGAACAGCGGGTGCGGGCGCATCGGCCGCGACTTCAGCTCGGGATGGAACTGGCAGCCGATGAACCACGGATGGTCCGGCAGCTCGATCATTTCGACGAGTGAGCCGTCCGGAGACAGCCCCGAGCAGCGCATGCCGTACTCCGCGAGTACGTCGCGATACGCGTTCGAAACCTCGTACCGATGGCGGTGCCGCTCGCTCACCTCCGTGGCATTGTACGCCTGCGCCACGCGCGAGCCCGGGCGGAGCCGGCAGGGATAGGCGCCCAGCCGCATCGTGCCGCCCATCTCCTGGATCCCTTCCTGCGAGCGCATCAGCGCGATCACGGGGTTTTCGCACTCGGGCGCGAACTCGCTCGAGTTGGTGTCGGGAATCTTGCAGATGTTTCGCGCGAACTCGATGATCGCGGTTTGCAGGCCGAGGCAGATGCCGAAAAACGGCAGCTTATGCTCGCGCGCCCAGCGAATCGCCTCCAGCATCCCCTCGATGCCCCGGACGCCGAACCCGCCGGGTACCAGGAGCCCGTCGTAGTCCGCGAGCAGCTCGCCCGCGGTTTCCTGATCGGTGAAACGGTCGGACGCGATCCACTGGATCAATACGCCCGCTTCATTCGCGATCCCGCCATGTACGAGCGCTTCGTGAATGCTCTTGTAGCTGTCGGCGAGCTCGGTGTACTTGCCGACGACGGCGATCCGCACCTGGTGCGGCGGCTTGAGGATCTTGTCCACCATCGCGGCCCACGCGCGCAGATCAGGCTCTTTCGTCTCGAGGTGGAGCCGCATGCAGACTTCCTTGTCGAGTCCCTGGTCGTGGAGCTTCAAGGGGATCTCGTAGATCGACTTCACATCGGGACTCTCGACCACGCAGCCGAAGTCCACGTTGCAGAACTGCGCGATCTTGCGCTTCAGTTCTTCGGACAGCGGCCGCTCCGTGCGGCACACGAGGATGTCGGGCTGGATTCCGATCTGCATCAGCTCGCGCACCGAGTGCTGGGTCGGCTTGGTCTTCAGCTCCGCGGTCGCGGCGATGAACGGCACGAGCGTCAGGTGGATGAACAGTGTGTTGTCGCGGCCGACTTCCTGGCGGAATTGCCGGATCGCCTCGAGGAACGGCAGCGATTCGATGTCGCCGACCGTGCCGCCGATTTCGGTTATCACCACGTCGTGATCGGGCGCGAGGCGGCGGATGGCGCCCTTGATCTCATCGGTGATATGCGGAATGACCTGCACCGTCGAGCCGAGGTACTCGCCGCGGCGCTCTTTCGTGATGACGGAGAGGTAGATGCGGCCGGTCGTCACATTGTTCACCTGTGACAGCGAGCGGTCGATGAACCGTTCGTAGTGTCCGAGGTCGAGATCGGTCTCGGCGCCGTCGTCGGTCACGTACACTTCGCCGTGCTGGAACGGCGACATCGTGCCCGGATCGACGTTGATGTAGGGATCGAACTTCTGGATCGTGACTTTCAGTCCGCGCTCGGCGAGCAGCCGGCCGAGCGAGGCCGCGGCGATTCCCTTGCCCAGGGAGCTCACCACGCCTCCCGTCACGAAGATGTACTTGGTCGAGCTCACGAGCTCACCTCTCTGAGGTGTCGGGTGATCTCCGCTTCGGCCCACTTGAGGTCGGCCGGCGTATCGATGCCTGGCGCTGCCGGTCCGTCGAACAACGTCACACCCATCGGAATACCGTGCAGCAACGGCCTGAGCTGCTCGAGTCGCTCCCACTGCTCCTCGGGAACGGGAGGCAGCCGCACCCATGCTTCCAATGCTTCGCGCGTATAGGCGTACACGCCGACATGCTGATGGTAGACGACCTGGCCGCTCCCGTCGCGATCGAAGGGAATGGGAGCGCGGGAGAAGTACACGGCGCGTCCCCGCGCATCGACGACGACTTTTACACGACTGGGATCGTTGACCAGCTTCGCATCGAGCGACCCTGCGGCCGTCCCGAGCGGTTCCCCGCCTTCGAGACACGCGAGCGCGCCGCGCACGGCGGCGGCTGCGACGAAGGGCTCGTCGCCCTGGACGTTCAGGATGTAGTTGAAGCCGCTAAACTCCGATTTGGCAATGACTTCCGCGACCCGTTCAGTCCCGGTGGAATGGTCGGGCGAGGTCATGACCGCCTCAAAACCAGCGCCTTCCACGACATTCGCGATCTCTTTGGCGTCAGTCGCCACGACAAGGCGATCGCAAACGCCGAGTTCGGCGATGCGGCGAGTGACGACGAGGATGAGGGGTTCGCCCGCCAGAGGCAGGAGTGGCTTGCGAGGGAGCCGGCTGGAGCCCAGCCGTGCAGGAATCACGCCAAGGACGGGCACGGGGCAAGATACAAAATCTGTGCCGTGGAGTCTAGCCCGCGTCTATACCAGCGCTCCGGTTGATCTTACAACCCGCAGGAAGTTCTCGAGAATGCGCTTCCCGTGCTCGGTACCGATGGACTCGGGATGGAACTGCACCCCATAGGTGGGATGATCGCGATGCTTCATGGCCATGATCTCCGCGGCGTCCCCCACGCCCTGGCGATCGGCACTCATGGCGGTGACGACCAATGCCGGTGGGAGGGAGCTGGGCTCGACGACCAGGGAGTGGTAGCGCATGGCCGTGAACGGGCTCGGAATACCGTCAAACAGCTCGTCGTCGCTGTGGACGATTGGGCACGTCTTGCCGTGCATCAACCTTGGCGCGCGCACGATCTTCCCGCCGAATGCTTCCCCGATTGCTTGATGGCCCAGGCAGACGCCGAGGATCGGGATCTGGCCCGCGAGCGCGCGGACGAGCGGAACGAGAATCCCCGCCTGCGCAGGCGTCTTGGGGCCGGGCGAGAGCACGACGGCGGTCGGTTTGAGCGCCTGCACGTCGGCGACGCTCAGCGCGTCGTTCCGATAGACAACCGGATCCTCGCCCAACTCGCCGAGATATTGCACGAGGTTGTAAGTGAACGAGTCGTAGTTATCGAGCACGAACAGCATGGTTGGGGCCTAGGGGCTAGGGACTGGGGTAAACCGCCGCGTGGTCAGCGGCATCCTATGAAGAGAAAGGAGAAACCTCATATGCTGAAACTTGTGGCGGCAATAACCGCGGGGCTAGTACCAATGGGTGGATGGGCCGTCGTCACGGTCAAAGACCTGCCGGAATACTTCGTCGCCGGTCAGCAGTACACGATCGAGTTTCAGGTTCGCCAGCACGGCCGGACGCTCCTCTCCGGGCTGCGGCCGGAGTTGGTCGTGATGACCCCTGGGGCCCGTGACGCCACAATCTCCGCAGTTCCCCGATCGTCTGAAGGAACCTACGCCGTCACGTTCACGGCGCCCGCTCCGGGCCAACTGACCCTCACCATCAGGAGCGGCTTCGGTAACACCGAGTTGCACCTCTACCCGGAGACTGTCGTCGCTGCCGGGACCGCACGCCCGGCGATCGCCCCACACGAGCGCGGGCAGATGTTGTTCGTTGCCAAGGGGTGCAACACCTGCCATTCGAACATCGATTTAGCGAACCGGCCGGATAACCAGGCGGCGTTCACGGTGGGACCCGAGCTGGGCGGCCGGCATTTGGCGCGCGAGTACGTAATGCAGAAGGTGAAGAATCCGGCATCGCAGGTCATGCCGGATCTCGGCCTGAGTGACGCGGA
>DASWDA010000028.1:0-63377 GCA_036395695.1 Gemmatimonadales bacterium
GGCCAGTCGCCGAGCACACGGCCGTTCCCGCCGGACGTGCTGGAGTTCTCCGTCGGTGGCATGAGCATGCCCGAAGCGATGGAGCACCACCACGACGATTCGACTGCCTGGCCGATGCCGCCGGTGCCCGCGGGTCTGACGATGCTGCCCGCCGAGATGGCGCTGCGACCCGACGTGACTCCCTTTCTGCCCACCACGAATGAGCTCCTGCCCAACGCAGATTCGAATGAGGTCCTTCGTCTCAAAGACGGTGACATCGTCGATCTCGATGCCGAGCTCGTTCGCCGCACGATCGCCGGCCACACCTTCACGATGTACAGCTACAACGGGCAGTATCCCGGACCGTTGATTGAAGTCACTCAAGGGTCAGAGATCATGGTGCGGTTCACAAATCACCTGCCGGATTCGACGAGCATTCATTGGCATGGGATACGGCTGGAGAACGCGTTCGACGGGGTGGATGGGGTCAGCGACGCGTTCACGTACACGCTGCGGTTTCCGGACGCGGGGATCTATTGGTACCATCCGCATATTCGCGAAGACATTCAGCAAGCGCTCGGCCTGTATGGCAACATTGTCGTGCGGGAGCGCGGCGCGCGCGTACGCGCCAATCGCGAGCAGTTCCTGATGGTGCAGGACCTGCTGGTCGGGGATCCGGGCGGGGGGCTCATTCCGTTTGGACAAGAATCACCGACCCACGCGCTGATGGGGCGGTTTGGCAACGTGTTTCTCGTGAACGGTGCGCCAGGGTACCGGCTCGCGGTGCGCCGCGGTGAGGTTGTGCGCTTTTACTTCACGAACGTGTCGAACACGCGCACGCTCAACCTCTCATTTCCTGGCGCGCGCATGAAGCTCGTCGCGACCGACGCCGGGCCATTCGCGCATGAGGCGTGGATCGAGAGCGTGGTGATTGCGCCCGCGGAGCGCTACGTCGTAGACGTGCGCTTCGACAAACCCGGGAACGTCGCGCTGGTCAATAAGGTCATCGGACTCGATCATCTATTTGGACGGTTCTTCTCGATGGTTGATACGCTCGGCAACGTGGCGGTCGCTCCGCAGCGCGTCCATCGCGACCTGAGCCGTGCGTTTGCCGCCCTACGCCGCCATTCGCCGCCCTTCGCCGCCGCCTCTGCATACCTGAATCGTCCACCCGATCAGACGCTGGTCCTGACGCTGCGCACGGAGGGCCTCCCGTACATCACCGAGCGCCTGATGCAACTCGACTCGATCTACTTCGCGCCGGTCGAGTGGGGCGGCACGATGCCGATGATGAATTGGGCGGCGACGGGACGGCAGGTGCGCTGGGTGCTGAAGGACCCGGCGAGCGGCCGCGAGAACATGGACATTGCGTGGCACTTCCGGCGGGGTGAGCCGGCGAAGATTCGCCTCGTCAACGAACGGCGTGCGTTCCACGGCATGCAGCATCCGATTCACCTGCACGGCCAACGGTTTCTCGTCCTGGCGGTGAACGGCGTGCCGAACGGCGATCTGGCGTGGAAGGACACCGTGCTGGTGCCGGCCGGTGCGGTGGTGGATATTCTGCTCGACACCCAGAACCCTGGCGACTGGATGCTGCATTGCCACATCGCCGAGCATCTCGCGGCCGGGATGATGATGCATTTCACCGTCGATTAGCGAGGATCCTTCATGTACGCGCTGACTCTGTTGCTTGCGCTCACCACGCAACGTCCCGATTCGCTGGCGGCGGCGGTCCGCGAATACGTCACGGTCGATACGTCGCTGCTGGCGCTGACCCACGTGCTGCTCGTCGATGGAACGGGCGCCGCTCCCAAGTCCGATCAGACGGTCGTGATTCGCGCCGGCCGGATCTCGGCAGTGGGCCCAGCGGCGTCGGTGCCGATTCCCGCAGGCGCGCGCGTGATGGACATGAGCGGCTCGACCGTGATCCCCGGCATCATCGGGATGCACGACCATCTCTTTTATACGGCGGCCGGTGGCCGCGCGGTGCAGATGGGATACACCGGGCCGCGCCTGTACCTCGGCTCGGGCGTCACGACGATTCGTACCACCGGCAGCCGTTCGCCGTATGCCGAAATCAATCTGAAAGACGCGATCGATCACGGGTTCGCGCCCGGTCCGCGCATCCACCTCACGGCGCCGTACATCACCGGTGAGAACGGCGGCGGCTCGATGGCGATTCTGAATTCCCCGGAGGCGGCGCGCCGCTTCGTGGACTATTGGGCGTCCGAAGGCGCGACGTGGATCAAGGCGTACACCGACATCCGGCGCGCGGAGCTGGGCGCCGCGATTCAGGAGGCGCACAAGAAGGGCATCAAGGTCACGGGGCATCTGTGCTCGGTGAGCTTCCAGGAAGCGGTGGCGCTCGGCATCGACAATCTCGAGCACGGCATGTTGACCGCGTCCGACTTCACGACCGGGAAGCAGGCGGACCTGTGCCCGGTCAATCTGATGACGCAGATCAGCGGCGCCGATCCCAAGGGTGATGCGGGGCAGGCCACGATCCGCTCGCTCGTCGACCACCACGTGCCCATGACGTCCACGCTCGCCGTGTACGAGCCGTTCGTCGCGAATCGTCCGACGAAAGACGACCGCACGCTGCAGGCGATGGATCCGGGAGTGCGCGACAGCTACCTGAAGCAGCGCCAGCAGATCGACTCGAGCGGCACCGGGTGGGTGTCGCTGCAGGCGTTCAAGAACGCGATGGCGTTCGAACGCGCTTTCGTCGCCGCGGGCGGCCTCATGGCCGCGGGGGTCGATCCCACCGGCATCGGCGGCGCGCTGGCCGGCTTCGGCGACCAGCGCAACTACGAGCTCTTCATCGAGGCGGGGTTCACCCCGCCGCAGGCGGTGCAGATCATGACCCTGAACGGCGCGAAGATCCTCGGCGTCCAGCAAGCGCTCGGCAGCGTCGAGACGGGCAAGCGGGCCGACCTGGTGGTGCTGCACGGCGACCTGACGGCGGACCCGTCAGTGATTCGCAGTCCCACGATCGTGTTTAAGGATGGCGTCGGCTACGACTCGGCAAAGCTGCTTGCGTCGGTGCAGGGGAGGGTTGGCGTTAACTAGTGCCCTTGCTAGTTTCTTGGCGCAGGTGATGGCGGCGTAGCTCAGCTGGTCAGAGCAGCGGAATCATAATCCGCGGGTCGTCGGTTCGAGTCCGACCGCCGCTATGCGGGATCAGGCCCCGGGATACTTCGGTGTCCCGGGGCCGTTTGTCCCGAGGCTAGCGGTGCGGTGGGGTCGTCGGGGGCGGCAGGTCCGAATTGAAAATGTCGGCGACGATGAGCCACCGCCCATCTTTCTCCCGCCGCCGGACCTCCAGGAACTTCCCGTGGTCAGTCTGGCCGCTCGCGAATTCCGCCTGGAACGTCCCCCGGATGTAGGCGAGGTCACCGCGCCCGTTGATCTCGATCGCGGCCGCGGTGAAATGACTCAGCGGCGGCGTTTGCTTGATCCAGGCTCGGATCGCCGTGCGGCCTTGCAGCATCATCTGGTTCGGCGGCATGAACGCCGCATTGTCGGCGTACATCGCCGCGGCCATCGAATCGCGATGCATCACGACATACGCGGTGAAGCTGTCGAGCGAGGCCCGCATCGCCGTCTTGTCGGTGTCCATGAATGTCTGTGGGCCGCCCGCCGAGCCGCACGCGAGCGCTCCCAACACCAGCGTGCATCCCATCACTGCTCGCATAGGTCACCTCCGCTTCCAAACGACGGGTTTGATGTCCCGTGATCGTGCCTCCGCGAATTCTTGTGCCTCCTTGAGTTTGGTTTCGTATTCGATCCGCCATTCCGCCCGCATGTTGGACCGGAAGTAGGGCGCCGTCAGCAGCTCACCGCGCGGCTCGAACTCGCCGACCGCGATGACGTCACCGAGAAACAGCGTCGAGCTCCCGCTATCCATGACGTTGGCCACGCTGCATTCGAAGTGCGCGAAGCATTCATCCAGCACCGGGACGCCCGTCTTTCCTTTATGATGGGGAATCGCGGCCAGCTTGTCCTGGTCTCGCCCGCTGAAGAAGCCCAGGCGGTGCACCACATCGAGTTGTTTCGTATTGAGCAGGTGCAGGCAAAAGCGCCCCGTTTCGAAGATCATGTCGTGGCTGTAATTGAACTTGTGGATGTAGACCGACAGCCGCGGCACCGCAGGGACGATCGAGGCCCGCACCGCCGCATCGGAGATCATCCCGTTCTCTTTGCCGCCGCGCACCGCCGTGATCGCGACAACGGGAGACGTGAGATTGCGCAGGAGTTGGTATGTGGAGTCAGGTTGGGCCATACTTCAAGATACATGAGCACTGCTCACTTGCTGCCGGGGCGCGTGTTGGCTCACGTGCGAGACGCCGGGCTCTTCCGGGAGCCCGGGGAAGCGCTTATCGCGGTCTCTGGTGGCGTGGATTCCATTGTCTTGCTCGATTTGCTGAGCGACACCGCGAGCGAGCTCGGATTGTCCCTCGTGGTCGCCCACGTCGATCATGGTATTCAGTCGGACAGTCGGACGGTCGGACGGTCGGTCAAAACACTCGCAGAGAAGTACGGACTGCCATTCGAGTCCGCCGAGCTGCATCTCGGTCCCGACACGACTGAGACCGAAGCACGGCGCGCGCGGTATGCCTGGCTCCGTGAAGTGCAAAACCGTCGCGGCGCGAAGTACCTCGTCACGGCGCATCACGAAGACGACCAGGTCGAAACAATTCTGTTGCGTGCGCTGCGCGGCAGCGCCCCCGCCGGCCTCGCCGGTATCGCCGCGCGCGCGCGGGGCGGGCTCGTGCGGCCGCTCCTGCCGTTCACGCGTGCGGAGCTGCACAGCTACGCGACCGAGCGTGGGCTGCCGCACTACGACGATCCCGCAAACCGTGACCCTCGGCACCTGCGCTCCTGGGTGCGCACCACGCTGCTCCCGCTCCTGAACGAGCGCCTCGGCGCGCGGCTGCGGCGTGACGTACTCGCGCAGGGACGACACGCGGCGAGTGATCGCCGAGCGTGGGATCAGATGCTGGATCTTGTCCCGGATTTGAGCCTGACCGTGCAGCGCGAGGGCTTTACCGTTGCCCGCGCCAGTGTGTGCGGCTATGATAACGCATTGTCCGTCGCACTTTTGCGCGCGGCGGCCCGCAGGGTCGGACTGATGCTCGGCCCGACCCGTGCGCGGCGCCTGGTGGAGCTGGCGCAGCGACCCTCCGGACGCCGTCTGCGGTTAGGGGATGGCTGGTCGGCCGAAGTCGCCTTCGACAAGCTGCGCGTGAGCCGTGAGCTAGGCAGTGGCATCGATTGCGCGCTTGAGCACGTATGGCCGTCCGGCGAGCAGGGGTCGGCTCGTTTTGGGGAGTTCGAGATCACTTGGGCTCCGGCGGCCGCACCGCCCACGATCGAGCGCGCGACGTGGACGACCTGGGTGGACGCGGCGGAGTGGCAGGTACGGGCACCGGCCCGCGGCGATTCGTTGGTGCCGCTCGGCGGGGTCGGGCACCGGCCGCTGAAGCGGCTATTAATGGAAGCACGGGTTCCGCGCAGCGAGCGGCCGCGCTATCCCGTGGTCAGTCGAGGGGAAACCATTCTCTGGGTCCCGGGCATCTGTCGTAGTGCGGAAGGCGTACCGGCGCCCGGAACTCGAGCGGTGAGGTTGGATGTTATCGAGTATCGCTGAGCTGAAACGTGTCGTATTTGATGAAGAGACCATCGCGGAACGGGTGCGCGAGCTGGGGCAGGAGATCAGCGCGGCCTATCCCGACGGCGAGCTGCTGGTGCTGGGCCTGCTCAAGGGCAGCTTCATCTTTCTCAGTGATCTCGTGCGGAAGATCGATCGCCCGCTGCAGGTCGACTTCCTCGTTGCATCGAGCTACGGCGAAGGCACAGTGTCGAGCGGGAATGTGCGGCTGGTGTATGACCCCGAAACGGACCTGGCCGGGAAGCACATCCTGCTGGTCGAGGACATCATCGACACCGGCAAGACGTTGAACAAGCTGGTCGCGCTGCTGCGGCAGCGGCGGCCGCGGAGTTTGGAGATCTGTGCGCTGTTACACAAACATATCGCTGCACACCTGGAGCTGGAGGCGAAATTCCTGGGATTCGACGCCCCGACGCTATTCCTGGTCGGCTATGGCCTCGATCACGCGGAAAACTTCCGGCACCTTCCCTATATAGCGAGTCTGACATAGATGGCTAATCGCATCCCCCCGCCACCGCGGGAATTCAACTGGGCCCGAATGCTGCGGACGCTCTCGTTCTGGGCGCTCCTCATCGTCGGGACGATCGCGCTGGTGCAGCTCGCGTCGAGCCGCCGCCGCGAAGAAGCCGAAATCACCTACACGCAGTTCAACGAAGAGCTGAACGCCGGCAACATCGCCTCGGTCGAGATCGCCGAGCGGCAGAAGATTCGCGGTGCCTTCCAGCGCCCCGTCGTCGTGAAGCGGCAGCCCGTCGAGCGTTTCAACGTGCTGCTCCCCTTCGAGGCCGGCGATCAATTCGTCGCCGGGCTGTCGGCGAAGGGCGTCGACGTGCGGGCGCGCGAATCGGGCCAGTCGTTCGGCTCGGTCTTGATCCTGTTCCTGCCGTACTTGCTGATCTTCGGTCTCGTGATCTTCATGCTGCGCCAGATGCAGCAGGGCGGAAACCGCGCCTTCGCGTTCGGCAAATCCAAGGCGAAGCTGCTGGCCGGCGACACGCCCAAGGTCACCTTCGCCGATGTCGCGGGGTGCGATGAAGCGAAGCAGGAGCTCGAGGAAATCATCGATTTCCTGAAGGACCCACAGAAATTCCAGCGCCTCGGCGGGCGGTTGCCCAAGGGTGCGCTGCTGGTCGGACCGCCGGGAACCGGCAAGACGCTGCTCGCCAAAGCGGTCGCGGGCGAGGCGGGGCGTCCCTTCTTCTCGATGTCGGGCTCCGATTTCGTCGAGATGTTCGTCGGCGTCGGCGCCTCGCGCGTGCGCGACCTGTTCGAGCAGGGCAAGGCGCACGCGCCCTGCATCATCTTCATCGACGAAATCGACGCCGTCGGCCGCCACCGCGGGGCCGGGCTCGGTGGCGGGCACGACGAGCGCGAGCAGACGCTGAACCAGCTGCTCGTCGAGATGGACGGCTTCGAATCGAACGACGGCGTGATCCTCCTTGCCGCGACGAACCGTCCCGACATCCTCGATCCCGCGCTGCTGCGTCCGGGCCGCTTCGACCGCCAGATCGTGGTCGATATGCCGGACCTGAAAGGCCGCGAGCAGATCCTGCGCGTCCACGTCCGCAAGATTCCGATGGCCGGCGGCGTGAACCTCGAGCGCATCGCCCGCGGCACGCCCGGGCTCGCCGGCGCCGAGCTTGCGAACATCGTGAACGAAGCCGCGCTGCTCGCCGCGCGCCGCAACAAGTCGGCGGTCGACATGCAGGACTTCGAAGACGCCAAGGACAAGGTGATGCTCGGTCTCGAGCGGAAGAGCCGCGTGCTCTCCGACGAGGAGCGGCGCCTGGTCGCCTATCACGAGGCCGGCCACGCGCTGGTGGGACTCACCGTTCCCGACGCCGATCCGCTGCACAAGGTCACGATCATTCCGCGGGGCCGGGCGCTGGGCCTCACGGCGTATCTGCCCGAGGAGGAGCTGCACAAATACACCAAGCGCTCGATCGAATCGCGGCTCGCGATGGCGTACGGCGGCCGCGTCGCCGAGGAGCTGGTGTTCGGACCGGAGAAGGTGACGACGGGCGCGGCGCAGGACATTCAGCAGGCGACCAACATCGCGCGGCGCATGGTGACGCAGTTCGGCATGAGCGCCGTCATCGGTCCGATTGCCGTGGGCGATCGCGAGCAGGAGATCTTCCTGGGCCGAGAAGTCGTGCAGCGCCGGGAGATTTCCGATCGCACGGCGCAGATCGTGGACGAGGAAGTGAAGAACATCCTCACGCACGCCTACGCCGAGGCGGCGCGTATCGTCAGCGAGCGGCGCGCCGCGCTCGATCGTCTCGCCGCGGCACTGCTGGAGCGCGAGACGCTGGAGCGCGAGCAAGTCGAAATGGTGGTCGCCGGTCAGTCACTGCCGCCCTACGTGCCGCCCCCGGCACCGACGGCGCGCCCGGACGGCGAGGCCGAGAAGGAACGGGCGAGGGGCGAGCGCACGTCGGGGGGAATCCTGCGCAATCCGCCGCCTGAGCCCGCCGGGGCGTGACCGCTCCGCAAGCGGCAGACCTTTCCAAACTTCGGATCAATCGCGACGACCCACCGCCCGCGGTCAAGCGGGCGCTGGGTCGCGTGCTGTGGCTGGTTGGGGCAGCGGTGGTCATCATCGCGGTCGTGGTGGTCCTGGGCCGCGGCAGCGCGGTGCCGGCACAGGTGGTCACCGTAACTACGGCGGCGGAGGGCGGCGCAGGGGCGGCGAGGGGCGGCAACGGCGCGGTCGCTGTGGTTGCGAACGGATACGTTGTCGCGCGCACCAAGGCCGCCGTCTCCGCCAAGATTCCCGGCCGGCTGGCAATGCTGAATGTCAGCGAAGGCTCCCGCGTGCAGAGGGGCGACGTCATCGCGCGGCTCGATAACGCGGATTACGCGGCCGCGGTGGGCCAGGCGGAAGCCGAACTCGCGAGCGCGAAGGCGACCCTGATCGAAACGCAATCCGATCGTGATCAGCTGCAGCGCGAATTCGTTCGCGTGCGCGACATCCGTGCGCAGAATCCCAATCTCATCTCGCCCCAGGACGTCGAGAACGCCGACAGTAAGGCGCGCCAGGCAGACGCGCGGGTCAGCGCGCAACAGGCGCGTGTGGATGCCGCGGCCGCGGGACTGCGGGTGGCGCAGGCCAATCTCGAGAACACCTACATTCGCGCGCCCTTCAGCGGGACGGTGCTGCGCAAAGAGGCCGAGGTTGGGGAAGTCGTCGCGCCGTCCGTGGGCGGCGGTCTGACGCGCGGCGCCGTGGTGACGATGGCCGACCTCGCGACGCTTGAGGTCGAAGTCGACGTCAACGAAGCCTACATCGCGCGGATCCAGAACGGGCAGCAGGCGCGGATCACGCTCGACGCCTACCCCGACACGGCGTTCCGTGGTGCGGTGCGCCAGGTGGTGCCGACCGCGGATCGCCAGCGGGCCACGGTGCAGGTGAAGGTCGCGATCGTCGATCGCGACCCGCGCATCCTCACCGAGATGGGCGCGAAGGTCGAGTTCCTCGCGCCGCCCCGGCCGGCACAGGTGGGTGCCGCCCAACCGGTCGAGCGCCCGCGCATCATCGTCCCCGCCGAAGCCGTGCGCAACGCCAACGGCCACGACGTCGTGTGGATCGTCCGCGACGGGCGGTTACAGAGTCGTGACGTTGACGCAGGTCCGGTCAGTGGTAACTTCCGCGAGATTCGTGCGGGACTCTCGGGTGGCGAGCAGCTGCTCGTGGGTGGGATTGAGACTCCCAAAGAGGGCCAACGCGTAAAACCGAATAATCAATGATCAATGTTCAATGATCATTGATCATTGATCACTCAACATTGAACATTGGACATTCCGAATGGCACTCGTCGAAATCCGCGACGTCTACAAGTCATTTCAGCGCGACACGCAAAAGATCGAAGTTTTCACGGGGCTCACCCTCGACATCGAAGCGGGCAGCTTCACCGCGCTGATGGGACCGTCGGGGTCGGGCAAGTCGACCCTCCTCAATCTCATCGCGGGGCTCGACAAGCCGACGCGCGGCTCGGTCCAGGTGGGGGGTGCGGCGGTCAGCGAGATGTCGGCGGGCCAGCTCGCCGCCTGGCGGTCGAGCAACATCGGGTTTGTGTTTCAGTCGTTCAACCTGCTGCCTGTGCTCACCGCGTATCAGAACGTCGAGCTCCCGCTCCTGCTCACCCGGTTGTCGGGCAGGGAACGCACTGAGCGCGTGAAGATCGCGCTCGACGTCGTGGGTCTCGCCGACCGTGCCGATCACTATCCCCGCCAGCTATCCGGCGGACAGGAGCAGCGCACCGCGATCGCGCGCGCGATCGTCGCCGATCCGACCGTCATGTTGCTCGATGAGCCGACGGGCCAGCTCGACGCCAGAAGCTCGCAGGAAGTGCTCGCGTTGCTGCAGCGGCTCAACAACGAGTTCAACAAGACGATCATCATCGTCACGCACGACGCGCACGCCGCCGAGCGCGCCAAGACGGTCCTGCACCTCGAGAAGGGCGACCTGATCGAGAAGCCGCGCATGGCGGCGGCCGCCCGGTGAAGTACGTCCGGCTGGTGCTCGCCAACCTCGGCCGCCACAAGCTCCGGTCGATTCTGACGATCGCGAGCGTGGCGCTCGCGTTGTTCCTCTTCGCCTCGCTCCGCAGCGTCACCACGACGATGGCGGCGGCGGCGCAGTTCGGCGGCGCGCGCCGCCTGGTCACGCTGAACGCGACCGGGCTGGTCTTCCCGCTCCCCCTCGCCTACGGCAACCGGATCAAGGCGCTCCCCGGGGTCACCGGTCTCTCCTGGGCCAACTGGTTCGGCGGCCGGTACGGCGACGGCAAGAGCTTTTTCGCGAATTTTGCGGTCGATGCCGAGTCCTATCTCCACCTGTATCCCGAGATCGTGATGCCGGCCGATCAGAAGCAGGCGTTCCTGCAGGATCGCACCGGCGCGATCATCGGCGAGCGTTTGATCAGTCAGTTCGGCTGGAAGCTGGGGCAGAACGTCACGCTGCAGGGGACCATTTTCCAGGGTGACTGGACGTTCAAGATCGACGGCGTCTACCACCCCACCGATCCGGCGATCGGGGACAACGTGCTGATCTTCCATCACGACTACTTTGACGAGCGCATCGGCCGCGCGGGGATCGCCGGCTGGTACATCGTGGAGATCGATGATCCGGCGCACGCCCCCACCATCGCCAAGGCGATCGACGACGTGTTTCGCAACTCGAGCTCGCCGACCAAGACCGGCACGGAGCGGGAGTTCCAGGCGAGCTTCGCGACGATGTGGGGCAACGTCAGCTTCCTGATGAGCACGATCGGCCTGGCCGTGGTCTTCGCGATCTTGCTGGTCACGGCGAACGCCATGATGATGAGCGCGCGCGAGCGCACCGGCGAGATCGCCGTGCTCAAGACCGTGGGCTTCTCGGACCGGCTGCTGTTCACCCTGGTGATGGTCGAGGCGGGCGTGCTGGCGCTGACCGGCGCGGCGATCGGCCTTGGCGGCGCGACGCTCCTCTATCCGGCGATCAACTTCAACGGCGCCGGCTTCCTGCCGGGCTTCAAAGTGGCGACGAGTACGTTGATCATCGGCGCACTCGTGGCTCTCGGCCTGATGCTGGCGAGCGGTCTCGTCCCAGCGGTGCGCGCGGCCCGACTGCCGATCGTCCAGGCCCTGCGGAAGGTCGAATGATCCCCATCGCCTACAACGTCCGCAGCGTGGTACAGCGACCCGTCTCCACCGCGCTCACCGCGCTCGGCGTCGGCCTGGTCGTTGCGGTATTCATCGGCATGCTCGCGCTCGCCAACGGCTTCAGCGCGGCGCTCGCCAAGACCGGGTCGAGCCGGAACGTCCTGGTGCTGCGCAAAGGCGCGGACTCCGAGCTCTCCAGCGGGCTCGGGCGCGACGTGTCGAGCATCGTGGCGGCCGACCCGCACGTCGCGACCGGCGCCGATGGCCGGCCGCTCGTGTCACCGGAAGTGTACGTCCTGATTCCGCTCGCGAAATCGTTCGACACCACGCAGATCGCCAACGTCGTCGCGCGGGGCGTCAGCGACCAGGCCTGGCAGGTGCGCAACAACGTCACGGTCACCGAAGGTCAAAAGCCGGCCTCCGGCCGCCCGGAAGTTTGCGTCGGCAGCCGCTTGACCAAGCGCTTTCCGCACACCGGCATCGGTCAGACGCTGCATTTCGGCGGCCGCGACTGGACGGTGACGTGCCACTTCACGGCGGCGGGCTCGGCCTTCGAGTCGGAGATCTGGGGCGAGAACGAGCAGTTCATGCCGGTGTTCCGCGGCGAGGTATTCCAGTCGATCAGTTTCCGGCTGAAAGACCCGGCCGCGTTCGAGGAAACGCAGCGCGCGCTGCAAGCGGACAAGCGCATGACGATCGACGTCCATCGCGAATCGGAGTTTTACGCTCAGCAGTCGCAGCTCCTGGGCCGCATTCTCAGCTTCCTCGCGGTGATGATCACCGGCATCATGGCGGTGGGTGCCGTGTTTGGCGCCATCAACACGATGTACGCCGCCATCGCGTCGCGCGCGCCGGAAATCGGCGTGCTCCTCACGCTCGGCTTCAGGCCCTGGAGCGTGCTCGTGAGCTTCCTCGCCGAGTCGGCGTTCATCGCGGCGATCGGTGGATTGCTCGGATGCCTGTTCGCACTGCCGCTGAACGGCATCGTGACGAGCACCACGAACTGGTCGAGCTTCAGCGAGATCGCGTTCAGCTTCCGCGTGACGCCGGCGCTGCTGCTCGCCGGAGTGATCTTCGCGGTCGCGATGGGCATCGTCGGCGGGTTCTTCCCGGCGCTCCGCGCGGCACGTCTGCAGGTGGTCCAGGCGCTCAGGTGAAAGTCACCGCGCTCGCCGCGCACACACCGGAAGCGGTGCGCGCGGCGCTCGCGGCCCGCGGCTGGGAAGAGCAACCGGCCTGGTTCGCCGCCACCGGCATCCAGCCTCTCGTCGTGCTCATCGAAGACATCAGTGAACCGGAGCGCGAGGCACTCGTGCATTGGGGCACCAAGTCCGGCGCCGATGTGCTCACTGGGGACTCGGGGCTCGGGACTGGGGGCTGGGCCCTTGTGGCGGGAGCTGCGAGCCGCATCGCGCCACTCGCGCGTTACGACCGAGTACCTGCCGAGCTGTCGCGCCTTGCCCCCGAACTCGGGAAGCTGCTCGCCGCGCGGGCCGAACCGGCACGCACCTGGGCGATTCGCGGCGCCGAGGTGTCGCTCGAAAAGCCGGTGATCATTGGCATCGTCAACGTGACACCCGACTCGTTTTCTGACGGTGGCCAGCTGCCGTCAGCCGATGCCGCGATCGCGCACGGCGAACGGCTGATGGCTGATGGCAGCCGGCTGTTGGACGTGGGCGGTGAATCCACGCGTCCCGGTGCGGCGGCGGTCCCGGTTTCGGAAGAGATCGCGCGCGTCGTACCGGTGATTCGAGGCCTCGTCCGGCGGGGAATCGGCCCCGTGTCGGTCGACACTCGGAAGGCCGAAGTCGCGCGGGCCGCCCTGGACGCCGGTGCGGTGATCGTCAACGACGTCTCCGGACTGCGTTCCGACGCGGAGCTGGCGGGCGCCGTCGGAGACGCCCAGGCGGGCGTCATTCTCATGCATATGCGCGGGACGCCGGAGACGATGGATGACCTGGCGACGTACGATCATGTCGCCCCGGAGATCGCCGCGGAGCTTGCGGCGCTGGCGGAGAAGGCCGAGCGGGCCGGGATTGCGCGCGAGCGGATCGCGGTCGACCCGGGATTCGGGTTTGCCAAGACGGCCACCCAGAATCTCCGGCTGCTCGATGAACTGGCATCGGTCGTCGCGCTGGGCTATCCTGTAGCGGTCGGCCCGTCGCGCAAACGGTTTCTGGGTGCCGCGACCGGCCGGCCCGTGGAGGACCGCGATCGCGCCACGGCCGTCGCCTGCGCCCTCGCCTGGGAGCGGGGGGCGCGGCTGTTCCGGGTGCACGACGCCCGGCTGACACACGAAGCCCTTGCACTGGCGAGCGCCACGACCAATCCACCGTGAACGTCGACGCCTTCAAGTTCCTGTCGCCGCGGCTCTGGCCGGATCTCTTCGAGATCCTGGTCGTGTCGTTCGTCGTCTACCGGTTCCTGCTGTTCCTCGTCGGGACCCGCGCGCTGCAGATCGTCATCGGTCTCGTAATTCTGTCGCTGACCTACTTCGTGGCCGTGTTCGCCAAGTTCACGATGATCAGCACGCTGCTGGGCGTCGTGTTCACCTACGGCGCCTTCGCGGCCGTCGTCGTCTTCCAGCCGGAGCTGCGCAACGCGCTGGCGCGGCTCGGCCAGTCGCGCCTCATGCGCGCGTTCTCGCGCGGCGACCGGCAGTCGGTGGCCGAAGAGATCGCGGAAGCGCTGGACCGGCTGTCGCGCGCCAGCACCGGCGCGATCATCGCAGTCGAAGGGGACATCGGACTGGAAGAGTTCATCACCACCGGCGTGCCGATGGAAGCGAAGGTCTCGGCCGACCTCGTGACGACGATCTTCACGCCGTACTCGCCGCTGCACGACGGCGCGGTCCTGATCCGCGGCGATCAGATCATCGGCGCGGGGTGCGTGCTGCCGCTTACGCAGTTCAAGGTCGCCGACAAATCGCTCGGCACGCGTCACCGCGCGGCGCTCGGGCTCTCCGAAGAGACCGATGCGACGGTGCTCGTCGTCTCGGAAGAGACGTCGACGATCTCCGTCGCGAGCCACGGCCTGCTGTATCGCCACCTCACGCCACAACAGGTACGCGATCTGCTCTCCGGCGCCGTGTCGCATCTCGAGGGCGGCGAGCGCGTGACTCAGCCTGCCACCTAAACCACCCTACCGGGAGGCGGCCGCGGTCGCGCTCCTGGTCCTCATCGGATATGTGATCACCCTCGCGCCCACGGTCACCCTGTGGGATGCCGGGGAATTCATCACCGCCGCGAAGGTGCTCGGCATACCGCATCCGCCGGGGACGCCGTTGTTCGTGTTGTTGGGAAACGTCTGGGGTGGCGTGGTCAGACTCGGCAGCTACGCGTGGCGGCTGAATCTGATGAGCGCCTGTTTCTCCGCGGCCGGCGCCGGGTGCCTGTTTCTGGTCGCGCAGCGGCTGCTCGTGGGCGAGGTGCCATGGCTCAGGACGGGCGGCGCGGCCGCGGCCGCGATCCTGTCGGCGTTCACATTCACAGGATGGCAGAACAGCAACGAGACCGAGGTCTATACGGTCGCGACATTCAGTATCGCCGCGATCTGCTGGTCGTGCGTGAGATGGCGCGACGTGCGGGGAACCCCGCGCGCGCCGCACATTCTGCTGCTCATCGTCTACGTCGCGGCACTGTCGATCGGCAATCACCTGCTGGCGTTGCTCGTCGGACCCGCCGTCTCGCTCTTCATCGCGTTCACGCTCCGGGCGGCGCCCGCGCTCGATCGGGACGAGCGGCGGATGGAATGGGCCGAGTGGGCGACGCTCACCGCGCTGTGGATCGTGTTGGTTGGTGGTGGGCTGGGCAACCTGCTGCTGCTCGTTGTCGGTGGGGCGTTGCTCCTGGGCGCGGTAGTGGCCTGCGCCCTGGCGGGGTCGCGCGCCTTCCCGGTTCTGGCGATCGGCATCGCGGCCGTCGGGATTTCGATCTACGCGTTCCTCTACATCCGCGCCGGCCTCCATCCGCTGCTCAACGAGGCCGACCCCGAGCAGTGGCGGCCGCTCCTCGCCGTCGTCCGGCGCGAGCAGTTCGGGAGCCGCGGCCTGCTGGACAATCCGATGATGCCGGGCGACCCCAGGACTCTCAAGATTTTCGGCCAGCAGTTCGTCAACTTTTTCCAATACTGCTCCTGGCAGTGGGGGCGCTCGCTCCCGGCCGTGGCCATGGTCGTCGTCGCGCTGGTGTTCGTCACGCTGGGAATCTTTGGATTCGAATTCGCGCGGCGACAGGACCGGGGCGTCGTGGTGCTGCTGGGTGTGCTGTGGCTCGTCACGGGCGCCGGGCTCGTGATCTACATGAACTTCAAGGCGGGATTCTCGCTGTTGTGGAATGAGTACACGACGATCGCGCAGCATGAGGTGCGCGAGCGCGACTACTTCTTCGTCGTGAGCTTCCAGGTCTGGGGCATGTTCGCCGCCTTCGGGCTCGTGCGCCTGGTGCGCGCGCTGTCCGTGGCCGCGCCGTCGCGCTGGGGCATCGCGGTCGCTTCGCTTGTGACGCTGCTCCCGTTCGGCGCCAACCTCACCGCGGCCTCGCGCCGTGGCGCGGACAGGACCGCGGCGCGCGACTTCGCCTACAACCTGTTGCAGTCCGTCGAGCCGTATGGCGTGCTGTTCGGCTTCGGTGACAACGACACCTTCCCGGTCTGGTATCTGCAAGAGGTCGAGGGCGTCCGGCAGGATGTGACGCTCATCAATCTCTCGCTCGCCAATCTCGACTGGTATCTGCGCCAGTTGGCAGAGCGGCCGGTCCGACCGTTCGATCCTGCGGGCGCGCCCGCGCTGTATCGCGCGGTAGCGCCCGCCCAGCCGCCGCCCGGGCCCGCGTTGCGCCTCACCGAGCAGGACATCGAAAGCATGACACCGGTACAGATGCGCGATGACGGCGTGTTCCGCTCGGGCAACTTCGAGCTGCCGATGCGGAAGGGACAGGTGCTCAACACGGCCGATCAGGTGATCCTCTACACCATCGCCGCCTATCTGCCCAACCGACCGGTGACCTTCGGCGTGGCGTCCGGCCGCGGCGCGTGGCTCGGCATGGATCCGCATCTGGTGTTCCAGGGACTCGCCTTCAAAGTCGTCCCACGCCCCGACACCGTGCGCCGCTTCGTGCGCGGCATTCAGGGTACCATGGTCGACTCTGCGCGCACGCGGGTGCTCGTCGATTCCGTGTTCACATTTGGGGGGATGTTCGGCCCCGACTCCCTCGAGCTCGAGCCCGCCGCCGAGCAGGTGGCCCTGTCGTTTTCGGTTCCCTGGATCGAGCTGGGCAACATCGCGGCCACCCGTGGCGACCAGCGGCAGGCACTGGCCTACCTGCGCCGGGCCTACCATCTCAATCCCAGCAAAGCGCTTGCGGACGTGATCACCCGAACCGAGACCCAGGGGGTACAGAGCCTGTTTAGGCGTTAAATTGAGCGGCTATGGGTTTCGAGGCCCTGCCCGAGCGGCTGGCACAGGTACGAGCCGTGTTGGCGCAGCGCGCCGCGCAGCCCGTGACGATTGTCGCGGTGACGAAGGGATTTGGAACGGACGCGATCCGCGCGGCACTCGCCGCCGGGATCGCCGACATCGGTGAGAACCGCGTCCAGGAAGCGGTGCAGAAACAGGAGGAGCTAGGAGCGGGGAATCGGGAGCTGGGGATTCGGTGGCATCTCATCGGCCATCTCCAGCGCAATAAGGCCAAAGTCGTGCCGGGTCGATTCGAGCTCGTGCACTCCGTTGATTCCGTCGAATTGGCGACGGAGTTGGATCGCAAAGCAGAAGTGCCGCTCCGGGTGCTGTTGCAAGTAAACGTTGCGGGCGAGTCGCAAAAAAGCGGCTGCGCACTCGACGAGACGCCGGCGCTGGCGCGAGCGGTGGCCGCGCTCCCGCATCTCCGGTTGGAAGGCATGATGACGATGGCACCACTGACTGACGACGAAGACGTGCAGCGCCGGACCTTCCGGGGTCTGCGAGTCTTGCGCGATAGGATCAAGGAGGAGGAAGGGCTATGGCTGCCGACCCTCTCGATGGGGATGTCAGGCGACTACGCTTCAGCGGCCCAAGAGGGAGCAACGGTGATCCGATTGGGTACCGTCCTGTTCGGACCGAGGACATGAACGACGAAGCGTTCAACCTGACGCCGCACGACATCCGCAAGCAGGACTTTCGCAAAACCCTGCGCGGGTACGACACGCTGGGCGTCGACGATTTCCGCGTCCGCGTCGCGGACGCGCTCGAGCGCGCCATCCGCGAGCGCCAGATCCTGGAGGAGCGCGTCAACGCCCTGACCGAACAGCTGCGCGTGTTTCGCGAGCGCGAAAAAGCGATGAACGAGGCGCTCGTCGCGGCGCAGCAGCTGCGCCAGGATTCGCGGGCGGCGGCTGACCGCGAGGGGCAGGTGATCCTGCGCGAGGCCGAGGCCGCGGCGAAGCGGTTGCTCGACGAGGCGAAGAGCGCCGAGGGCGCCGTGAAGACGCGCATGGCCGAGACCGAGCGTCAGTTCCAACAGTACGTCGGCGGCTTCCGCGCGCTGCTCGAGCGCCAGCTCGCCGAGCTCCGCGCCCTCGACGGTCACCGCGGGTGACACAGGTCGCCGCAGCGGTTCGCGCCGTGCAGGCGCGGACTGCCGTCGTTCCGGAAGTCGCGATCATTCTCGGAACGGGACTCGGGGCGTTGGCCGACCAGCTGAAGGCCGAGACGACGCTCCCCTACGCCGATGTGCCCGGGTTCCCGCGTCCGACGGTCGAGACCCATGCGGGCCGGCTGCTGCTCGGGACGCTGGGCGGCCGCCGCGTCGCGATGATGCAGGGCCGCTTCCATCGCTACGAAGGGTACACGCTGCAGCAGGTCGCGTTTCCCGTGCGCGTGCTGCGCGCTCTGGGCGCTCAGACCTTGATCGTCTCCAACGTCTCAGGCGGGATGCATCCGCTCTGGGCAACAGGCGATCTCGTGCTGCTCTCGGATCACATCAACCTGCTCGGCGACAACCCGCTGGCGGGGCCGAATGTCGACGCCGAGGGTCCGCGGTTTCCCGATATGTCCGCCGCGTACGATCCGGAGCTCCGCACACTCGCCCGCGCGGTCGCGCTCGAACATAAAATCGTGTTGCGCGAGGGCGTGTACGTCGCGGTGCCGGGTCCGAACCTCGAGACGCGGGCCGAGTACCGGATGCTGCGCGCCCTGGGCGGCGACGTCGTCGGGATGAGCACCGTGCCCGAGGTGATCACGGCGGTCCATCAGGGCATGCGGGTCCTGGGGCTCTCGATCATCACCGACAATTGTTTGCCCGACGCGCTCGAGCCGACGTCGGTCGAGAAAATCATCGCCGTCGCCCGTGGTGCGGAGCCGAAGCTCGCGACGGTCGTGCGCGGCGTGCTGGAGCGTCTCGGCTAGATGCCGTATCCCCCGTCGGACCCGACCCAGGCGATCGACGAGCTGGAGAAACAGCTGCTCGCGAAGTGGAAGCACGAGCGGCTGTTCACGCGCGTCAGCGACGCGACCCGCTACGGTCCGCCGTTCGTGTTCTTCGAAGGTCCGCCGACCGCGAACGGCCGGCCGGGCATCCATCACGTCTTCTCGCGCACCCTCAAAGATCTGATCTGCCGCTTTCACACGATGCTGGGGCAGGGCGTGACGCGCATCGCGGGTTGGGACACACACGGACTGCCGGTCGAGATCGAAGTCGAAAAGGCGCTCAAGATCAACGGCAAACGTGAGATCGAGGCCTACGGCATCGAGCGCTTCAACACGCTGTGCCGCGAGAGCGTGTTCAAGTACAAGACCGACTGGGAGTCGTTGTCCGACCGCATCGGCTACTGGCTCGACTACGAGCATCCGTACGTCACCTACACGAATCAGTACATCGAGACGGTGTGGTGGCTGCTCAAACGGCTGCACGAGAAAGCGCTGCTCTACCGCGGGCACAAGGTGCTGCCGTACTGCCCGCGCTGCGGCACCGCGCTGTCGTCGCACGAAGTGGCGCAGGGGTACGAGACCGTCCAGACGAACTCGGTCTACGTGACCTTCCCGCTCGTCTCGCGCGACGGCGACGCGCCCCGCGAGTTGGTCATCTGGACGACGACGCCCTGGACGCTCCTGTCGAACGTCGCGGTCGCCGTGCACCCCGATATCGAGTACGGCGAGTATGCGGTCCCGGACACCACGAGCGGCAAGATCACGCGCTACATCGCGGCGACGGCGCGCGCCGGCGACGTGCACGTGCACGGCCGCCCGCTGATCCAGGGGGACCGCGTCGCCACCTGTCTCGGCCGCGACCTGGTGGGCCGGAAGTACGTCCGCCCGCTGGACGTCGTCGCGCTGCCGCGCGACGGCCAGCACAGCGTGATCGTCGCCGGCGGGTTCGTCACCGTCGACGAGGGCACCGGGCTCGTCCATATGGCGCCCGCGTTCGGCGCCGACGACTACGCCGCCGGTCAGCAGAACGGGCTCGCGTTCGTGAATCCCGTCGCGGCCGACGGGACGTTCAAGGGCATTCGCTGGCCGGAGCTCGAGGGCAAGCTCGTCACCGACAAGGACACGAACCGGCTGATCATCGAGCGGTTGAAGCAGGACGGGCGCTGGCTCGAAACCAGGCCCTACACGCACAGCTATCCGCACTGCTGGCGCTGCGACTCGGCGCTCATCTACTACGCCCGCAGCTCGTGGTTCGTCCGCACCACCGCGGTCAAGGCGCGGATGCTCGAGATCAACGCCCAGATCGACTGGCATCCGCCCGAGACGGGCGCCGGCCGCTTCGGCGAATGGCTCGAGAACAACGTCGACTGGGCGCTGTCGCGCGACCGCTACTGGGGCACGCCGCTCAACGTGTGGGAGTGCGATATCGATCGCGAGCATCGCGAGGTGATCGGCTCCTACGACCAGCTGGCGCGGAGGTGGGGGAAAGCGTTGCCGGAGAATTTCGATCCGCACAAACCGTACATCGATACCTACACCTGGGCGTGCAACAACTGCTCGGGAACGATGCGGCGCGCGCCGGAAGTGATCGACGCCTGGTTCGACTCGGGGTCCATGCCGTACGCGCAGTGGCATTACCCGTTCGAGCATGAGGCCGACTTCAAGGCGCATTTCCCGGCGGACTACATCTGCGAAGGTGTGGACCAGACGCGCGGCTGGTTCTACTCCCTGCTCGCGATCGGCGTCACCGCTTTCGACGCGCCCGTTTACAAGCACGTGATCGTGAACGAGCACGTGCTCGATGTGCACGGCCAGAAAATGTCGAAGAGCCGCGGCAACGTCGTCGATCCCTGGAATGTGATCGGCCAGCACGGCGCCGATGCGGTGCGTCTGTATCTGCTCGGCCAGAGCCAGGTGTGGCTGCCGAAGCGGTTCGACGAGCGCCAGATCCCCGAGGTGGCGGGCGGATTCCTGAACACCCTGCGCTCGACCTACGACTTTTTCCGGCGCTACGCGCAGGACTGGACTCCACCCGCCGACGCGGCGGCCACACCGGCGGGCCAGCGGCCGGCGGCCGACCGCTGGCTGCTCGCCCGGCTCGACGAAGTCGTCGCCAGCGTGCGGCAGTCGTGGTCGGCGTATGACGTCACCGCCGGCGTTCGCACGATCATGGATTTCGTCGGCGAAGACCTGTCGCGCTGGTACATCCGGCGCAACCGGCCGCGGTTCTGGGCCCCCGATCGGGCGACCGACCCCGTGGCGCTCGAAACGCTCCACGAGGCCATGGTGGCCGCCGTCCGTCTGCTCGCCCCAGCCGCGCCGTTCATTTCCGACTGGGTGCATCGGGCCCTGACGGGGACCTCGGTCCATCTCGCCCCGTTTCCGGTGGACCGGGGGCACCGGGAACCCGAGCTGCTGGCCGCCATGGGCACCGTCCGGCGGCTGGCGTCGCTGGCCCGGGCGGCCCGGGAATCCCGCAATCTGCGAGTCCGGCAGCCGCTGGCCCGCATGCAGCTGGCTGTTCCGGCCGCCGCCCAGGGCCCGGCCTTGTCAGACCTGTTAGATATTCTGGCTGCCGAAGTCAACGTAAAAGCCGTCCAGGTGGTCGCATCGGACCACGATCTGGTCCGGCTGGGCGCCAAAGCGAATTTTCGGACCCTCGGGAAGCGGTACGGGAAGGACACACCGCGGGCGGCCGCCGCCGTTGCCGAGTTGAGCGCGGCAGAGCTGCAGATGCTGGAGCAGGGCGGGACGGTGCGGCACGGTGAGTTTGAATACCAGCCGGACGACGTGACCGTCACGCGTGAAGTCGTGAGCGAGTGGCTCGTGCAGGCCGATGGGCCGTACGTCGTCGCGCTGGATCCCGCGTTGAGCGACGACCTGGTCCACGAAGGATTGGCGCGCGAGGTCGTGAATCGCGTGCAGCGCCTCCGCAAAGAGGCAGGCTATGACTACACGACGCGCATCGAGTTGAGCATCACCGGCGCTGAGACCATCGTCGCCGCGACTCGCGCGTTTCAAGGACTCGTCGAAGGCGAAACATTAGCGCGCCGCATGGTGTTGGGTGCAGGACTCGACGAACCCGATTTGCAGCGTGAAGTAGACATCGAGGGGCGCCGGACCACGATTGCGCTCCGGCGTCACGACGGACGAAAGGGCGGAACCCGATAATGCCGACGAAGTCGACGAAGCTGAAGGCCAAAGCCGGCCTCAACAAGAAACAGTTGACCCATCTCGAGAAGCGGCTGCTCGAAGAGCGCGCCCGCGTCATCAAGGAGCTGGGTCATTATGGCGAGTCGTTCAATTCGAGCCTGCAGGCATCAGATGGCGACCTCTCGAGCTACTCGTTCCACATGGCCGATCAGGGCACCGACGCGATGGAGCGCGAGAAGCAGTTTCTGTTCGCGTCGCAGGAAGGGCGCTACCTCTGGCACGTGAACGAAGCGCTGCGCCGGCTGTACAGCGCCCCCGACCGCTTCGGCCGCTGCGAGCAATGCGGCGACTCGATCGGATTCGACCGACTCGATGCCCTCCCACACGCCCGCCTCTGCATCAAGTGCAAGGCCAGAGAGGAAGATGGTAAACGCCGCTGAGCGCAGGCTGTTCTGGGGGACGGCAGTCGCCGTCGTCGTTTCCGATTTCGCGACCAAACTGATCGCCGAGTCGCTCCTCGCGCGGCGCCTGCCGCTCGCGGTGATCGGCGATGTGGTGCAGTTCCGTCTGGTCTTCAACGAAGGCGCGGCGTTCGGCTTGCACGTGGGCGACAACTCGCGCTGGATCTTCCTCGGCCTCGCGATCATCGCGCTGTTCGTGCTCGCCTCCCTGGTACGCGGGACGCGCCCCGGCGACCGGTTCCGTCTCCTTGCGCTGGCGCTCGTCTGCGGGGGCGCCGTCGGGAACCTCATCGACCGCATTCGCAGCGCGCAGGGCGTCGTCGATTTCGTGGACGTGGGCATCGGTGCCTGGCGCTGGCCGACGTTCAATGTCGCCGACTCGGCGATCACCGTCGGCGCGATCGCACTCGGACTCTCGCTGTGGCAGGAAGGCCGCGCGCAGCAACGGGCGAAGGAGGCGCGGGCGGCCGAGCCTTGAACCTCACGTTTTGTGTGATTGTTCAGTCTGAACGTCTCGACAAGTTTCTCGCTGACCAGCTCGCTCTCTCCCGCACACAGGCCGGACGCCTCATCGCCGATAAACGCGTGACCGCGCGCGGCACAGCGCTGCGCGCCTCCGCCCTGCTGGAACGCGGGACGGAAGTGACGGTCGACCTGCCGGACGAAGACCCCCCACGCAGCTACACGCCGTTTCACGCCGATTTACGCTTTGTGTTCGAGGATGAGCATCTCGCCGTGCTCGACAAGCCCGCGGGACTCGTCGTCCATCCCGGTCCCGGCCACTGGAACGACACGCTGGTGAATGTGCTGGTTGGGCGGGGCACCGATCTGTCGGGCGGCGCGGCGGCGGAAGCCGGCCGTCCGGGTATCGTGCATCGCCTCGATCGCGACACCTCGGGGCTGCTGGTCGTCGCGAAGAGCGATCTGGCGCATCGGCGCCTCGCCGGCGCGATCGAACGCCGCACGGTGAAGCGCGTCTACGCCGCGCTCGTGTGGGGTCACCTGCGCAAGAGTCCCGTCGATATCGAGGCCCCGATCGCGCGCCATCCCAAAGAGCGCAAGCGCATGACGGTGGCAGAAGGCGGCCGCCACGCCGTCACGCACGCGGCACTCGTGGCGCGCTTCGCGCACAGCGATCTGTTGCGCGTGCGGCTCGGCACCGGCCGGACGCACCAGATTCGCGTGCACCTCGCGCACGTCGGGTGCCCGATCGTCGGCGACCGCGAGTACACGTTCGGCGGCAGTCGCCGCGTGACGCCGTCATCGCGCAATGAGGCCGAGCGACTCGAGCGGCTCGCGCCACGGCAGCTGCTGCACGCCGCCGCGCTGTCGTTCACGCATCCGGTGACCGGTGCGCCGGTCGCCCTGACGTCGGAATGGCCGGAGGACTTGCGTCCCGCGCTGGCCGAAGCGGCCGGAGACGCGAATTTGCTTGCCGAGCGCAACCCCTTGCAGTATCTTGGTTTCTTCGCATCCGATGACTGACGGAAGCCTCGTCTCCGCTCGCTTACTCGTGTTCCGCGTGGGAGCACTGGTGTGCGCCGCCGAGGTGGACCAAGTGCGGGAGATTCTCCCGCGCCTCCCAACGACGCGTATCCCGGGCGCGCCCCCGGTCGTGGCGGGGCTCGTGAATGTCCGCGGCACTCTGGTGACGGTCGTGGAAGGGTGGCGTGCGCTGGGCCAGGCACCGCCGGGTTCGCCCGCATCCCCCCCCGCCGAGACGTCCCAGACTCAAGCGCCTGAGGCTGCGGGCTCGACGATCATCCTCGAGATGGGCAAGGGTGAGTCGGGGGGCGAGGGACAGCTGATCGGGTTTACGGTGGATGAGGTGATGGACATGCTCGCGGGTGGTGCGACGACGCTGGAAGACCGCACCGGTCTTCCGGGCGTCGATCCCACGCTGGTGCGGGCGGTCGGGCGGCGGAATGGTGAACTGTTCATCGTGTTGGACGTCGCGGCGCTGTTGGGCCCGATTCTGACTACTTAAGGAGCGCGCAGTGAGCCACACGGTTCTCGTCTGTGACGACGCGATCTTCATGCGCACGATGATCACCGACATCCTGGCGCAGGCCGGATTCGAGATCGTCGGCGAGGCGGAGACCGGCACGCAGGCCGTCGAGAAGTATCGGCAACTCAAGCCGGACCTGGTCACGATGGACATCGTGATGCCCGACATGGGCGGCATCGACGCGGTCCGCGAGATCGTGAAACAGGATCCCGACGCGAAGATCCTGATGTGCAGCGCCATGGGGCAGCAGGCGCTGGTGGTCGAAGCCATCCAGGCGGGTGCCAAGGACTTCGTCGTCAAGCCGTTCCAGCCCTCCCGCGTCCTCGAAGCCGTGCAGCGCGTTCTGGGCTAGCGATGGACCTTTCGCAGTACGCCGAGCTGTTCCTGGCCGAGAGCCGCGAGCACTTGAGCGCCTGCAATCAGCTGCTGCTCGAGTGGGAGCGAACCCCAACCTCCGCGGAGCCGGTCGGCGGCCTGTTCCGCGCGGTGCACACGATCAAGGGGATGGCGGCGACGATGGGCTACGCCAAAGTCGCCGATCTCGCGCACCGCATGGAAAACCTGCTCGACCATCTGCGCCGCGGCGGCCGGGCACCTGCCGGCGACGTCATTCAACTGCTGTTTCGCGCCACTGACGCGCTCGAAAAAGCGGTCGAGCTCGCCGTCCAGGGCCGCGAGCCCGAAGCGGATGTCGCCGCGATTCTCGCCGACATCGACGGGGCCGCTGCCGCGCATCACGCGAAACCTGCCGCACAGCCCAGCGCGCTCGCGCGCTTCACGCTTGCGACTCCTGAGCCCGACGCGCCTGACTCCCCGAGTCTAGCTGCTGCGTCGGTTGCGTCTGATGCATCTGGCAGAACCCCCCTTGTCCAGGTGGTGATCCGGTCGGAAGCGCCCCTGAAAGGTGCGCGCGCGATGCTGGTCGTTCGCAAAGTCCAGACCCTCGGCACGGTCAACCGCGTGCAGCCGTCGCTCGCCGCGTTCGAATCGGACGATTTCGACGGTCGCTTCTCGTTCGAGCTCGACACCGCGAAGTCGGCGACCGACATCGAAGCCGTCATCCGGTCTGTGGGCGACGTCGAACGCGTCAGCTTCGGTGGCGCGGCCGGCGACGAAGGCCAGGTCTCGCCCGCGGAAAGCGCGGGACGCGGCCGCCACATCCGGGTGGATCTGCGCCGGCTCGATACGCTGATGGATCTGATCGGCGAGCTGGTCACCGAACGCGGCCGCCTGAATGAGCTCGCCGCGCGGTGGGTGGGCAAAGATCCGGAGATCGACGAAGTCGCGATCCATATCTCGCGCCTGTCCGCCGATCTGCAGAACGAAATCATCCAGGCGCGCATGACGCCGGTGTGGCAGGTGTTCGACCGCTTTCCCCGGCTCGTGCGCGACGTCGCGCGCCAGCTCGGCAAGCAGGTGGCCTTCCGGGTGGAAGGCAAGGAGATCGAGCTCGATCGCGAAATCCTCGACGAGCTCGGCGATCCACTGGTGCATCTGCTGCGCAACGCCGTCGACCACGGGATCGAGTCGCCGGCCGAACGGAAGCGGCTCAAGAAGGACCCGGAGGGGGAGATCGTGCTGGCGGCGGTGCGCGAGCGCTCCAGTGTGGCGATCAGCATCTCCGACAACGGCCGCGGCATCGATCGCGCCCAGATTCTCGAGAAGGCGAAGCGCGAGGGCGTCCTCGGGCCCCACGTCGAGACGCTGTCGGATGACCAGCTGCTGCGCGTGCTCGCGCGGCCCGGATTCTCGACCGCCGAGGCGGTGACCAGCGTTTCCGGACGCGGCGTGGGCATCGACGTCGCCATGACGCGGATTCGCGCGCTCGGCGGCTCGGTCGAGATCCGCACCGAGCCGGGGAAGGGCACGGCCTTCGTGCTGCGGCTGCCGGTCACGCTGGCCATCGTGCGCGCGCTGATCGCCGCCGTCGGGCACGAGCGCTACGCGCTGCCGCTCACCTATGTCGCCGAGACGGTCGAGTTCGGCACGGTGCCGTTGACGACGATGGAAGGTCGCGACGCGATCGTGCTGCGCGATCGGGTCGTCCCCCTGGTCGATCTCCGCAAACTCCTGGAGACAAATGGCGGCGCCCCTGCGCCGCCGCCGCGCCGTCCGGTGATTGTGTTGGAGATGGGCGAGCGGCGGGCCGGGATTGTGGTGGACGGGATGTTGAGCCAGCAGGAAATCGTGGTGAAAGGATTCGACGCGCCGCAGGGCACGCTGCCGGTCTTCAGCGGCGCGACGATCATGGGTGATGGAGTGCCCGCGTTGATTCTCGATGCGGCGGGTCTGGTCTAATTAAGGGAGCGACATGGAAGACGTCCGGGATCTAAAGGCGCTGCAGCTCGACGCGCTCAGAGAAGTCGCCAACATCGGCGCGGGCCATGCGGCGACGGCGCTGTCGCAGCTCACGCACCGGCGCATCATGATCTCGGTGCCGGAGATCAACATTGCCCGGCTCGAAGACGTGCCGGGGCTGATCGGCGATCCGCAGGAAGTCGTCGCCGCGGTCCTCATGCACATGCTCGGCGATTTGACGGGACGCACGCTGCTCATGTTCCCCGAGCCCGTCGGCCGGCAGCTGTGCGACATGCTGCTCAAGCGCCCCCTCGGGACGACCCAAACGTTCGAGACAATCGAGCAGTCGTGCATCAAGGAGGCGGGCAACATCCTCTCGGGCGCGTACATGAACGCGCTGTCGGAGTTCATGGGGATGCTGCTGCTGCCGTCGGTGCCGAGCCTCGTGGTGGATCTCTCGGCGGCGGTCCTCACGACGACGTACCTGAACTTCGGGCACGACCGGGACTTCGTGTTTTGCGTCGAGACCGAGTTCAATATCGATGCCCAGGACGGGCTGCGCGGCCATTTCCTGCTCCTGCCCGACCTGGCGTCGCTCAAGGCGATTTTCGACGCCATTCGGTTGACTTGACGGTCTCAGAGCGTGACGTAGCGGTCCTGAGGTCCTTTGCCCGCCGGATCGATCCCTCCGATGCGGGCGCGCATAACAATCTCGGCGTTCTCTATTACCAAAAAGCCCTCGTCCCCGAGGCGATCGAGCAGTTCACCCGCGCCCTCGAGCTCGACCCGCGCATGCAGGTCGCGCAGCGGAATCTCGAGATCGCCTACCACAACACCGGGTACTACGACCGCCGCGTGGCCGAGCTCCAGGAGAAGCTGCGCAGCGCGCCCGACGAGCGCGACGCGCGCTGGGAGCTGGGCCGCACGTACGCGATCATGGGCGCCTCCGAGGAAGCAGTCGCCGAATTCGAAGAGCTGCTGGCGCACAAGCCCAAGGACGTGGCGGCGATCATCCAGCTCGGACTCGCCGAGAAGTCCCGCGGACGCCTGGAAGTGGCGACCGAGTGGTTCCTGCGGGCCGTCGAAGAAGAGCCGGACTCCTCCGTCGTCCACTTCTATCTTGGCGAGGTCTACTACAACCGCGGGCTGAACGAGCCGGCGCTGACCGCCCTCGAGCGCGCCGTCTCGCTCAATCCCGACAACGCGAACGCGCATTACCTGATGGCGTTCGTGCTGGGCGACATGGGGCGGCACCAGGACGCGCGCGCCGCGTCGAAGCGCGCCATCCAGCTGAACCCGCCGCTGGCGCGCGCGCAGACCAACCTGTCGCTGGAGCGCTACCGCGCCGAACGCCAGTCGGCCGAGCACCGCCTGCGCGAGCACCCCGCGCCCGAGGTCGTCGAGGGGAGCGAGCTCGCGCATTACAACCTCGGCCTCGCGTTCCGGCAGAAGGGCTACTACGCCGAGGCGCTGCGCGAGTACCGCCTCGCGATCGACCGCGGCGAGGATCGCAGGCTGGTGCGCCAGGCGATGGCGGAAGTCCATCTCCTCAAGCGCGACTTCACCGATGCGCTCGAGCTGTACGAGTCGCTGATCCATGAGATCCCCGACTCGCCCAAGCTCTGGAACGAGCGCGGCGTCGTGTTGCATCAGGCGGGCCGGACGGCGGACGCGCTGACGTCCTACCGTCAGGCGACGGAGGTCGATCCCCGCTACGCGCTCGCGTGGAACAACATCGGCGTCGTGCTCGCGCATCAGGCCGATACCGAAGATGCGATCGAGGGATTTCGGAAAGCCTTGCAGCTTTCGCCGGCGTTCGTCGGCGCCCGCCTCAACCTCGCGCTGCTCCTGACCCATCTGCGCCGCTTCCAGCTCGCGCTCGAAGCGTATCGCCAGGTGCTGGCGGAACAGCCGGGCTCCGCGCCGGCGTGGAACGGCGTGGGGCTCGTGCTCGTCGAGCTGAAGCGCTTCCCCGACGCCCGGAACGCCTTCGTCCGGGCCGTCGAGGCTGATCCGCAGAACGCGGGCGCCCACTACAACCTCAGTTTCACGCTCTCGAACCTCGGCGACTACGACGGCGCGCTGCGCGCGACCAAGCGCGCGCTCGAGCTGGACCCGTATTACGTGTCGCAGAAGTTCGCGCTGGCGATCGATCTGCAGTATGAGACGGTCGCGATCGGCATCGTGCCCGAGATCTCGGCCGACGTCGCGGCCGAGAGCCTGGGCGGCGACTTCGCGTTCGACCAGCGGCTGCTCGACAACATCTTCCAGGAGCTGGAGCCGCCCGCGGGCGCGGCCCAGGCCGCGCCCGCCGGCCTGGCCAAGCGGGCGGACGATCCGCTGGCCTTGGCGCGCGATTACGTGAGCAAGGGAATGATGGACCTCGCCGTGGCGGAAGCGATGCGCGCCGTGCAGCGCGGCGCGGACCGGGGCCAGGCCGCCACGCTGATCGGCGACAGCTATGCCCGCCGCGGCCTGCACGGGGAGGCGCTGGAGCGCTACCGCGAGGCGCGCACGCTCGATGCCGCCAACGCTCCGGCCGCGCTCGGCGAGGTGAAGAGCCTGCTCGCCGTGCACCGCTCCGCCGAAGCGCTGCCGCTCGCCGAAGCGCTGGTCGCCCAGGCGCCCGAAGACGTCGAGGTGCTCGTCGCCGCCGCGAAGGCGCGCGCGGCGACGGGCGACGCGGCCAGCGCGCTGACGGCGCTGCGGCAGGCGCAGACCCGCGCGCCGAACAGGGCCGATCTGCACAAGCTGCAGGGCGACATCGCCCTGAAAGTCGGCGACCGCCAGGGCGCCCGCGCGGCGTACCGTTCGGCGCTCGATCTCGATGAAGGGTTCGTGCAGGTCTGGCTCGATCTCGGGCGGCTGCACGAACAGGACGAAGAGTGGGTGGAAGCGCAGCGCGCGTACGAAGCGGCGCTCGAAGCGCTGCCGACCTTCCACGAGGCGGGGCTCGCGCACGCCGACCTGCTCCGGCGCACGGGGAGTCTGCGGACCGCCGTCGTGCGGCTCGCCGAGATGCTGGAGCAGGATCCTTACGACATGGACGCGCTGCTCCTGCTCGGTCGCACGCTGCTCGACGACAAGCGCAGCGTCGAGGCGCTCGAGGCGTTCCGGCGCGCGCTGAAATTCGACCCCGAGCACACCGGTGCACTGTTCTACCTGGGCGTGACGCTCGCGAAGCTGCAGCGCTACACCGAAGCGGTGGCCGCGTGGGACCGCGTGACGCGCATCGATCCGGGCGGGCCGTTCGCGCAACGCGCGCGGATGCACGCGCGGACCGCCGTCGACCTGCAGCACATCTTCGCCACCTCGGACGCGGCCTAGCGTATGGCGATCGAAGGACCGCTCCGCGAGCTCGGGATCCACGACGTCTTCCAGCTGCTCGACTTGAGCCGGAAGACGGGCGCGTTGCGGGTCACCTCCGAGCTGCGCCACAACGAGGGCAAGATCTACTTCGATAACGGCGTCGTGGTGTCGGCGGAGATTCGCAGCAACCCGCACCCGCTCGGTGCGCTGCTGCTGCGCACCGGCAAAATCGCCGAGGCCGATCTCGAGCGGGCGCGTGACATGCAGCAGCGGCAGGGCGACAAGCGCCGCCTCGGCGAGATCCTCGTGGCGCTCGGCGTCATCACCCAGCGCGAGGTCGAGCGCCAGATCCACTTCCAGATCGAGGAAGTCGTCTTCGAGGTCATGAGCTGGAACGAAGGCTACTTCTCGTTTGCGGAAGAGGCCGAGAGCAAGGTGCCCACCGAGGTCACGGTCCGCATCCCGGTGGAAGCGCTCTTGATGGAAGGCGCGCGCCGCATCGATGAATGGTCCCGGATCGAGAACCGCATTCCCCACGTCGGCGTCGTGCCCTCGCTCGCGCCGCCGCCCGAAGGCGGCGGCGGCGAGCTGGATCTCCTGCCGCCCGAGTGGGAAGTGCTCGCGCTCATCGACGGCGACCGCTCCGTGCGGGGCCTCGCGACCGAGCTGGGGCGGTCCGATTTCGAAGTCGCCAAGACGCTGTTCGGCCTCGAAAGCGCCGGCGTGATCGTCCTCGTGGATCCCGGGACGGCCAAGCGCGGACGGCCGGGCGCCGGCAGTGACCTCGCGGAGCTCGTCGCAGAGCTGATCGCGAAGGCTGAGACTGCCCTGCACGCCAAGGACCTCGACGCCGCCCGCGCCGCCGCCGAGCAAGCCGGCAGTATGCAGCCGCACGACGCGACGATTCATCTCCTGCTCGGCCGCATCCACCTGGCGCAGGGGCACGCGTCCGCCGCTGCCGAGGAGCTGCGGCGCGCGCTGCGGCTCGATCCGTTGCTCGCCGCGACGCATCGCTACCTGGGATTCGCCCTCGTCGCGATGGGCCGGTTCGGCGAAGCCGTGCAAAGCTGGGACCAGTGGGAGCGCCTGGCGCGCACGACGGAAGAGGAGGCGTACAAACCGGACGTGCAGCGCGCCCGCGAAGCCGCGCGAGTGTTCAGCAATGGCTGACGAGATCCGCGCGCTCTCGGCGCAGCTCGCGCAGGATCCACAGAGCCTCGTGTTCCTGCGGCTGGGCGAAGCCTTGCGCCGCAAGGGACAGCTCGATTCCGCGACCCGAGTCGCGATGAACGGGCTCGAGCGGCATCCGCATCTCGCCGACGCGCACGACTTGTACGCGCGGATCCTGACCGACAAGCACGATTACGCGCGCGCGTTCGACGAGTGGGACATGGCCGTCCGGATCGCGCCCAACCATACCGGCGCCCTGAAGGGACTCGCGTTTCTCTATTTCAAGGTCGGCGATATCGCCCAGGCCGAAACCCATCTCGAGCAGGCGCGCAAGGTCGAGCCCGACGATCCGACCATCGACCAGGCGTTTGAGATGATCCGCGGCGGGGCACATGCGCCGCCCGCCGCCGCCCCTTCGCCGCCCCCCGCCGCCCCAGCGCCGGCAGCGGGTGCGCTCGATGAAACGCGCGTTTTCGCGGGATTAGAGGGCGCCAACGAAGGCCTCCTGCTCATCGACGGCGCGGGACGTGTCCTGGGTGGGTCGCTCCGCGATCGATCGGGCTCGGATGTCACCGACAGCGTCGCCGCCTATCTTGCCGGCGTCTCGCAGGAAGCGGCCCGGACCGCGAAGCTGCTGGGGCTGGGAGCCTGGAACGGTTTGTCGGCGGAAGGACAGCACGGCAACGTGCACCTGGCGCATCCGACGCCCGAAGCGCTGCTCCTCGTCGTCCGCGAGCGCGGGACGCCGCTCGGCCGCCTCGCGATTCTCGCGCAGCGGGCGACGGCGCTGGCGCGCCGCTGGCTGGAGCGGCAATGACGAAGGGCGGACCACTCGATCTGATCACCCGCGTGCGAGGCGTCCGCGGCGCGATGCTGGTCTCGGCGGAGGACGGCCTCGTCGTGGCCGAGCAGCTCATGGAGGGGATCAAGGGCGGCGCCGTGGCCGCGCTCGCCGCGAGCCTCGCCGGCCGCCTGCGCCGGGCGATGGAAGCGGCGGGGACCGGGACGAGCGTCTTTTGGCACCTGCAGGCGGAGCAGGGCGCGCTGCTGGTCGTTCCCGGTGGGCACAATGCCGGTGGCATCCTGGTCGTCGCGGTTGCGGAGCCCGATGTGAACATCGGCCTGGTGCGCCTCGAGCTACTGCGAGCGGCGGAGACGATGGTATGAGTCAACAGACCCGCGCCGTCGAAAACTGGACGCTGCAACCGCTCACCGACTTCGTGCGGGAAGCATCGGCGCGCCTGGTCCTGGTGCTCACGCCGTCGGGGCAGGTGCTGGCGCAATCGGGATTCTCGCGCGCCGTCGATGTCATGTCGTCCGCGGCGCTGGCGGCGGCGATCGTCGCCTCCACCGGCGAGCTGGCGCGCCAGCTGCGGCAGCCGCCCTTCGCGGCGCTCAGCCATCAGGGGCCCAAGACCGGTTTCTTCCTGGCCACCTTCGCGACCGATCGCGGCACGCTGGCGGTGCTCGCCGTCTACGATATGGACGTTTCATCGCTCGGCTTGGTTCAGTTATTCTATGAGCAGCTTGCGGCGGACTTGAAGACGGCGAGTCCGAAGGGGGCGGTCCCCAAGCAGGTGCTCGCGGCCGACTTCGAGCGCGAGTTGACGGACAGCCTCAACACGCTGTTTGGGAGATAGCGGTGTCCCTGGTCAACTTCACGACCCGCGAGATCACGTGCAAAATCGTCTACTACGGACCTGGGCGGTCCGGAAAGACGACCAATCTCCATTACATTTACGGCCGCGTGCCGGAAACTCGGCGCGGGCGCATGGTGTCGCTCGCTACGCAGACCGACCGCACCCTGTTCTTCGACTTCCTGCCGATCGATCTGGGCCAGATCTCCGGATTCTCGACGCGGTTTCAGCTCTACACCGTCCCGGGCCAGGTCTATTACAACGCCACGCGGCGACTCGTGCTCCAGGGCGCGGACGGCGTGGTGTTCGTCGGGGACAGTCAAGCCCGGCAGCTCGATGAGAATGTCGAAAGTCTGCAGAACCTCCAGAGCAATCTGCTCGAGCACGGCATCGATGTGCGCACCATGCCGCTGGTGATGCAATACAACAAGCAGGACCTGCCCGCCGAGCTGATCCTGCGGCAGGAGGACCTCGACGACGCGCTCAACTTCCGGAGCGTGCCGAGCTTCGCGGCCGACGCGCTGCACGGCAGAGGGGTGTTCGAGACCCTCAAGTCGATCTCGGAGCTCGTGCTCAAGAGGCTGGCGGCGGGAACCCCCGCGACATGACCAGCACGCTCAATCCCCGCTTCACGTTCGACACGTTCGTGGTCGGCGCGGCGAACCGCCTGGCCGTCACCGCCGGGCGTACCGTCGCGGAGAATCCGGGCTCGGCCTACAACCCGCTCTTCATCTATAGTGGCTCGGGGTTGGGCAAGACGCACGTGCTGATGGCCATCGGGCACGCCGCCAAGGTCATCGCGTCGCAGCTGAACATCGAGTACCTGACGCTCGACGAGTACGTCGAGGCGTTCCACGCCGCGATCGCGGCGGGGCAGGGCGACGCTTTCCGGCGCCGGTTCCAGAACGTCGATGTGTTGCTCGTCGACGACGTCCAGTTCCTCACCAATCGCAAGGAGATGCAGACCGAGCTGCTTCGCCTGACCGAGGCGCTGCAGCAGTCAGGGCACCAGATCGTGCTCGCGAGCGATCGCCCGCCGGCCGAGATCGCGGACCTGGACGAGCGTCTCATCTCGCGCTTTTCCGGCGGGCTCGTCGTCGATATGGGCATCCCCGACTACGAAACACGCGTCGCCATTCTGCGCCGCAAGGCCGAGGAGCGTGGCACGAAGTTCCAGCCGGGAGTCCTCGAGACCGTCGCGAAAATCGAGTACCCGAACGTGCGCGAGTTGATGGGCGCGCTCAATCGCCTGATCGCCTTCCAGGCGGTGAACGACACGCCGATCAATGCCGATGCCGCGAGCAAGGTGTTGGGTATTCCTACCGGCGCTTCACCGACCGCCGCCTCATCTACCGCCGCTTCATCTACCGCCGTCTCACCAGATGAGTTTTCCCAGTTCCTGACCGATGTCACCGTCACGGTCGGCAAAGCCGTCGAGGCGTGGCGTGCGCGGGTGACCGAGGCGGTGATGCGCTGGGAGGGCGAGGGCTACCGGACGGGCCGCCTCGAAAAGCTCCTCGATCAGGAGACGCCGGCCGCGGTGGACGAAGTGATCGCGTCGTACGTGCGGGACGTGGACCGGCTCAAGGCGCTCGAGGCGGAAGTGGCGGTGCTCGATCCCCAGGCCGCGGGTGAGAAAGTCTTCCGCGATCCCGACCACATGGAAGCCGCCGAGGCGGCCGCCGCGAAGGTTCGGGACGGCGCGGCCCCGCCGCCGGCTCCGTCGGGCGCATTTCCGCTCGACGCGTACCTTGCCGGGCCGTCCAACGAGGTGGCCCTGAACGCCGCGCGCGATTGTGTCGCGAAGCCCGGGACGAAATACAATCCCCTCGTGATCGTCGGCCGCAGCGGGCTCGGCAAGACGCACCTGCTCAACGCGATCGGCCTCGAGCTCGCGAAAAAGAAGAACGCGGTGGTCGCCTGCCTGTCGACCCAGCAGTTCGTCGACGAGCTGATTGCCGCCATTGACGGCAACCGGGTGGACTGGTGGCGCGCGCGCTATCGGCGCGCGACGGCCCTGCTGCTCGACGACATCCATCTGCTCTCCGGCAAGGAGCGCACGCAGGAAGAGCTGTTCAACCTTTTCAATCAGCTGGTCGACGCCGACCGGCAGCTCATCTTCACGGCGCCCGCGCATCCGAACACGCTCGAGGGCCTCGAGGAGCGCATCGTGTCGCGGCTCGAAGGCGGGCTCGTGACGGAGATCGCGGAGCCGGACAAGGAGCTGCGCCGGAGCATGCTCGAGCGCCTGCTCACCCACCAGCACGTGGCGCTCGAGCCGGCGCTGCTCGACTACCTGGCGGACCGGCCCATCGATTCCGTCCGCAACCTGACCGGCGTGGTTCAGCGCGTGGTCGAGGCCGCCGCCGCGCAGGACGCGCCCGTGACGGCGGGTCTGGCGCGCGATGTGCTGGAGGGAGCGCCTCCGCCGCGCCGCACGGCGGGGCTGCGCACCAGCGGCATCGTCGTGTCGAGCGCCGGCGGCGTGCGCAGCCGGGAGAAGATGGTCTGGGACTGGCCCACCGCTGCTGATCGCGTCATCGAGGATCTGCGCTGATGGCCATCAAAGGCTCGCTCAAGGAAGCGTCGCTCCCCGACGTGCTGCAGCTCCTGGCGCTGGGGCAGAAAACCGGCTGCCTGTCGATCGCCGACCGCTCCAACTTCGGCTACATCTATTTCGACCGGGGCCGGATTTCCTACGCGTCGATCGTGAACCGCCGCGATCGGCTCGGCGACATCCTCGTGAAGCACGAGAAGATCACGCAGGACCAGCTGGACGCCGCGATCCACCGCCAGGCGAAAGAGCGCGACAAGAAGCTGGGCGAGATTCTCGTGCTCCAGAGCGTGCTCACGCAGCAGGAGCTCGAGCGCTACATGCGCATGCAGATCGAGGAGTCGGTCTACTATCTCTTCACGTGGACGCAGGGCACGTTCAACTTCGAAGCCGACGTCCGCCCGGAGCAGCAGGACTTCCTGGTCTCGATCAACCCGGAGTCCCTGCTGCTCGAGGGCGCGCGGCGCGTGGACGAGTGGGGCCTGATCGAGAAAAAGATCCCGTCGTTCGATCTGATCTTCCTCGTGGACCGCGACCGCCTGGCCATCAGCGACGCAAAGCTGACGGAAATGCAGGATCGCCTGCTGCCGCTGCTCGACGGCTCGCGCGACGTCAATCAGGTCATCGAAGATTCCGGCCTGGGGGAATTCGAGGTCGGGAAGGCGCTCTACGGCCTCGTCACCGCCGGCTTCCTGCATCGCGCCGGCCGCACCGCCAGCGCTGAAGACGTGAAGATGACCGACGCGCGGGTGGAGGAGCACCGCAACCTCGGCATCGCCTTCTACAAGACGGGCATGCTCGACGAAGCGGCGCGCGAATTTCGCCGCGTCGCCGAGCTGCGCGCGACGGATGCCAACGCGCACTTCTTCATCGGCCTGGTCGCGCTGAAGCAGGCGCGCTGGCGCGAGGCAATGGAAGCGCTGCGGCTCGCCGCCGAAAAAGGCGGGTCACGGCCCGCCGTGCTCCACAATCTGGGGCTCGCCTACGAGCAGGTCGGCCGGCTGGAGGATGCGGAAGCGGCCTACTCCGAGGCGGCCACGCGCGCGCGCACCGATCCACGGGTGTACGTGGGATGGGGCATCGTCGCGCTGAAGCAGGGCGACCATGCCAGCGCCGCCGGGCGGCTCGACCGCGCCAAGGAGCTGTTCGCCGACAAGGTGCCCCCGATCTGGTTCTGGGCGCGCGCACTCGTCGCGGCGTCGGCGGGCGATTTCGAGACGGCGGAACAGGTGGCCGTGCAGGCCGTCGAAAAGCATCCGCACAACGGCGTGTTGCGCAACAATCTCGCCGTGCTGCACGAGCTGGCGGGTGCGCTGCCACAAGCCGAGGAGCTGGCGCGCGCCGCGCTCCAGGACGAGCCGTCCCTGCCGCAGCTGTCCAAGAATCTCGGCGACCTGGCCTACCGCGGCTCGCGCTACGATGAAGCCTGGGCGCTGTATCAGCGCGCGATCGAGCTGTCGCCCGAGCTGGGCGATGACGTCTACTTCAAGCTCGGCAACATCGCGTACAAGCGAAACGAGCGCGACCAGGCGAGCGAGCTGTGGCGGCGCGCGCTCGAGCTGAATCCCAAACACGAGCTCGTCAAGGCCAATCTGGACACCCTGAGCAGTTTGTCGTGAGCAAAGCTCCTCTGGAGCGAGGTTTCGAAGCGCTGACGGAAAAGATCTCACGCGAGCGGGGAGTCAGCTGCGGGTCGTACAAGGATAAATGCCTGAAGCGCCGCATCGCGGTGCGCATGCGCGCCCGCGGCGCCCATACCTACGAAGACTACGGCAAGATTCTCGATCACGACGCGCACGAGTACCAGGAGCTCCTCGACGCGCTCACGATCAACGTCACCAAGTTCTTCCGCAACGCCGAAACCTGGACCGCGCTCCGGCCCCATCTGGAGGCGCTCGCCAGGAGACGTCCCACACTGCGGGTGTGGTCGGCGGGATGCGCCTCGGGCGAGGAGCCGTACACGATCGCCGTGCTCATGACAGAGCTGGGCGCCCAGGGTGTCATCGACGCGACCGACGTCGATCGATTGAGCCTCGAGCGCACCCGGCAGGCGCATTATCCGGACGCGGCGTTCACCGAGATGCCGTCGCACCTCAGGCGCCGCTATTTCGAGGGCGGCCGGCCGGTGCACGAGGTCCGCGAGCTCGTGCGCGTCCAAAGCCACGATTTGATGCGGGAGCGTCCCCCGCATCCGCCGTACGACCTGATCGTGTGCCGCAACGTCGTGATTTACTTCGAGCGCCAGGCCCAGGAGCGGCTGTTTCAGACCTTTGTGGATGCGCTGGCGCCCGGGGGCGTACTCCTGCTCGGAAAAGTCGAAACCCTGTTCGGCCCCGCGCGCGAGCGCCTCACTCTCGTCGATCCGCGCGAGCGGATTTACGTACGGCCCGGGTGAAAGAAGTCATCGTCAAAGTCGCCGATTGGGCGGCCGAGCGTGGCGATGGCGTCCTGGTCACCCTCGGACTCGGTTCCTGCGTCGCGATCATGCTGCACGATCCGCAAACCAGAACGGGCGCGATGGCGCACGTCCTGCTGCCGTCGACCAGCCTCGTGCGCGATCTCACGAACCGCGCCAAGTTCCCGGAAACCGCCGTGCCGCTGCTCATCGAGCGGCTCAAGGCGCTCGGGGCGGACCCGCGGCGACTCGTGGCAAAGCTGGCTGGCGGCGCCCGCATGTTCAGCCAGCTCGTCACCCCCGGCACCATCCAGATGGGCGAGCGCAACGTCCTGGCCTCGCGCACCGCGCTCCGCGCCGCGGCCATCCCGGTCATTCGTGAGGCCGTGGGCGGCGACCGCGGCCGCAGCGTGCGGTTTTACGTGACGGATGGCCGGGTGGAGATCCGGTCGGTGGGAGTCGATGCCGCCGTCATCTGACGCGTCCGGCCGCCCGAGCGTCGTCGTCGCCGACGACAGCGCGCTGATGCGCCGAGTGCTGGTCGATGTCCTCGGCGCCGAGTTTCGCGTCGTCGCCACGGCGCGCGACGGTCTCGACGCGATCAGCAAAGTGCACGAGCACAGGCCCGACGTCGTCACGCTCGATCTCGAGATGCCGCGGCTCGATGGGCTGGGCGCCATCGGCTACATCATGTCCGAGTCGCCGCGGCCGATCGTCGTCGTCAGCGCGCACGCCGGGCCGGGCACGCAGTCCGCGATTCGCGCCCTCGAGCTGGGCGCGGTGGAAATCGTCGCCAAACCGCCCCCCGAAGTCTTCGGTCATCCGCGCGCCGCGCTCGAGGCGCTCGCGCCGGAGCTCATCGGCGCCGTGCGCCGGGCGCTCGCGGCGGACCTCTCGCACGTCAAGGTGTTGGCGCGCCCGCCGGCGCCGGTGGTTCACCCGCCCGAGCACGCGCTGCGCGGGCGCGCCGTGCTCGCCGTGGGCGTCGCCGCCTCGACCGGTGGTCCGCGCGCGCTCGCCGACGTCGTCCCGCGCCTGCCGACGGGGCGCGGCGCCGCGATCTTCATCGTGCAGCACATGCCGCCGAAGTTCACGCGCAGTCTCGCCGAGCGGCTCGACTCCATGAGCCCGTTGCGCGTCGTCGAGGCGGCCGACGGCACCCCGATTGTGGCTGACACGGCGTACGTGGCCCCGGGCGATTATCATATGCGGGTGCGTTCTGCTCCCGACGGACCTGTCATCGCGCTCGACCAATCCGCGCCCCTGTGGGGCGTCCGTCCCGCGGCCGATCCCTTGTTCCGCTCCATCGCCGAGGTCTATGGCGCCCGCGGCATTGGGGTCGTGCTCACGGGCATGGGGCGCGACGGGGCCAGCGGCCTGCGCGCGATGCATGATGCCGGCGGCACCGGGCTCGCCCAGGATCGGGAAACGGCGGTGATTCCAGGAATGCCGGTGGCGGCGGTGCAGGCGGGCGGCGTCGATGCGGTCCTCCCGCTCGGTCAGATTGCCGACCGCGTCGCAGCCGAGTTGCTGCGGAGACGGCAGAAATCATGACTCGACAGGCTAAAGCCTGCGCTCGGCAATGCGGTGTCCTTAAGGACAATGTTGTGCCGAGCCCACCCTTGAGGGTGGGAAAACCATGAAGGGTTATTTGCTCGTGCGTTCCGAGGGGAAATCGTACGGCCTGCCAGTCGCCCGCGTGCTCGAGGTGGGTGACGCCACGGAAGTGCTTGCCATTCCGCGCAATCTGCCCGCGGTGCGGGGCCTGACGCCGCTGCGCGGACGGCTCGTCCCGCTGATTCATCTGGGTGCGCTGCTCACGGGGAGCGAAGCACCACCCGCCGGCGGCCACGCGGTGCGCACGGTCGTCCTCGTCGAGCTCGGCGCGAGCGGGCGGCAGGTCGCCTTCGAAGTCGATGACGCCGATGCGGTCGTGCGCGAGCAGCCGCTGCCCGTGCCGCGCGGCCAGGCGCTGCCGTGGGCGGCCGGGGTGGCGGAACGGGAGGGGGGATTGGTGCCGATCCTCGACCTCGACGCGCTCGGGGATCGCATTACGTGACGACCACGACGTTGAGCTCGGGCGGCGACGATGTGCAGCTGGTCACGTTCAAAGTGGGCGGCCAGGATTTCGCGTTCAACATTTTTCAGGTCGAGCGCATCCTGCGGTATGAAGCGCCCGCGCCGTTGCCGAAGGCGCCCGAGTTTCTCGAGGGCGTGCTGCAGTATCAGGGCGGTGCCGTGCCGCTCATCGATCTGCGCAAGCGGCTCGGCGCGGAGGCGCCGCTGCGCGAGGACACGCGGACCGTCATCCTCGAGTTCGATGGCGGCAAGATCGGCATGATTGTCGACACCGTGACCGAGGTGATGCAGGTATCCGCGCAGGCGGTGACGCCGCCGCCGGGCATCGTCCGCGGACTGGCCGCGGAGTACATCTCCGGCCTCCTCGTGCAGAACGGACGCACGATCGTCGTCCTGAACACGAACAAGCTGCTGAACTCGAAAGAAAAACTGGCTCTGCAGGGAGCCACGTGATGGCTGAAACACCGGTCGCGGCGCTGCGCCGGGAATACGATGCCATCGCCCGGCAGCTCGAGGGGGGGGGCCCCTCGGGCAACGCCGAGCGCGAAGCCGCCAAGCGGGAGATCATCGCCTTTTTCAAGAAGGTCGACGGGATGCTGGGCGAGATGACCCAGTTGAAGGACGACATCCGCCAACTCGTCGATCGCTACAAGCAGCTGGCCGCCGACACCAAGCAGGCCGCGGCGCCCGAGTTCACCGGGCAGCGACCCGTGCTGCATGCCGATCATATCGGCGCGACCACGTTCATCGAAAAGGGATGGAGTCTCATCTCGTTGGGCGACCACGCCGGGGCGATTCAAGCGCTCACCAAGGCACTCCAGCTCTCGCCCGGGGAGACGCAGGCGGAATCGCTGCTCGGCTGGGCACAGATGCTGCACGAGGACTACGACGATGCCCTCGGCACCTTCCAGAAAGTGCTGATGAAGGAGCCCGCCAATTCTCTCGCGCGCATCAACGTCGGCTACATCTGCCTGAAGAAGCGGATCTTTGGCGAAGCGATCGAGCATCTCTCGAAGGCGATCCGGCTGGACAACGACAAGAAGGCGACGCTGTACGCCCATTTCTATCTCGGGCTCGTCTACCTGCAGCGCGAGATGTTCGAGGACGCGGAGACGTTCTTCGAGAAGACCATCAAGCTCGGCCCGAATCTGATCGAAGCCTATTACGAGCTGGGACGCGCGCACTGGTTCGCCGGCGACCAGGACAAGGCCAAGTCCACGTGGGGGGACGGCTTCAAGGCGAACAAGTTCAATCCCTGGGGCAAGAAGTGTCAGGAGATGCTGGAGCTTGTCGCCAAGGGCGAGGAGCCGCCGCGAGAATAGCGCTGCTTGCCCTGCTGCTGCAGGGTCCGGTTGCACCGTCGCATCCCCCCGTTGCCATCACCGTTGGGCGCGTGACCGCGATTGCCTGGCCGACGCAGGAGGGGCTCGCCACGTCGCTCGCGGAGGTCGCCGATCATGCGCGCGACTTCCCCGGCATCGGCGCCATGCCCGACCGTCCCATCCGGCTGATCCTCGCGCCGACGCGCGCGCAGTACGACTCGCTCACGCGCGGCCGGCTGCCGCTCTGGAGCGAAGGCGCCGCGTTCCCGGATGCCGGGACGATCGTGCTGTTGACCGTCCAACCGTCCGCCCGTCCGGCCGTCCTCCGGCACGAGCTTGGCCACCTCGCGCTGCGCTGGCACGTCGGTCGCTACGTCCCCCTCTGGTTTGAAGAAGGTTATGCCGCGGTCGCGGCCCAGGAGTGGGACCGGCTCGACGCGTTGCGCCTGAACTGGCAGCTCGCGCGCGGCGTGCGCATGGATCTCGACGACGTCGATCGGGCGTTGCGGGGCGCGCGGGGCGACGCGGAGACGGGCTATGCGCTCGCGACGACCGCCGTGCTCCTGCTGGAACGCTGGGGCGGGGATCGCGGACTCGCGCCGCTGCTCGCCAACCTGCGCTCGGCCGAGTCGTTCGATGCCGCGCTGCGCACGACCTACCACGTCACAGAAGGCGATTTCGAGCTGCGCTGGCAGCGCGACGTCGGCTCACGCTACGGCTGGCTGTCGTGGCTGGCGGCGCTTGGATTCTTCTGGCTGGCGATCGGCGCGCTGCTCGTCGCGCTGATCGGGCTGCGGCGCAGACGCGACCGGCGCAAGCGCGCCGCACTGGAGGCGGAGGGCGCCGCCGAGGCGGATGAAAGCCAACTGCTTGACGATGTTGGGATTAACGAATAGACTCCAGCCCCGAATGCCGGACCAAACACTTGCCCGTTCGCGCCTCCGCTTCGGACCCAAGAACTACATCGTTCTTGGTGGCGCGGCCGTGTCCCTGGTGCTCGGTTACTGGCTGTTGTCGAAGGGATCCACAACGCTCGCGCCGGTGCTGCTCGTCCTGGGCTACTGCGTTTTGTTTCCAGTAGGCCTGGCCCTTTAGCACCTCCGCCCCCCCAATGGCACGGGCGAATAGCTCAGCGGTTCAGAGCGCCTGCCTTACACGCAGGATGTCGGGGGTTCGAATCCCTCTTCGCCCATTGGTGTAGCAGCCTCTTACGGAGGAACGAACAGAGTGAGAGCGCTTCAATTCGCCGTGGCTCTAACGGTCGGTGTTGCGATCACGGCAGCCGCACAGCTCGCCGCGCCGCAACAGCCGAGCGAACGACTCCTCATCCTGCCGCTCATGTGGGGCACCTCGGCCGATTCGGCCAGCGCCATCACGCTCTCGGACGCCGTCCGGGACCGCGTGACGCAGCTCGTCAAGAACAAAATCATGGTGGTGACCAAGGCAAAGCTGTGCGAAGCGCTCGCGCAGTCGGGATTCCCCTGCAACGGTCTGCTCGACGATCAGCAGGCGAAGCAGCTCGCCCGGTTCCTGCAAGTGCACGCCTACGTGACCGGCGCGTACGCGAAAAGCGGCGCGAATCTGACGGCCGATGTGCAGATGATCGACATCGCCAGCTCGGGGATCGCGGGACGCTTCACGGCGACGAACGGGAATCCGGGCACCGCGGCCGCCCTCGCCGAGATCATCGCGCAACACATCGCGACGACGGTGCGGCTCAGCGAAGGGGTCCGCAACTGCAACGATGAGCGGAAGAAGGGCCGGTTCGCGCAGGCCCGCGCCGAAGCACAGAAGGCATTGACCATCGATCCGAATTCCACCGGGGCGTATCTGTGTATCGCCACGATCTTCGAGGCAATGCGCGCGCCGATCGACAGCGTCATCGCCGCGTCGGTTCTCGCGCTCAAGGGCGATTCGTGTAACGGGACGGCGTGGGAGAAGATCGCCAGCGGTTATCAGCAGAAGGGCGACAGCGTGCGGGCTCTCGATGCCTACATCAGTCAGCTCTGCGGTGAGCCTCGCAACACGCAGAAGCGGTTGGGGATCGCGCAGCTGGCCAGACAGATGAAGAAGCCGGAGCGCGCGGTCGACGTCGTGAACGACGGGCTCAAGTTAACCCCCGGCGATCCGCAGCTGCTCGACATGAAGCTGACGATTTGCACCGAGTCCAGCAATTTCAAATGCGCGCTCGACGTGTGGGCCGCCAAGGCGGATCGCGATAGCGCGCTGTTCGGCGACACGATGTTCCTGAAGCCCGCGCTGGGAGCGGCGCAACAGGTCGCCGATACCCAGGTGCTCCTACGCTTCACCAAGGGCGCCTATCAGCACTTCCCCAACAATCCGATCTACATTCGGGCGCGCGCCGGTGCCTTCGAGCTGGCGGGGCAAACCGACTCCGCGATCGGGTACTACCGAAAAGCGCTGGTCATCGAGCCGAACGACATCGGGACCAGCCTGCAGATCGGCAAGACCCTGATCGACCGCGCGGTCTACGACACGGCCACGGCGCGCCGGCTGCGAGAGGCCAAGGACACGGTTGGGTTACGGCGGCTGCAGGAAGCCTTTGCCGTCCGCGTGGATTCCGCTCGCCCCTTGCTCCGGCCGGGCCTCGCCTCGGCCGACTCGGGTCAGCGGCTCGCGGCCGCGGTGATCATGCTGACCGGCGGATCCAAGCTTGCCCAGGCCGCCGCGTATGACGCGGCCTATCGCTGGCTCGATTCGTTGCTCACGATCGTCGCGCCGAAAACCCCCACGGACACCTTGGGGCCGAAATACCAGGTGCGGATCAACGCGAGCTTCTGGTACGGGCTGTCGTCGGTGCTGACGCTGACGGGACCGTATACCAGGATGACCAAGGCCAAAGGCCCGGAGCGATGCACAGAAGCGCGCAGCGTGTTCGATCGGCTGTCGAAAACCAAGGCCGCGATGCTGCTGGGCCGGCGCGTGCACCCGCCCACGGCGGACCAGATGCTCAACTTCGTAGCCCAGTACGAAAAGGCGAAGCCATCGGTACAGGCGGCGTTCAAATGCCGGCCGCCGTTGAATTGACCTCCCCCCGGGTCTATATTCCGGCGCTCCGTAAGGGGCTTTGGGGCTGTAGCTCAGCTGGTTAGAGTGCCGGTCTGTCACACCGGAGGTCGCGGGTTCGAGCCCCGTCAGCCCCGCCTCAAGGTTCCGACCGCAAACCCCCGCCCCTTTGTGGCGGGGGTTTTCTTATTTTGGAGCGTGCCCACGGCCGCCTCAGGCTCCTCGATTCACTACCACACCCCGGTCCTTGCCGCGGCGGTGAGAGAGTGGGCGCGGGGCGGCACCCGCGCGGTCGACGCGACGCTCGGCGGCGGCGGCCACGCCGCGATCCTGCGGGACGCAGGGGCGAAAGTCCTGGGCCTCGATCGCGATCCCGAGGCAATCGCCGCCGCGCAGAGTCGTTTGGGTACTGACATCGAATATCTCGAAGCGTCGTTTGCCGCCCGTACCGCGCTTGCCGCCATTGCAGCGTTCCACCCCGACCGCATTCTCCTCGACCTCGGTGTCAGCTCGCATCAACTCGACACGCCGGATCGCGGCTTCACCTTCCGGCCCGGCACCCCGCTCGATATGCGGATGCGGGGCAAGGGGATGAGGGAAGGAGAAAAGGGAATAACCGCGCGAGATGTCCTGAACACCTGGCCGGTTGAGCGGCTGGGCGCGGTGTTTACGGACTACGCGGACGAACGACGCGGGCGTGCGCTGGCGAGAGAGGTCATCAGGCGCCGCCTCACTGCCGCCTTTGTGATCAGCGACGATTTCGTGAACGCGATTCGGGCGGTTTTGGGGCCGCGCTCGGGGCCGCCCGATTTCGCGCGCCTGTTTCAGGCGCTCCGCATCGCCGTGAATGAGGAGCTCGACGCGCTGACGACGGCGTTGCCGGCACTGCGCGATGCGCTCGTGCCGGCCGGCCGCCTGGGAGTGATTACGTACCACTCCGGGGAAGACCGCATCGTGAAGCACGCGTTTCGGGAGTGGGGCCGGGAGTGCATCTGTCCGCCCCGCCAGCCGGTGTGCACGTGCCGCGGCCGGGCGCTGGGTCGTGTGCTGACCAAGAAGCCGATCGCTCCTCCATCCGACGAAATCGCGTCCAATCCCCGCGCGCGATCGGCCCGGTTCCGGGCCTTCGAAACTGCGGCGGCAGATGACGTTTAGAGGCCGTCACTGGATCGCGTTCTGGCTCGTCGCGCTGCTCGCGGCGCTCTGGCTCGTCATCGCCCGGCAAACCTCCGCCCTCAATTCGGCGCGCGCCCTGGCGGACCTGCGTGAAGAGCGCGCGGCGTTGGAAGGCCGCCGTGCCGATCTCGATCGGAGGGTGCGGACCGCGCAGAGCCGGGCGGTGCTGTTGCCGCGGGCACGAAAGCAGGGGCTCCGGCTCCCCGCTGATACGGAGATCATCCTCATTCCCGCTCCCGCACGGGCCCCGAACTGATGGCGAAGCCCCTCGTACGCCTTCGCGTTGTCGAGATCGGTCTCGCTGCCGGGCTGGTGGCGCTCGTGCTGCGGGCGGCGCAGGTGCAGCTCGTCGAGGGCCACAAGTACGCCGCGGCCGCCAGGGCGCAGCGCACCGAGCGGGTCGTGCTCGACGCGCGGCGCGGTACGCTGTTCGATCGCCACGGTCTCGGTCTCGCGCTGACCCAGGAGACCTATCACGTTGGTATCGCGCCCAACGAGCTGCGCGATCCGGCACGCGACGCCGCGACGATCGCGCGCCAGCTGCGGGTCGCGCTGCGGGACGTGGAGCGCGGGCTGCGCCGCCGCTATGCGTGGTTCGCCGGGCCCTTCACGACGGCCGACGTGCAGCCACTGCGCACGACCCGGGGCGTCCATCTCGAGCCCGTGCTGCGCCGCTTCTACCCGTCGGCCGAGTTCGCGCGGGCGGTGATAGGGAGGGTGGGGGAGGATGGTCGAGGTGGTGGAGGTGGTGGAGGAGGGCTGGAGCGGCTCCTCGACAGTCTGCTGGCCGGCACGCCTGGTGCCGCCGTGGTACTCAAGGATCGGTCGGGCCGTGAGTACGAATCGCCCGCCCGCGTGATTGCCGAGCCGGTGGCGGGCAACGACGTCGTCCTGACGCTCGATGCCGAGCTTCAGGAAATCGCGCAGCGCGCGCTCGATGATGCGATCGACAATATGCAGGCCGATGGCGGCGACGTCGTGATGCTCGATCCTCAATCCGGTGAAGTCCTCGCCGTCGCGTCCCGGCGCGCGGACGGCAGCATGCGACCCAGCGCGTTCACCGAGACGTTCGAGCCGGGATCGCTCGCCAAGATCTTCGCAGCGGCCGCGCTCATCACGTACAATCGCGTGCGGCCGGGCGAGCACGTGTCGGGAGAGGGAGGGCGCTACCGGCTGCCCGATCGCGTGGTCACCGACGAGCATCCGTTGCCCTCGCTGACGCTGGCGGACGCGATTCGGGTGTCGAGCAACATCGCGCTCGTGAAGTTCGCGGCACGCCTGCACCCCAACGAGCAGTACGGGGTGCTCCGCGCGTTCGGGTTCGGGGCACCGACCGGCGTCGAATTTCCCGCCGAGTCGCCGGGGCGGCTGCGCCCGCCCCGGGAGTGGTCGCGACCCAGTTCCGCGAGCCTCGCGATCGGCTACGAGCTGGCGGTCACGCCGATCCAGCTGGCCGCGGCCTACGGTGCCATCGCCAACAACGGCGTGCTGCTCGAGCCGACGCTGATTCGCGAGATCCGCGCTCCCAACGGCACGGTGCGCTACCGGCACCGCGCGGAGCCGGTGCGCCGGGTAATATCCCCGGAGGTCGCGGCCAAGCTGCGTGACCTCCTGCGCGGCGTCGTGGAGCAGGCGGGAGGGACCGGTGAGCGGGCCGCGCTCGCCAATTTTCAACTTGCCGCAAAGACCGGCACGGCGCGGCGCGTCGTCGGCGGCCACTACGCCGCGGGACAGTACACCGCGTCGTTCGCCGCGCTGTTTCCCGCCGATGAGCCGCAGCTCGTGGTCGTGATGAAAATCGACAATCCCCAGAAGGGCAGTTACTTCGCGGCGCAGACGGCCGCGCCGGTCACGCGTTCGATGCTGGAGCAGGCGCTTGCCGCCCGTACCGTGGCGCTCGATCGCGCCCGGCTCTCCAACGTGGCGGCCACCGCCGACCACGCGCGCCTCGATGAGCCCGACGGCGTCGTGCCCTACGTCGTCCCGTGGCCATACGCCCGGGACACGGCAGCGACCGAGCCGGACCGGATCATCCCCAACGTGACCGGTCAGCCCCTGCGCGAGGCGATCCGTGCGTTGCATCGGCGTGGCTTCCAGGTCGTGGTCAAAGGCTGGGGCGTCATTCACCACACCTGGCCGGCGCACGGGGAACATGCGGCGCCGGGCACGACGATCACGGTATTCGCCGAACCTCCTCCCGTCAGGCGATGAGATCTTTGAAAGAGATTGTGGACGCGCTGGCGCATGCCGGCGTCCTGGTCGACGCGCCCGACGCGCTGCCGGAGATCACGGGCCTGACGGCGGATGCGCGACGCCTCGAGCGCGGCATGCTGTTTTGCGCCGTGCGCGGCGCGGTGCTCGACGGTCACAGTTTTGTCGCGGACGCCGCGGCGCGCGGCGCGGCAGCGGCGCTGGTCGAGTCGCGACAGTCGGTCGGGATTCCGCAGATCGTGGTCCAGAGCGGGGGCGGACGGCGCGCCGCGGCGATTGCCGCCGAAGCGTGGTATGGCCGGCCCGCGGCACGGCTGCAGCTCGTCGGTGTGACGGGAACGAACGGCAAGACGACTTCGGTCATTCTCGCGCGACACGTGCTGAGCGCCCTGTGGCCGATGGGGGCGATCGGGACGCTCGGCGCGTTCGATCCGGCGGGGGCGCCGGTCGAAAGCGAGGCCGGGAATCTGACGACGCCCGGTCCGATCGACCTCCAGGCGACGCTCGCGGCCATGGTAGACCGCGGCGCGGCCGGCGTCGCGATGGAAGTGTCGTCCCACAGTCTCGATCAGGGCCGCGTCGATGGCCTCGTGTTTCAAGCCGCCATTTTCACCAACCTGACGCGCGACCACCTCGACTATCACGAGACGTTCGAGGCCTACTTCGCCGCCAAAGCCAGGCTCGTCGGATACCTCGCCGCCGATGCCGGTCTGGCGGTGATCAACGCGGACGACGCCGCCTGGGCCCGGCTCCCGCGCACGCCGCGGCGGATCACATTTTCCGCCACCGGCCAGACCGCTGACGTGACGGCGCGGGACGTGCGCGTGGATTCCAAGGGAGCGCGCTTCACGCTGGTGACGAAGCAGGGAAGTCACCCCGTGGCGCTGCCGCTGCTCGGGCGGTTCAACGTCGCGAACGCGGTGGGGGTCGCGGCCTGTGCCGTGGGCCTCGCCGTCCAGCCCCGCGTGGTTGCCGAGCGCCTCTCGACGTCGCCCCAGGTGCCCGGCCGCATGGAGCGGATCGCGGCCGACCCTTGCGTGATTCTGCGCGACTACGCGCACACCCCCGACGCGCTCGAGCGGGCGCTCGAAACGATCCGCGAAGTGACGTCGCCCAAAGGCCGGGTGATCGTCGTGTTCGGAGCCGGCGGGGACCGCGACCGCGGCAAGCGGGCTCCCATGGGTGAAATCGCCGTCCGCCTGGCCGACGTCGCGATCGCGACGTCGGACAATCCGCGGACTGAGGATCCCGAGCGGATTTTGGACGACGTCGAGGCCGGGATGACGGCGCGGCAGCACTATCGGGTCGTCGACCGGCGCGCGGCCATCGGCCAGGCGCTCGAGCTGGCGCGCCAGGGCGACACGATCCTGCTCGCGGGTAAGGGCCACGAGACCTATCAGGTCGTCGGCACGACCAAAGAGCCGTTCGACGAGCGGGAAGTAGTCCGCAGCCTGGGGGCGAACTGATGGGGGCTCGGGGCTCGGGGCTCGGGACTGGGCGGTCATGGACCAGCGACGAAGTCGCTGCCGCGCTCGGCGTGCCCTCGCCCGCCAAGCTCCGGTTTTCGGCAATCTCCACTGACACCAGACACCTGACACCAGGCACCCTTTTTGTCGCTCTCAAAGGAGAAAAGTTCGACGCGCACAACTTCCTCGACAAAGCCAAAGCAGCCGGCGCCACGGCCGCCGTCGTGCGTCGCGGCACTCCGAAGGTGGACGGGCTGGCCTTTTTTGAAGTGGACGACACGCTCACCGCGCTCGGGCTGCTCGCGCGCGCGCGGCGCCGCATGTTCCCCGACGGGACGCCGGTTGTCGCGATCACCGGATCGAGCGGCAAGACGAGCACCAAGGAGATGATTCGCGCGGCGTTGGGCGCCCGCTACCGCGTCCATGCGACCGCGGCCAATCTCAACAATCTGATCGGCGTCCCGTTGACGATCCTCAGTGCCCCGGAAAACACGGAGGCGCTGGTGGTCGAAGCGGGGGCGAGCGTGCCGGGCGAGATCGCCCGGCTGCGCGACATCATCGAGCCGACGATCGCCGTGATCACGAACGTCGGCTACGCCCACGTCGAGGGTTTCGGGTCGCTCGAAGGCGTGATGGCCGAGAAGCTGTCGTTGCTCGATCGCGTGCCCGTGGCCGTGCTTGGCTCCGGGCCCGAAGCGATGTGGCCCGAAGCGCGCCGCCGGACGCAGGTGATCCCGGCCGCGCTGCACGGCAAGAGCGCCGACGACAGCTTACTCGACCGCTACCTCGACAAGGACGGGCATCCCCAGCTGTCGCTCGATTCCGGGGAAAAGGTGACCCTGCCGGCGCTTGGCATCCATCAGCTCGAGAACGCCCAGATCGCGCTGGCCGTGGCGCAGCGTGCCGGGGTGGAGCACGACGCCGCCGTGCGCGCGCTCGCCGGGCTCCAGCTGCCGGAGGGGCGGGGCAACGTGCGGGAGATCGGCGACATGGTGGTGATCGACGACACCTACAACGCCAACCCCGCCTCGATGCGCCGGGCCGTGCAGACGGCGGACTGGCTGGCGCGGCGGCAGCGCCGGCCGCTGGTGGTGGTCGTGGGCACGATGTTGGAGTTAGGGCCGGAAAGTGCAAGATTGCACGCCGAAGCGGCGCGCGAAATCGCCCAGCGCAAGCCGGCGCTCGTGGCGGCGGTGGGCACGTTTGCGCGCGTGTTCGAGGGGCAGCGAGAGGCGCTCGGAGGCCGGCTCATTACGGCCGCCGACGCGGACGCCCTCGGACCGAAGTTGAAATCGGCGTTGCGTGGGAACGAGCTGGTGTTGCTCAAAGCGTCACGGGGAGTGGCCTTGGAACGTGTCCTCAACTACCTGACCTGATGCTCTATCACCTCCTCGCGCCGCTCGCACGCCAGCACATCATTTTCAATCTCTTCAACTACATCACGTTCCGTGCAGCGGGCGCGACCGTTACGGCGCTGCTGCTGGCCTTCATCGTCGGTCCCTGGGTCATCGGGAAGCTGCGCGAGCATCGGATCGGGCAAATCGTCCGCGCCGAGGGGCCCACGAGTCATCACGGCAAACGCGGTACGCCGACGATGGGCGGATTGATCATCCTCCTCGCGACGATCGTGCCGACGCTGCTCTGGGCGCGGCTCGACAGCCGCTATGTCATCGTCACCGTGGTCGCCACGCTGTGGATGGGGCTGATCGGGTTTCTCGACGACTACTTGAAGATCGTTCGCGGGCAATCGCAGGGACTGGTGGCCCGCTGGAAACTCGTCGGCCAGGTGTCGTTCGGACTCGGGTTGGGTGTCTATCTCCTGCTGTTTCCCCTGATCGATGCAAATCCGCACGCGACGCAGCTGCCGCTCTTCAAGTACATCGTGTGGGTGCTGCCGTGGCCGATCTATCTGGCTTTCGTGACGTTCGTGACGACGGCGAGCTCGAATGCTGTGAACCTGACCGATGGGCTGGATGGTCTCGCGGCGGGGCTCACGGTCATCGCCGCCGGTGCCTTCGCGATCTTCTGCTACCTCTTCGGCCGGGTGGACGCCGCCCGCTACCTCGGCGTCCTGCATCTCCCCGGCGCGGGGGAGCTGACGATTTTCTGCGGTGCCTTGATGGGCGCCTCGCTCGGCTTTCTCTGGTTCAACGCGTATCCGGCGCAGGTCTTCATGGGCGACACCGGCGCGTTGGCGATCGGCGGCGCGCTCGGCACGGTCGCGATCCTGCTCAAGACCGAGTTCCTGCTGGTCATCGCCGGCGCGGTGTTCGTCGCCGAAACGGTATCGGTCCTCATCCAGACAACGACGTACAAGTGGCGCAAGCGGCGCTACGGGAAAGAGTACGCGGATGCGCACAGGGTCTTTCGTATGGCGCCGTTGCACCACCATTTCGAGAAACTGGGCTGGGCGGAGCCGCAGGTCGTCATGCGGTTCTATATCCTGGGCGTCCTGAGCGCGATGATCGCGCTGGCCACGCTCAAGGTGCGATGATCGAGCAGGCGCGCCTCGTCCCGGAAGCCTGGCGCCGCGCGGGGAGCGTGGTGGCGATCATCGGGCTCGGCAAGAGCGGCGTGGCGGCGGCGCGCCTCCTCGCCCGCGAAGGGGTCCGCGTCTACGCCAGTGACGCGTCCGATCATCCGTATGCGGGCGAAGCCGCGGAAGCGCTGAAGAGCGTGCCGTGGGTGGACGTCGAGATCGGCCGCCACGATCTCACCAAGATTCGCCAGGCCGCCGGGTTGGTCGTGTCGCCGGGCGTGCCGCCGGATGCACCGGTGCTGACCGCGGCGCGGCACGCCGGCGTGGAGATCGTCTCCGAGCTCGACCTGGGCTTCCGCGCCCTCGCGGCGCTGCAGCCCGGCACGCACAGCATCGCGATCACCGGCACGAACGGGAAAACGACGACGACGGCATTGGTCGCCCACCTGCTCAGCGCGGCCGGTTTGCAGTCGACGACCGCGGGGAACATCGGCCGGCCGGTCACCGATCTCGCGATGGCGGATGAGCGCTATCAATGGCTCAGCCTCGAGGTGTCGTCGTTTCAGCTGCACGACAGCCCCAACTTCGCTCCCGACATCGGTGTGATGACGAACCTCGCGCCCGATCACCTCGACCGCTATCCCTCGGCGCAGGCGTACTACGCCGACAAGCGTCTGCTCTTCCGCAACGCGAGCGCGGACAACGTCTGGATCCTGAACGGCGATGACGCGCTGGTGCTCGAGCTCGCGCACGGGGTGCCGGGACGCCGGGTGCTGTTTTCGCTTGTGAAGCCGGCCGCTGCCTGGTACGACGCACCGGCCCTCGTCTTGCGGCTCGGCGCTGACGCGCTGCTCGAGCGCGAAGCGCTGCACCTGCTCGGCGACCACAACGTCGCGAACGCGCTCGCCGCAGCGCTTGCCGTGCGCGAAGCCGGCGTTCCCGCCTCATTGATCGGCGAAGGCCTGCGCTCCTTCCACGCGCTGCCGCATCGTCTCGAGCCGGTCCGCGAAGTGGACGGCGTCGAGTGGATCAACGATTCCAAGGCGACGAACATCGCGGCGACGACTGTGGCGGTGCTTGCCATGCAGCGGCCGTTCGTCCTGCTGCTCGGGGGCCGGCACAAAGGCGAGCCCTATACCAGCCTGGCGCCGCTCCTCGCGAAACGGTGCCGGCTGGTGATCGCCTACGGAGAAGCGGGACCGCTCGTCGAGCAGGACCTTGGGGGCAAGGTGCCGCTCGAGCGCGGCAGCACGTTCGAGGATGTCGTGGCACGGGCCGGTCTCGCCGCGCAGCCGGGTGACGCGGTGCTGCTCTCTCCCGCCTGCTCGAGCTACGACATGTTCAAGAATTACGAACAGCGGGGGGCCACATTCCGGCGAATCGTCGAAGCGCTGTAGCCTGGGAAGGACGGCTGCTCGCGGTCGTCACGGCGGTGCTGGTCGTGTTCGGTCTCGCCGCGGTGTACGGCGCGTCGAGTCTCGTGACCGTGGCCGGCGGCCAGGTTGGCGCGAGCTTCGCGCTCCGCCAGGCGGTCGGCGCAGCGGTGGGCGGCTTGCTGGCGATCGTCTTCGCGCGCACCGACTACCATCGCTGGCGTGAGTGGGCCTGGCCGCTGCTGGGCGTCACGATGTTCCTCCTCCTCCTTCCGCTGTTGCCGTTCACCCACTTCATCACGCCGACCATCAATGGCGCGCGGCGCTGGGTGAACCTCGGCATCCTGACGCTGCAACCTTCGGAGCTCGCGAAATTCGCCGTCGTGGTGTGGTGCGCGATGCTGGCCGCCAAGAAGGGGGAACAGCTGCGTGACTTCAAGCACGGCGTGCTTCCCTTTGTCGTCATTCTCGGGCCCGTCATCGGGCTGATTTTCCTCGAGCCCCATCTTTCCATGGCACTGCTCGTCGCCCTCCTCGCGGGCAGCGTGCTATTCACGGCCGGCGCACGGATCGGGCACTTCCTCGTCCTGGGTGCGGCGGCGGGACCGCTGCTGTTCGGCGCGGTGGCGAGCGCACAGTACCGGCTCGCGCGCGTCCTCACGTTCCTGAATCCCGGCGCCGCGCCGGCGGAAGCCACGTGGCAAGTGCAACAGTCGCTCACCGGCATCGGGGCTGGGCAGCTGCTCGGCGCGGGATTCGGACAGGGCCAGCAGAAGCTCGGCTATCTGCCGTACGCGTATTCCGATTTCATCTTCTCGACGATCGGTGAGGAGTGGGGCTTCCTGGGCGTCCTGGCGATCGCGCTGCTCTTCGGCACGTTCGTGTGGCTCGGGTTTCGCATCGCGCGCAACGCCCCCGATCTGTTCGGGCAGCTGCTGGCGACCGGCATCAGCGTGATGGTCGGATTGAGTGTCGTCGTGCACATGGGCGTGAGTCTCGCCGTCATTCCCGCCACCGGAGTCACGCTGCCGTTCATGTCGTATGGGCGGTCCTCGCTGATTGTTGCACTGGCGGCGACCGGTGTGTTGGCGAGCGTTGGTCGAGCCCGGAGAGCAATGCAATGAGGAATGCGAAATGCGGAATGCGAAATGTTATGGTGAGCTTCGAGCCGCGATCCAACTGTTCGAACCTCACCGATAGACTTCGCATTTCGCATTTCGCCTTCCGCCTTTGAAGATCTTAATCGCCGGCGGCGGCACTGGCGGCCACCTCATGCCGGCGCTCGCGTTGGCGCGCGTGGCCACCGATCTCGGTCACGAGGTCGTGCTCGTCGGCGCGACCCGCGGCATCGAAGCTCAGATCCTGCCGCGCCATCCATTTCGATTTCAGCTTCTGCCGCTGGAGCCGATCTACCGGCGCGCGTGGTGGCGCAACTTGCGCTGGCCGGTGATCGCCGTGCGCGCGTGGCGCGCGGCGGGTCGCGTCCTCAGAGACGAGCGTCCGGCGATCGTCATCGGTACCGGTGGCTACGCCGCGGGGCCCGTGCTGTGGCGCGCGCAAAACGCCGGGCTTCCGACGGCGCTGCAAGAACAGAACGCGTTCCCCGGAGTCACACAACGCTTGCTCTCCCGGCGCGCGCAACAAGTGCACCTCGGATTCCCGGAAGCGCGGCTGCGCCTGTCGCCCGGACCGCATACCAAGGTGTTCGTCTTCGGCAATCCGATCACGCCACCGGGCCGGGTGGATCCCGCCGCCGCACGCGGCGAGTTTGGTCTCACAGCGGAGCGCCGCACGCTGCTCGTATTTGGCGGGAGTCAGGGGGCGCGCGCGTTGAACGAGACGATCGCGCGCACGCTGCAACGCGGCTTGCTCGGCGACGTGAATCTGTTGTGGGGAACGGGCACGATGCACCTGGATCGTTACGCGCCGCTCGCGGTGCCCGGCCGAGTCGTCGTGCGGGGCTTCTTCGATCCGATCGGCACGGCGTACGGCGCCGCGCACCTCGTCGTCGCGCGCGCGGGCGCGATGACGGTGTCCGAGCTGTGCGCCTGGGGGAAGCCGAGCGTCCTCGTGCCGTTGCCCACGGCAGCAGCGGATCACCAAACCTTCAACGCCCGAGCGCTCGCGAACGCCGGCGCGAGCGTCTTGCTGCTCGAGCGGGAGCTCACCCCGGAGGGTTTTGCAAAAACGGTCGGCAGGCTGATTCGGGACGACAAACGCCTGGACGCCCTGGCCCGGAGTGCCCGTGGCAGGGGTCACCCGAACGCCGCCCGAACCATCATGGAAAAGGTTTTAGAGCTTTCGCAAGTTGCGTAGATTTCGTATATTAGCTGCCCACAGATGACCTTGTTTCGAACCGGGGATCCCCGACCCATCCATCTCATGGGCATAGCCGGGGCGGGGATGAGCGCCTTGGCTCTTATTGCCAGGCACCGGGGCGTCGCCATAACTGGTTGTGATTCAGACACTTCCGGGACAGGCGTTGATGACCTGACCGCGCTGGGAATTCCCGTTTGGAAGGGCCACGATCCGAGCCATGTGGAAGGGGCTCGGGCAGTTGTAGTTACGGCCGCGGTCCCACGGGATCACCCGGAGCTGCTCAAGGCCCGTGCCTTGGGCCTGCCGGTCGTGCGTCGCGCGGATGCACTGGGGGAGCTGGTCGCTGGCGGAAAAGAGGGCGTCGTGGCGGTCGCCGGCACACACGGCAAGACGACCACCACGGTGATGGTCACTGAGGCTCTCACGGCCGCCAGGCGAAATCCCACGGGACTCGCCGGCGGCCGTGTCGCAGCGTGGGGAGGCAACGCCCGGATCGGCGGCGACGACTTGTTCGTCGTCGAGGCCGATGAGTACGACAAGGCCTTTTTGTCGCTGACGCCGACGATCGCAGTGGTGAACAACGTCGAGGCCGATCACCTCGAGTGCTACGGCAGCATGGAGGCGCTCGAGGATGCGTTCGTCGAGTTCGCGAGTCGAGCGGAGCGGGTGATCATCGGCGCCGACGACGCGGGAGCGGACCGGGTGGCGTTGCACGTGACGGCGCCGGTGTGGCGCGTGGGTCACGGTGCCACGGCGGATGTGCGGATTCGCGCGGTGCGGCTCGAGCCTGGCGGCTCGCGCGCGATGATCGCGCTGCCCGGCGGGCACACGATCGATCTGGCGTTGGCCGTGCCAGGATTGCACAACGTGCGCAACGCCGCCGCCGCGCTCGCGGTGTTGCAGGCGCTCGGGGCGGATGTGCAGGCGGGCGCGCAGGCGCTGGCGGAGTTTCGCGGCGTTGGCCGGCGGTTCGAGCGGTTGGGGGAAGCGGGAGGAGTGACTGTGGTGGATGATTACGCGCACCACCCGACGGAAGTCAGCGCGACGCTCGCGGCTGCGCGGCAAGCGTTCCCCGGGCGTCGGGTGATCGCCGTGTTTCAGCCGCACCTGTTTTCGCGGACGGCGTTGCACGGCGAAGCGCTCGGCAAGGCGCTCGCGGCGGCGGACGTGGTCGTCGTCGCGCCGATCTATGCGGCGCGCGAGCAGCCGCAGGACGGCGTGACGCACCATCTGGTGGTGCGCGGCGCGACACGCGCCGGCGCGGCGACCGTGGCGGTGCGCGATCGCGCCACGCTGACGAATCACGTCGCGCGCGCGGTGCGGGAAGGCGACGTCGTGTTCACGCTCGGCGCGGGCGACATCACGCGAGTGGGACCCGAGCTGCTGAGTAGGCTCGGAGCGGGGAACGGGAAGAACGGAGCAGTCGCATGAGGCTGAAGCTGCGGCTGCCGCGGTTCCCGCGCGTGTCGTGGCGCGTGTTGGCGTGGGCGGGCGCAGCGATTCTCGTCATGGTGACCTGGATGACGGCGCCGCTCGCCTTGCGCCGCGTGCGGTTCTTCCGCGTGCGGCAGGTGGAAATCATCGGCATCCGCTATCTCGATGCCGATCAGGTGTTGGGAGCGCTGCGACTGCCCGAGCATGCGAGTGTGTTCGACGACACCCAAGTGCTCGCCGAGCGCTTGCGCGGACTGGACGGTGTTGCCGATGCTTCGGTCAGCCGCCGCCCGCCCGCGTCGTTGAAAGTGATCGTGCGTGAGATCGAGCCGGTGGCACTCTTGATGAGCGGACGGGGCGCGCTGGCGCCGGTCGATGCCGATGCACGAGCGCTGCCGTTCGATATCACGAGTCTCGACCTGCCCATCGTCCGGTCGGGAGGCGGGGGGGCAGACTCCGCTGTGGTCGGGTTGCTGGCACGGGTGCAGGCCGTCGATCCCGCGCTGTTTCAGACGATCGATGCCGCGCGGCGGACCGAGACGCCACGCGGAGACGTGCTTCTCGAGCTTGGAGGCGCTCATCGCGTGCTGCTCAGCCGCGATGCGGGGCCGGAGGTGATCGAGGCGGTGGTGATGGTGGCGAGAGACCTGGCCGCGAAAGCGCGCCCCTATGCCGAGCTCGACGCCCGCTTTGCGGGACAGGTCGTGGTGCGGCGTCGCGGTGCGGGCACCGTCTGATGCCAGAGCGTCGCCTCGTCGCCGGACTCGACCTCGGCAGCACGAAAACGTGCGCCGTGATCGCGGAGCTGGCGGGCGACCTGCCGCGCGCGCCGCTCGCCAAGATTCTCGGCGTCGGCCTCGCAAAAAACACCGGCGTGCGCCGCGGGATGGTGCGCGATATCGACGAGACGACGCGCTCCGTCGCCGCCGCGCTCAAGGATGCGGAACGGATGGCGGGCGCCCGCGTGCCCGACGTCACCTGCGGGATCGCGGGCGAGCACGTGTCGGCGCGGGGATCGACCGGTGTGGTGGCCGTGAGTGCCGAGGAAATCAGCCCGCAAGATGTGGCGCGGGTGAACGAGGTCGCGCGCGCGGTGTCGCTGGGACGCGACCACGAGCTGCTGCACGACATTCCGCAGGAATACGTCGTGGACCAGCAGAGGGGCATCTCCGATCCGATCGGCATGACGGGGACGCGGCTCGAGGTGGAGATGTATCTCGTGACGGTGCAGTCCACCGCCGCGCAGAATCTCCGCAAGAGCGTGCAGCGCGCCGGCTACCGCGTCGCCGACCTCGTGCTCGAGCCGCTGGCGGCGTCGTACGCGGTGCTGACCGATGACGAGAAAGAGCTGGGTGTCGCCCTCGTCGAAGTGGGCGGCAGCTCGACGGGCGTCGCGATCTTTCACGAAGGCAAAATCCGCCACCTCGCATCGCTCAAGTTCGCGGGCGGCCACGTCACCAGTGATTTGGTCCAAGGCCTCGGAGTGACACAGTCCGACGCCGAGCGACTGAAAGAGCGGCATGGCGCGGCCTACACGCCGCTCGTCGATGCGGGCGAGATGGTGACCCTGCCGTCGACTCCCGGGCAGGGGGCGCGCACCGCCTCGCGCGAGCTCGTCGCCCACATCATCCACCAGCGCGTGGACGAGATCTTCCAGCTCGTGGGCCGCGAGTTCGAGCGCGCCGGGTACGGCGCGGGCCGGCTGCCGGCCGGCGTCGTGCTCTCCGGTGGCACGGCGCACCTGCCGGGCATGGTCGAGCTGGCACGTGAGGTATTCGCCGCGCCAGTGCGTGCCGGCCATCCGGAGCTCGGTATCTCCGGACTCGTCGACAGCGTCCAGGCGCCGCGGTACGCCGTGCCGGTCGGGTTGGTGCTGTACGCGGCGCGCAAGTCTGCTCAGGGCGGGGGAGCTCCGGGCGTGTTGTTCGGCGGTCGACCCGACAAACTGTTTGCGCCTCTCAAGAGATGGTTGCAGGACTTCTTCTGAGCCCTAGGGGAGAACCATGATCTTCGAACTCGAAGAAACCGTTACGCAGAACGCGCGAATGAAAGTCGTCGGCGTCGGTGGGGGCGGCGGCAACGCCCTCAACCGCATGATCGACGAGCACGTGAGCGGCGTCGAGTTCATTTCGGTCAACACCGATGCTCAGGCGCTCCTCAACAACAAGGCCGACGTCAAAGTCCAGATCGGCAAGAAGCTGACGCGCGGGCTCGGCGCCGGGGCGCGGCCCGAGATCGGCCGCCAGGCGATCGAGGAAAACCGCGACGAAGTGCTGCATTCGCTGCAGGGGGCGGATCTCGTGTTCGTGACCTGCGGCATGGGCGGCGGCACCGGCACGGGGGCGGCGCCGATCATCTCGCAGGTCGCCCGCGATCTCGGGGCGCTCACGATCGGGATCTGCACGAAGCCGTTCCTGTTCGAGGGCCGCAAGCGCATGCGTCAGGCGGAGATGGGCATCGCCGAGATGCGCAAGCACGTGGACACGATGATCGTCGTGCCCAACGAGCGGCTGCTGGCGGTCGTCGGGAAGGGCATCCCGTTCCAGGATGCGCTGAAGAAGGCGGACGAAGTGCTGCTCCACGCCACGCAGGGCATTTCGGCCCTCATCTGTGTCACCGGGCTCGTCAATGTAGATTTCGCCGACGTCCGCACCGTGATGCAGAACGGCGGCGCGGCGCTGATGGGGACGGGCCAGGGACGCGGCGAGAACCGGGCGATGGAGGCGGCGCAGCAGGCGATTTCAAGCCCGCTGCTCGACAACATCTCGATCGGCGGCGCGACGGGCGTGCTGATCAACATCACCGGCGGCGAGGACCTGACGCTGGGCGAAGTGACGCAGATCAGCGAGGCGATTCACGACGCCGCGGGCGACGAGGCCGAGATCATCTTCGGCGCGGTGAACGATCCGGCGATGCACGGGGAAGTGCGCATCACCGTCATCGCGACCGGGTTCGACAAGACGGGCGCGATGGCCGATGCCCTGGCGGGCGTCCAGCGTCCCGCGGCCGGTGTGCTGCCGTTCCGCGATCGTGGGGCCCGGCCGACGCCGGTGCCGCCGCCGGGGTTCGCCAAGCCGGCCGAAACTCAGCCGAAGCGTCCGGGCGGACCCGCGCAGGCGCCGCTGAATCCCGAGTTGAATGAAATGGAAATCCCGACGTTCATTCGGAGACAGATGGACTAATGGTCTGGCGAGCGAGTCCCTATGTTGCGGCCGGTGTGCTCGCCGCCGGCATGCTCGGGTGGGCTGCACACGAAGCGTGGTCGTCGCGGCAGATTCCCGTCGCGCTGCCGATTGTCGTGACCAGTGCCTATGACGAGTGGGCCGATACGCTCGGCCGCCGCGAGATGTTGTCCGACGTGCTGGAGCGGGCGGGGATCAGCGGCCGCGAGTACGTCGCCTTCATGAAAGCCACGCACGTCCTCAATCCCCGGCGCATGCAGCCGGGGCTCATCTTCGAAATGCGGCGGTTGAAGGGAACGACCGTCGCCAATCGGTTGGGCGTCCGGCTCGATCCCGAGCGGCACCTGCTGATGAATCGCCGCGGCGGCGACTCGGGGTGGGTCGAGGCGGTCGAAGACATCCCGTGGACCACCGAGCGGCTGCGGACCACCGCCGTCATTCAATCGAACCTGTACGACGCCCTCGACGCCGCGATTCCTGATTCCTTCCTGCCCATGCGCCAGCGCGTTGCCCTGGCCTGGGCCATCGCCGACGTCTACGACTGGGAAGTGGACTTCACGCGCGATCTGCGTCCGGGCGACCGTGTCGAGGTTTTGATCGAGCGGCTGGAGTCGCCCGGAGGGGAACGACGTTTCGGTCGCGTTTTGGCTGCGCGCGTTGATGTCGCGGGATCGCCCAGCTTCGCATTTGCCTACCAGAACGCCTTTTACGATGATCGCGGGCGGTCGTTGCGCCGCGCCTTTCTCCGTGCGCCGCTGCGCTTCAGCCACATCTCGAGCCGCTTTGGCGGGCGCTTTCATCCGATTCTCAAGCGCTGGAGAACGCACGAGGGCACGGATTACGCGGCGGGGTACGGGACGCCGGTGCGCGCCACGGCGGACGGCATCGTCACGGAAGCCGGGCGCAACGGCGGCTACGGCAACTTGATCGAGATTCGCCATGCCAACGGCATTCGCACCCGCTACGGGCACCTCTCGAAGTTCGCCAAGGGGCTGCACGTGGGACAGCACGTCCTCCAGGAGCAGACGATCGGGTACGTGGGCTCGACGGGGCTGTCCACCGGCCCGCACCTGCATTACGAGTTTCTGGTGAATGGCCGGCCCACGAATCCGCAGCGCAAGGACGCCGGCGCCGGCGAGCCCGTGCCGTCGAAGTTGAAGTCGCAGTTCGACGACGTGCGTGCGCAGCTCCTGGCGGAGCTCGAGCCGACCGGTATTCCGTCCGCGGCAGCGGCGCTCGGCAATGCGGCCGCTCCGGCGCGCGACGACTAGCCCCCAGCCACCAGCCACCACCCTCCTCACCGACACATCGCGTGGAGCTCTACCCCGCCGTCGATATAGAAGGCGGGCGCGTCGCACGCGCCCACGGCGAGCTGACGCACCCGCTCGCGGCCCTCGACACCTTCATCCGCGCCGGCGCCAAGTGGATTCACCTGGTCGACATGGACCGCGCGTTCGGGGGGGGGCGCAAGGACAACCATGAGCTCATCGGCGCGGTGCTGAGCGCGGCCGCGACGCGCGTCCAGGTGCAGGTCGGCGGCGGTCTGTTTCGGGAAACGGACATCGATCAGATGTTCAACCTGGGCGCGACGCGCGTCGTCATAGGGCCGCGCGGCGCGGTGGACTCGGCGTTAGTCGAGCGGCTCGTCAAACGCCACGGCGCGCGCCGGCTCGCCGCCGGCATCGACGCGAGGGACGGCCGCGTCGCCCCGCGCGGCACGGCGGACATTCTCGATCTGACGGCAGCGGAGCTCGCGACGCGTGTCGCGGCACTCGGGATCCGGACGATCATCTACAATGAGGTGACGCGCGACGGCAAGCTGACCGGCCCCGACACCGAGGGAGCGCGGAGGCTTGCCGGACTCGGCATAGACGTCATTGTATCGGGTGGCGTCGGGTCGCTCGACGACCTGCGCGCCGCGCGGGCGGCGGGACTCGCCGGAATCTGTGTCGGTCGCGCGCTGTACGACGGCAAGTTCACGATCGCCGAGGCGCTCGCGTGTCTCTCGTAACGTTGCGAATCGTCGCAGTGCTGGCGCTGATCCTCCTGCTCTGGAATCCGGCCAGCTCGCGGCTGCTCCCCGCGGGCGATCAACCGATCGTGCTGCTTGACGCCTCGCTCAGCATGTCGGGATCGCCGTGGCACGCGGCGCTCGACAGCGCGCGGCGCTACGCGCGAGAGCGGGCGGTCGTCTGGCGCTTCGGCACCGGCGTCGCGTCGCTCGACACCACGCCGCCGACCGCGGGTGCGAGCCACCTCGGACCGGCACTCGAGGCCGCCGCGGGGCGGGCCGGTGAAGTGGTGGTCGTGACGGATGGAAATGTCGATGACCTGGCCGGCATTCCGCCCGATCTGCTGCGCCGGCCGCGCGTGATCCTCGCGCCGCGAGCGCCATTCTTCGATGCGTACGTTGCGGCCGTCGAGGGGCCGAGGCATGTGACGCGAAGCGATACCATCCCGCTCAGGGTGAGTTACGGTGTAGCTGGGGTTCGGGGCTCGGGACTCGGGGCTCGGAATGCATCGATCGTGGTGAGTGTCGCCGACCGCCGGCTGACGTCGCAGCGAGTGACGCTACCCGATAGCGGGACACTTTCCACTGAGGTCACGTTTCCCGTGTCCCGAATCCCGAATCCCGGTTGGTCAGTGCTCGAGGTCCGTCTGGATGGCGTCGGTGACGCCGAGCCTCGAGACGACAGCCGTCAGTTCGTCGTTGACGTGAGCCTCGTGCCCGCCGCCGTCCTCTTCGCGTCGCCGCCCGACTGGGACGCGCGGTTCCTCGCCCGCATCATGCGCGACGTCGCACGGGTACCAGTCAAGGTGTTCGTCGAGACGGAAGCGGGCCGCTGGCGTGACGGCGCAACGCTGGCGCCGGTTGCGACGACCGATCTGACGCGGGCGGCGGCGAACGCTCGCCTCGTGATCGCGACGGGTGAGCCGGGGCGGGCGCGGGCGTTTACCACCGATTCCCACAGCGCGTTGCTGCTGTGGCCAACCACTGGGCAAACGGGCGATTGGTACGTGGAGCGGCCGGTGTCCTCACCATTCACGGCCGCGCTTGCGGGCGTGGCGTGGGATTCACTTCCGCCGGCGACAGCCGTCACGATGCAGGTGCGCGACTCTGGGTCCGCCGCGACGGTCGCGCTGGCGGCGCGACTGGCGCGTCGCGGCGCAGCGCGCCCGATCGTGATCCTCGAGCAGCACGGCAGTCAGCGCGTCGCGACGGTCACCGCCGCCGGATTGTGGCGCTGGGCCTTCCGCGGCGGGGCCGCCGAGGAAGCCTATCGGAGTGTGGTGGCGGCGATAGTGGACTGGCTCCTGGGGGAGCGGGGAGTGGGAAGCCGGGAGCGGGCGGTGCCCGAAGCGCTCGAGCTGGCGAACGGCCTTCCGATCGTTTGGCGCTGGACATCGGCGGACAGCGCGCACGCGCTGGCGGTGACGTTGCGCAGCAAAGACAGCACGCGCACCGACACGCTGCGGTTCGACCCGTCAGGTCGCGCCGAACTGCTGCTGCCACCCGGCGTCTATCGCTACGCCTTGAGTGGCGGCACGGAGCAGGGTGTCATCGCGGTCGAGACGTACTCCGATGAATGGTTGCCGCGCGCGCCCACGCTCAGCGCTCAGCCGGGCGA
>DASWDA010000029.1:0-56778 GCA_036395695.1 Gemmatimonadales bacterium
CCAGGTCTGCTCGATGCCGAGCGAAACCGAAGAAACGGCGTTGAGATACGGTTTGGAGATCGTGAACGCCGTGCTCGTCGCCGGGGAGTACGAGTACGGTGCGACGCGTGGATCCGTTGCGGTAATCGTCACCGTCCCCGGCTTCTTGAAGGTGATGCCGGCAAGCGTTGATGCGTAGTCTCCGCGCGGTATCGTGACCGTCGCCGAGTCCAGCGAGATGACCGCGGTATCGCTCACCGTCAGTACGACGGTCACGCTCTCCGTCGGAAATCCAGTCGCACCGGTCGCGGAGTCAGCCGCAAAGACCTGCACTTGGCCCAGATCGCCCACATACAGCGCCCAGTCAGGCGAAGGCGCATGTACTTGGACCGCCGGCCGGCCGACCACAATGACGACCTGGTCGTCCGCGTGGCGATGGGCTCGCGCCGTGAAGATGGCGGTGCCGCGGGTATCACGTGCCGCGATATCGAACCTGCCGACGGTCGCCGATTGACCCACGGGAACCTCCGAGGAGTCAGGTCCCACGCGCACGATCGTACTGTCACTGATCGACACATGGACGCCGAGCGGGGCACCCGTGACGAACCGGTCGAGCCCCACCCTGGCCCGATACACGTCGTAATACGGTTTCTGGCGCATACCGAGGTGCAGTGTGTCAGCCTGGCCTCCGCCATCCGAGAAGATGAAAAGCGGCGGATATCGGACATGAACGACTGAGCTGGAATCGGCAAGGAAAATGCCGCTCGAATCGAGCAAGACGATGCGAGCCCTGCCCGAATCGGCGAACGTAAAACTCATGTATGTCTGGTCCGTCCCGACCGGCAGATGGCGGTAGGTGGAATCCGGCCTGATCACGTTGGTATCTGTCGCAGTGTTGCGAACGGTGAGCGGTACGGCGATAAACTGAACCGCGCCGGTCGAGTCCTGGGTCCGAACGTTGAGATTCACGAGCGGATCGTCGGTGCGCGCGGTGCTGTCGAGCGTGGAGAACAGTTTCAACTTCGCCCGGGTGACAGGGAACGACACCGATGGGCCGGCCGCATCACAAAGGTACGGCGTCAGTGTGACGCTACCCACGGCCCGGCCCACCAGGCGCACCGGGCCTGCCAGAAGCGTTGTTGAAGTCAGGTAACCTTCGGTATCAGCCGGCACAGACTTGAGGATTGTCGTGTCGGAGCTGACCACCCGGAAGCGCGCTGGAGCAAGATAATAGGGGAAGGACGGCTCCACGTTCCCGAAGCCCAGACTGTATTGCCCGACGCCTACGCTGGTCACCGGGGCATATGCGCCCGAGGCCTGGAGGGTGGGAGTCGCTGCGACGGCGATGACGAGCGCCACCCGCCGACTCACGCCTTCCGACGAAATCACGATCGTATCGACGCCGGCCGCTCGTGGCGTCACGAGACCCGCGGAATCGACTCGCGCCAATGTGGTATCGGTCGACATCCACGCCAGGGCGGCTCCCGGGACGGTGTTGTTGCGGGCATCAACGGGGAAGGCGTGGAGCTGTACCGGACAGCCGCGGAACGCTCGGTTGGACTGCGGCGCGAAAATGAACGCCACGCGTTGCCGCACTACGATCCGCGCCGAATCTTGCGCGCCCCGCGCTTCGCGCACACGTACGAACGACGCACCCTTGGCGCGCGACTGGACGAAGCGAAGGGAGTCAGGTCCGGACCCGAGCAACACTGCGACGGTCGTATCGCTGAGCTCCCACGTGTAGGAGCCGAACGTATAGGGCTGATTGCCGATAAAGGCGTGCACCGTTTCTGCCACGGCGTCGAACAGCGATGTCAGCGTATCGAGCGCCGGCGTCACGGTAAGGCGCGTGATTTTCGGTCGGATCGCGAACCGGGCGGTATCGGATCTCTGGTCGCTGGTGGCCACGATACGCGCCACGCCCGGCCAACGCGCGCGCACCCGGCCACTCGAGGTGACCGAGGCGAGCGTGGCATCGAGCGAGGACCAAGCGAACGACTTACCGCTCAGCTCGTCGCCAGCGGCGTTGCGTGCGACGGCGCTCAGCTGCAAAGAATCACCGGTGTCGATCGTGGAAGTATCGGGCGTGACGATGACGCGGGCGACAGCATTCGGATCTGGTCCCGAGCTCTCGCCGCACGTGAGCGAGCCGGCTGCGATGAGCACGGTGGTGACAACGGCAGAAACACGGCTGGGCATTATGCAAACAACTGCGAGTCGGTGGCCGCTGCAACCGCGCGCGCGCCAAACGTCATAACGCTAGGCGCGCCGGAGCAGCACTTCGATCAGGGCTCTGAACGCTCGGCCGCGGTGCGAGACCCGGTGCTTCGCGGCCGGCGGCGCTTCTCCAAACGTCATCTTCAGCTCCGGCGAATAGAACAGCGGATCGTAGCCGAACCCGCCGCTGCCGCGCGGCTCGGTCAGGATAAAGCCGTCACAGGTCGCTTCGACGAGCTCAGGGACGCTGCTCGGCGTTGCCAGAAACGCGACCACGCAGCGGTAATGGGCGGCGCGGCGGTCCTCGGGAACGCCCGACAGCTGTTCGAGCAGCAGGGTGTTGTTCTCAGCATCCCCTCCGCTCGCCGACCACCGCGCGGAGCGGGGGCCCGGTGCCCCGCCGAGCGCATCGACTTCGATGCCCGAATCATCGGCCACCGCGGGCAGGCCACCACGCGTCGCGTAGTAGCGCGCCTTCGCCACCGCGTTCTCCACGTAGCTCATGCTGCGCTCGAGATCGGCTTCTTCGGGGAGAGGCGCGAGCATCCGATCGGCGGGGAACGACACCTCGAATGGGAGACCGGCAAACAGCTCGCGGATCTCGCGCGTCTTCCCGGGGCTGCGCGTACCCACGAGCAGCTTCATCAACCGCGCCGGAGCTTTTCGAGCAACCCGGTGGTCGACCTGTCCTGGACCAGCGGCACGCGCACGACGCGTCCGCCCCACCCTTCCACTTCCTTCGCTCCGACGATCGCCTCAAGCGCGTAATCGGCACCCTTCACCAGCACGTCGGGCCGGAGCCGGCGAATCAACGCGAGCGGCGTGTCCTCGTCGAACAGCACCACGCAGTCGACGGCGGCGAGTGCCGCCACGAGCCGGGCGCGCTCGCCCTCGGCAACCACGGGCCGGTCCGGCCCTTTGCCCAAGCGGCGGGCGGACGCATCGCGGTTGACGCCGACGATGAGCGCGTCGCCTTCGGCGCGGGCCGCCTCGAGCAGCGCGACGTGGCCGGTATGGAGCAGGTCAAAGACGCCGTTGGTGAAAACGACCCGGCGCTGCGCAGCGCGCCAGGTGGCGGCGGCCTCGAGCGTACGGAGCTTCGCCGCGGTGTTCAGAGCGGCTGGGTGGCCCTGGGGTGAAAAGAGAAGCTGTGATTGAAGAACGGCAGCGACACCCATTCGCTGTAGCGCGTCTCGAGGACGATCTCGCGCGGCGAGGAGGTGCGGCGAATCTGCAGCTGGTTCCCCCCGGCGGAATCGGGCAGGCCGATGTCTTCGATCGCGGCCTGAACGCGGCGCCGGATCGTCCCGTCATCGAGACCAGCGGCCAGCCGCGTTTCCGTCTGCATTTCGTCGAGCAGCCGGTAGTAGCGGAAGTACACCTCGCCGACGTTCACGCCGTAGTAGAGCACCGCCACGAATATGAGCAGCGACAACAGGCAGCCGCTGGAGCTGGCCCCGCGCCGCGACAGGGTCACCACTGTGACTGTGCCCCGTCCACGATTTGCTGCACGAGCTTCGCCAACGCGGCCTTGCGCCCGTCCTGCTCGGCGGGCGGATCGTAGTCCCCGTCCACGGACAGACCCTGCCGCTTCCAGACGGTCGTGCCCGCGCGCTGGTTCAGGATCTCGACATCCACGGTGATCTGTACCTTGCGCTTCGTGACTGTCACCCGCCCCAACCCGGGCTGCACGCTCTGCGGTACGTCGGGATCGTAGCGCACGACGCGGCCGCGGACGATCGCGTCGGCGGTCGCTTCGGTCGCCACGCGCAACCCCAGGCGGCCTTCGAGCGCCTGGCGGACGGCGTCACTCACTTCCGCGGTCAACCGCGGTTCGGGGGTGTCGTTGTCGAACGGGAGGATGGCGACGGTCTTGACGTTGGGAAGGGTGCCGCCCGCGAAGCCGTACAGGCAGCCCGCGAGCCAGAGGCACGCCGCATTAGCGACGACTGCGCCATAGAGCCGGCGCGAAGACCTGCGCCGTATCCACCAAGACCACAGTGAGCTCAAACCTGGCCGAAGCCTCCGGGAAATCGATGCGAGCGTTTGCGGCGTGCGCCACTGCATCGAGCTGCGTCCGGCTGCGCGCCACCATCTTCCCGCGCCGCCGCCATTCCGCTTCCACCCTGGACCCCTGGCCCGCGCTGTCGGTCACCATATAGTCGAGCGTATCCTCCGGCTGCGCAAACCGCCACACCCTACGATCGCCCAGCTCGGCGCCGAGCACGGTCGCGTCGTCCGCCGGCGGCCGCACCATCGCAAACGCGGCCCACAGCATCGGAATCGCGGGCACGAGGGAGCGAAAGTCCTTGTCCGGGTCCGCCCACCGCACCGAGTCGCCAATGACCACCGCCGCCCCGCTGCCGAGGCCCAGCGGCCCCACATAGTCGAATCGCAGCGAATCGGGCGGCGCCACACGAACGCTGCCGCGCCCCGCGTACTTCACCCGCTCGTCCTGGTAGTGCCAGCGAAATCGAATCACCGTCGGAGTGCGCGGCAACGTCGACCGACTCCACCGCACCGCGCTGTCCCGACTCGCCGGTGCCACCGCCATCGGCACCAGCGGCGGTACATGACGATTCGGACACGCCATAAGCAGCGTACAGGCGCCAATGTAGGAAAGAGAGCGCAGCGCGGTCAATAGTTGAACCCGAAAAAGAAGTCCACAAAGCGACGATTGCCGGTGCTGAGGGGCAATCCGTAACCGGCGACGTCGACCCGGCCCAGCCGATAGCCGATGTCGAGACGCAAGACGAGCGGCGGACCGATCGGCATCCGCAACCCGAGACCGCTCGAGCCGAGCACACCGCGGTCGGACGTGGTTCTGGACCAGGCGCGTCCATAATCGACGAACAGCGCGCCCTGCACGCCCGGAAACCGGGCGGCGCCGAACGGAAAACCGATCGTGAGGAAGTCGAGGATGGGAAAGCGGTATTCCGCGTTGACCAGCCACGCGCGCGTCCCGGCGACGTAGCCGTATTGCGGGAAGCCGCGCAGCCCCCAGGAGCCGCCGATGCTGATGGGCCGCGGCCGCTCGCCACCGGACGTGTAGCCTTGCGCCCGCAACGCCACGGCACTGTGCAGCGACGTCCGGACGTATTTCCGCCAGTCGACGGACACGAGCCACGAGTCGAACCGGCCGTGACTCAGATCGTTCACGAGGCCACCCGTGACATTGTAGCGTTCGCCGTCGATCGGGCCGGTGGGAAGCCAGAGCGTGTTGTCCTTCACATAGGTGAGGTAGTTCGATGCGAGCCAGCCGATGCGCCGCGGCTCCTCCACGTCGGCCGTCGTGAGATCCAGCCGGTCGGAGCGCTCGATCCGATACTCGCCCACGATGCGCCGGAAGCGATTCACCGGATAGCGCACCTGCGCGAACGCCCCGTACGACCGCTCTTCGAAGAGCGTATTGAAGTCGCCCTCGTAGAAGAGGCCGCGCTGGCGGAAGGCGCCCACACCCCAATTGATGCGGCGCGACTGATTCAGGTAGAAGGCGGACCCGCTGATGTTGTCGACCAGACTGCCGAACCCGCTCGTCTGAAACGACGAGAGTGAGAAGAACAGCTGGTGATCCGACAGGAGATCACTGAAGACAAAGACTGCGCCCTGCGCCGACCCGAGCCCGGGGGCGATCGCGGCGTCGCCGGCCGCGAAATCGAGACTGAATTTCCGCTCGTACGGCGTGCCATCGGCCCGCGCGTATTGCGGATGGGCAAGCTCACCCCACGTCCACGAGGGCGCCGGCAAACTCTCGGCGGCCGCCAGCGTGAACGACCCGGCATCGGCCAACGGGGGCGCGACGTAGATATTGAATGTCAGATCCGCAAACCCGCCGAACAGGAGGCCGCCGTGCGCGCCGGGGACCAGCTGCGGATCGAACGCGCCATTCAACGTTCGGGTCTCGCGCCGCCCGGTGCCGCCCGCGTCGATCGAGTAGACCTGAAACGTGCTGTCGCGGTCTGAGGTGAAGTAGATGCGGTCCGCGGCCCACCGCGGTGTCTCGTCGCGCCAGTTGCCGTAGGTCAGATAGCGGATCGTGCCACTGGCCAGATCGAGCGCGAACAGGTTGTGCGCCCCGCTCCGGCCGAACGGCGTGCGGTCCGACGAGAAGACGACGGTCCGCCCATCCGGACTGATGGTCGGATCGAGATCCTCGTAGCGGTCCGACGTCAGCCGCTCCAACCGACCCATCCTGCCGGAGTCGCCGCCAGCGAGCCAGAGGCGATACAGGTCGGAATACCCGGACTCCGAGAGCCCGCTGAACACGACGCTCTTGCCGTCGGGCGCCCAGGCCGGCGACAGAATCGACACGAGCTCGGCGAATTGATAGCGGCCGACGACCCGCGACTTCCGCAAATCCCAGAAGAACAGCGCGTCACGCTCGGCGTATTTGCTGCTGAACGCCGCGACACCGGCTGCATTCACGTCGATCCGCGACTCGAAAAAGTGGAACGATTCGAACTGCTCGCTGCGCTCCCCCTGCACCACCGGCCGGCGACCATGGCCGGCCAGGTCCTGCGCGTAGATGGTGGTGTAGCCGCTCGCGGGCGAGAAAAACAGAAATGACGGCGCCGAATCGCCGGGGAGCTGATAGGCGGTCGGCTTGATCGCCACATCGGTGAGTTTGCGCGCCGTGATCGCGAGCGGCGGCTGGCTCGCCACCGCCGGGTAGTAGTGCTGCCGCATCCAATACTGCCACTCGTCCGACAGCTGATCGATCGTTCGCCCGTACACGCCGGCGAGTGCGCCATCGAAGCTCGAGTATTTCCACATGTCGTTGTACAGCTCGAGCACGCGCCATTCGCCGTAGCGCTCCGCCAGAAACCGGTGGATGCTGCCCCCGACGGGATACACGAGCCCGCCGTACGCGTACGTGAGGTCGCGGAGCGTGGGGAGATGGCCCGCGATCGTCATGTCCCGCAGCACCATCTCGTCGCGGCTGTCCTCGCCCGCCGAGAAGTACTCCGCGAGCCCTTCGGTCCACCACAGCGGCAGGCCAACCTGCCGGAAGCGCGGATAGCGGCTGAACGTCAGGGACGTGAGGCTCAGCTGGAAGACGTGCGCCAGCTCGTGGCGAATCGTGTGGCGAAACTCGGCGTAGCTGCCCCGGAACGGCAGGGCGACGCGGCGCCGCAGGAACTCGGTCACCCCGAGCAACCCTTCGGGCGGAATGAACGGCAGGATGTTCGTCTGCTCGAAATCGCTGTGCGACGCATACACAATTAAGGGAATGCGTCGAGTAACTGCGTGATTGAAACGGCGTTGAAGAGAATCGTAACTCTCTTCCGCGTACGCCACGGCGACGCGGCCGAGCTCTTCTTCCTCCGGATAGTAGTAGAGGTCGACGTGCTCGCCGCGCAACACGCGCCAGTCGAGCCGGCGATACTGGATCTTGTTTTGCCCAAAGGAGCCGTATTGGGCGGACAATGCGGAATTAAAACCGATTGCAGCAATAATTACACAGGCCAAGGCCCTGCTCATCTATGAATGGTCCTGATGCGCTCGCCCTGCCCGATCGCATTCAATACGGCCGGCCCGCCCCCGCCCACCACGCGGCCAAAGATCGTGTAGATGCCGTCCAGGTGCGGTTGCGCCGAATGCGTGATGAAATACTGGCTGCCGCCGGTGTTGGGCCCCGAGAGCGCCATGCCGACCGTGCCGACGTCGTAGCGCACGGGATTGATCTCATCGCGGATCGAGAACCCTGGCCCGCCCCATCCATCGCCGCGGGGATCGCCGTCCTGCACGACGAAGTTCGGCACCACCCGATGCCAGCGCGTCCCGTCGAAATAGCGGCGTGTCACGAGATCGAGGAACACGGCGACGGTGAGCGGTGCCTCCGCCGGGAGCAGCTCGATATCGAGGGTGCCGCGCTCGGTTTCCAGCACGACGTGGGGGTTTGTGCCGGCGAGCGCCGGCGCGAGCCAGCGGCGGGCGATGTCGCGATAATCAGCGATGGTGCGGCCGGTCACGATCGGCAACGCCGGACCCCAGGCATCGCGCGTATCCGGGAGCGTGTCGGCGGCCAGCCGCCGCACCAGATAGTCGTCAGGCCGCGCCGTGACCGATACGAATTTCGTCGCGACGCGCGCGCGGCCGGCGGTCGATGCGGCGGCGATGGCGCCGAGGGCCGACACCGCCGACAGACGGGCGTCGTTGAACGGATCGCCCTGCGCCCGGCCGTACGCGGCGACGAGGAGATCGACGTCGTCGCTGTTGGGTTGCCGAGCCACGAGATCAGCCGCGATGCTGCGCACCGCGGGATCCGGATGCGCGAGCAGCGGTCGGGCCCTGGTGATCAGCGATGAATCGGCGGCGGCGACGATGCGCTGCAGCATGGACAGCGCTTGCGCGACCACGCGCCCATCGGCATCAGCAAGTTGATGTTCCAGACGATCGCGCGCGCGCGCCGCGCCAAACGCCTCCGCCGCGACGCTCCGCCACCGCCAATCGGCATCATTCGCCACCGCAGCCGCGGCGGCCACACCGGCGGCGCTGTCGGCCTGGGCCAGCGCGATGAGGGCCTGGCGCCTCAGCGCAAAGACGCTGCTGGTGATCCGGTCCCGCAGGGCCTCGAGTGCAGCGCCGCCGCGCAGCACGCCGAGCGTCGTCTCCGCCTGCACCGCCACGCCGATATCGCGATCGGCGACGAGCGGCACGACGGCGCGGGAGAGGCTCGAATCGCGGAACGATGCAAGCGCGCGCAGCGCGTTGATGCGGATGTGGGCATCGGCGTCACCGAGCAGCCGCCGCAACGCTGCCACTGCGTCGCGCCCGTCGAGCCGCGCGCTGTCCAGCAGTGCCTTGCTGATGCCTCGCGCCGCGACGGTGCGAGTTTGCGGGTCCGGATCGCTGAGCGACCGCACGAGCGCCGCGGCGCCCGGGGCCGCGCGCAGCCGGGCGAGAGCGTAGAGGGCGCGCCAGCGGGTCGCCGGATCGGTCGCATCGGTGAAGCGGACCAGCTGGGCGAGCGGCGCGCGCGAGCCCAGGCGCCACGTCTCGAGCAGCGCGGCATTCACCACCGGCGTCGAGGCACCCGGCGAGCCCGCGGCAATGACATCGCTGAGCGCGCGGGCGCCGTCGTCACCACCGATTTTGGCAATGGCGGTCACCGCCTCGAGCTGGGGCGCGCTCTGGTCGCTCGACCCCACGGCGCGGACCGTCTCGAGCAGCGCCGGGATGGCGCGCGGATCCTTGAGCAGGCCGAGCGCAAACGCCGCCGCCGCCTGCACGGCGGGCACGGAGTCCTTGAGCACGGGAATCAGCAGATCCACCGCCGCGCCGTCGCCGATGCGGCCGGCGGCCAGGGCGGCCTGGCGTCGCACGCCCGGATTCGCATGGCTCAAGGCCTCACGCAGCGGGGCGCCATCGAACCGGCGGGCGTCCGACGCCGCGAGCAGCCCCGCCAATACACCGACGGTCGCTTCATCTGACGAGGGCTGTTGGGCGACCAGCGGCGCCACGGCCGCCAGAAGAAGGAAGAAGAGACTAGAGACGAACCGGGTCTGCGCTGGGTTCGAGCAGCTCACACACGTGCTCCGGAAGGCGCGAGAGAGTCTGTTGCGAGTTCAACGCGATCAACGAGGTTTCGGCGGTCGCGAGCAGCTCGTCCGTCTCCGCCCGCTCGACCGCATAGCCGAAGATCACCCGCCGCGACGCCAGATCCCGCACCCAGCAGCGGACTCGAATCATATCATCATAGCGCGCCGGCTGGCGGTACCGGATGTGCACATCGGTGACGGTGAGGTAAGTGCCCTGCTGCTCCAGCTCCTTGTAGGACATCCCGCGTTCCCGGAGGTGCTCCGTCCGCGCCATATCCATCCAGATGAGATAGTTCGCGTGGTAGACGAAGCCCATCTGATCGGTTTCGGAGTAATTGACGCGGTGGGTGACCGCGGTGATTACGGGGGAGCTACTCGCCGTATGGAATCCAGATGTTCTTTACTTCCGTCGCGCGGCGGAGGAACTCGCGTCCCTCCCCCTGCCGTGGATCGAGCCAGTCGCGGCTCTGCGCCGACGTCCACGTCCGCTTCATGTTCGCCGCGGACGCGAGCTCGACGGCCTTCACGCCGGCCGCGGTGCCGAAGTACCACATCCCGTCCACGTCGTCGTGTTCGGCGAGCACCTTCGCCAGCGCGTCTTTGGCGCCTGTGATCACGTTGATGACGCCGGCGGGGACGTCGGACGTCTCGAGCACCGTGTAGAACTCGGCGGCCGCGATCGGGTTCGGCTCGGACGGCACGACGATCACGGTGTTGCCGACCGCGATGGCCGGCGCCAGCAGCGAGATAAAGCCGAGGAGCGGGAAATCGTTGGGCGTGGCGATTCCCAGCACGCCGACCGGCTCGTTCATCGCCAGGGTCACACCACGGATCGGTGTCTGGTGCACGGCGCCGTCCCACTTGTCGGCCCAGCCGGCGTAGGTGAACAGCCGCGACACACTCGCGTCCACCTCGGCCTGCCCCACGCGCGCGGCGAACTCCGGGCCGCGCGTCGCGAGATTCTCGGCGATGAAATAGAGGATTTGGGCGCGCAGGTGCCCGCTGCTCCGACCCCATCCGGCCGCGGCATGGGCCGCCTCGACGGCATTGCGCACGTCCTTGCGATTGCCTTCGGCGACCTCGCCGAGCACGCGGCCATCGGGAGCGACGATCTTGCGACTGTACCCCTGATCGGGGCGCGCTTGCTTGCCGCCGATGAAGAGCTTGTAGGTGCGATCGATCGGAGGGAGGGCCTGGGGCTTGGGGCTTGGGGCCTGGGGGGCGCTGACGTTTGGCGCCGGTGCAGCACTGCTCACGCCCGAGGCCCCAGCCCCCAGGCCCGAGTCCCAATCAGTTTTCAGGTACTCGTACATGCCTTCGCGGCCCCCTTCGCGACCGAAGCCCGACTCGCGGTAGCCACCAAACCCCGACGCCGCATCGAAGAGATTGGTGCAATTGATCCACACCACGCCGGCCTTGAGCTTGGGGGCGACGTCGAGCGCGAGATTGATGTTCTCAGACCAGATGCTCGCCGCGAGACCGTACGGCGTGTTGTTCGCCAGCTCCACCGCTTCTTTCGGCGTGCGGAACGTCATGCTGACGAGCACCGGACCGAAGATCTCGATTTGCGCGATCGTCGCCGCTGGCGATACGTCGGTAAAGAGCGTCGGCGGATAGAAGTAGCCTTCGGTGGGGCATGCCCAGGACGGCTGCCACATCTTCGCGCCCTCCTCCACGCCCTTCTCCACGAGGCCGCGAATGCGCTCGAGCTGTACGGGCGCGACGATCGCGCCCATGTCGACCGCTTTATCGAGCGGCGCGCCGACGCGGAGCTTCTCCATGCGCGCGCGCAGCTTCTGGGTCAGCCGGTCGGCGACACCCTCCTGGACCAGCAACCGCGATCCGGCGCAGCACACCTGCCCCTGATTGAACCAGATCGCGTCCACGACACCTTCGACGACGCTGTCGAGATCGGCATCCTCGAACACGATGAAGGGACTCTTGCCGCCCAGCTCGAGCGTCAGCTTCTTGCCGCTGCCCGCGGTCGCCTTGCGAATGATGCGGCCGACTTCCGTGGAGCCCGTGAACGCGATCTTCTGCACGTCCGGATGCTCCACCAGGACCTTGCCCGTGGCTCCGTCGCCGGTGACGACGTTGAACACGCCCGGCGGCAGCCCCGCCTCCGCGGCGATCCCGGCAAAGCACAGCGCCGTGAGCGGCGTGAACTCGGCGGGCTTCAAAATCACGGTGTTCCCCGCCGCGAGCGCGGGCGCGACTTTCCACGAGACCATCAGGAGCGGGAAGTTCCACGGGATGATCTGCCCGATGACCCCGACCGGCACGTAGCCCGGGAACTCCGTGTCGCGCAGCTGCGCCCACCCCGCGTGGTGATAGAAGTGCCGGGCGACGAGCGGGATGTCGAGGTCGCGGGTTTCGCGAATCGGCTTGCCGTTATCGAGACTCTCGAGCACCGCGAGCAGGCGCGAGTGGCGCTGGACCTCGCGCGCCAGCGCGTACAGGTAGCGGGCGCGGGCGTGCGCCGGCAGCCCCGCCCACGCGGGCGCGGCGGCGTTGGCGGCGGCCACGGCGGCGTCGACGTCCGCCTTGCTGCCCTGCGCGACGCGCGCCAGGACCCGCTTCGTGGCGGGGTCGATCGTCTCGAAGTACTGGCCTTCGGTGGGTGCGACCCAGCGACCGTTGATAAAATGGCCGAACCGGCCGTTGTCATGCTGCCTGATCCACTCGAGCGCAGGCGCGTCGCTCTCCGGCGCCGGCCCATACTCCATCGTCTCGAACAGCTTGGCGACGGTGGCCATCTAGACCATCGGCTGACGGTGCGCGGCGGCGTAGCGCCCCGTGACAAAGTGTTCGAGCTGGCGCTCGATATCGGTCAGCAAGGCGCTGGCCCCCAGGCGGAACAGGGTGGGCCTGAGCCAGCGATCGCCCAGCTCTTCCTTCATAAGGATCAGCCACTCGAGCGCCTGCTTTGCGGCGCGGATCCCCCCCGCCGGCTTGAACCCGACCGCGGCGCCGGTCCGCATCTCGTACTCACGAATCATCCGCGCCATCACCACGCCCACCGGCAGCACGGCATTGACCGGCTCCTTGCCCGTGGACGTCTTGATGAAGTCGGCGCCAGCCATCATCGCCACCATGCTGGCCCGCGCGACGTTCGTGAGCGTCGCGAGCTCGCCCGTGCCCAGAATCGCTTTCATGTGCGCGCGCCCACAGGCGTCGCGGAACGCGCGGATCTCGGCGTACAAGGCCGGCCAGTCGCCGGTCAGGACGTGCGCGCGCGTGATGACGATGTCGATTTCCTGCGCGCCCGCCGCGACCGAAGCCTGCACTTCTTCCAGCCGCTGCGCGAAGGGATTCAGACCGGCCGGAAACCCGGTCGAGACCGCCGCCACGGGAATCCCTGAGCCTGCGAGGGCGGCGACGGCGGTCGGCACGAGGGCGTGGTACACGCACACCGCACCAACTTTGATGTCGAGGTGGGCGACGCCGAGCGACTCGACCAGGTCCGGCCGCAGCGGCCGCCGTGCCTTGGCGCAGAGCCGCATCACGTTCCCGGGGGTATCGTCGCCCTGCAGCGTGGTCAGGTCCATGCAGGTGATTGCCCGCAGCAGCCACGCCGCCTGCCATTCCTTCTTTACCGTCCGCCGGGTGGGGATGGTCGCCGCTCGGCGCTCCACGGCGCTGCGATTGACGCGCAGCGCGCGAATGACGTCGAGATCGAGCGGCATGCCGGGATTGCGGTCGTCCGTGAGCAGGGGACGAACCACACCCACGGCGCGCAGCCGCTCGGACGTGATCTTCATGATGGCGGGAGAATGCGAACCGCCGCTCGAAAAGTCAACGCGACGCGGGGACTCCCGCGCCCAGACGGCATGCGGTTTCTGCCTGCGGCTCCTCGGCGCGCAGGCATTGCTGTTCCCGCTCGGGCATGCCGGCGAGCAGCGTCGCGATTTCCTCGCCCAGCGCCTGGTAGCACGTCGGCCCGCCGGCTTCGCGCCCGACGATGCCGCAGAATTTGAACGCCGCATCCGTGGTCGCCGTCCAATCCACGAGCGCTTTGGCCGCTCCAAAGTAGCAGGAGGGGCGATAGGGATCGCGCGCCTTGTTGCACAGGTCCGCCGTCTTTTGTGGATCCCGCGCGGTGTAGGACGTGATGTCGCGACCGAGGCTCTGGAAACAGACCGGGCGCTCGCTCGCCGGCGCGCGCTCGCACGACTTGGCAGCATCGCCCATGTCGCCGTGATTGAGATTCAACATGACGGATGTCTGCATCTGATAGCAGGCGTGCAAATACCGCTCGGCCATGATGGAGCACGGATACAGCGGATCCGCCGGATCGAGCGCCTTGAATGTCGTGGCGCTCATGTGGTGATGGCTGTGCGCGGCGAGCATCGTGGCCGGGTGATGCGGGGCGGTCGCGTTGATCACGCTCTCCATGAACGCGCCGCCATAGCACGACTCGCGGTCCCAGCCGTCGGCGAGCAGGTCGCAATCGGTCAACGCGCGGGGCAGGTCGTGGCTGTACAGCATCGTCAGCCCGTGCCCCATCCCGTGCACGCACTGGAAGAGCACCCAGCGGCTCGCGGTGGCGCCCTTAAACGGCTGGCACAACGCTTCGACTTCCGGCTGCGTCACCTGATCGCGCGCTTCAAAATACGCCTGGATCACGCCGTGCCGGCAGCCCGACGAGAAGCCGTCGCCGCAGGCGGTGAAGGTGGCGGGAATATCGGTGGAAATGCCGAACGCCTCGATGCCGATGCCGTGGGCAAACTCATGCGCGTGTTCCGCCGCGTCGGGATCTGCGGCCGCGACGCGATCGAGCGTCGCCACCGCGTCCGCGACCCCATAAGCTTTAAGACGCTCCGAAAAGAGCTGCGCGTAGCAGGTGCTGCGCGCCTCACCGGCGAAGCGGCGGCAGGCCTCGGCCGGCCCGTTCCCCGCCGCGGGAGTGAGCCGGTTCGCGGCGATGCCGGCGAGGGCGAGCACCGCGAGGGCCATCAGGACTTTTTGCGTTTGCGTCATGGTAGAACAGTAATGCGCTTGCGTGCGTGGTTCCAGCTTCCTAAGCTTGGGCCGTGTCGCGCCAGAACGAAACCAGGCGGGTGATCATCGTGGCGGACGCGCACCTCGGCCAGGTGCCGCCCGCCGTCGGTACGGCGTTCCACGCGTTTCTCGAGGAGATCCCCGGACCTGGGGACCACCTCGTGCTGATGGGTGATTTGTTCGACTTCTGGTTCGAGTACAAGAGCGTCATTCCCCGCAAACATTTCGCCACCGTCGCCAAGCTCCAGGAGGTGCGCGCCCGCGGCATCCCGATCACGTTCGTAGGCGGGAATCACGATCGCTGGGGCGGGTCGTTCTTCACGCAGGATCTCGGGATCGAGTTCTTCGGCGGCGAAGCGGAGCTGGAGCTGGGCGGGCGGCGCGCCTTCATTACGCACGGCGATGGCCTCACCGAGCAGCACTGGAGCGGCGCGCTGATGCATCGCGTGCTGCGGCACCCTGTGACGGTCGCCGTGTTTCGCGTGCTGCATCCCACGATCGGTTTCTGGATCGCCGATCTGTTTTCGCGCCATCTGGCCGACACCACGAAGGATCGTGCGGTGCTCGACCGCGCGGCCGCCGCGCAGCGGCGCTGGGCCGCCGACTTTCTGGCCGCGCACGCGGACGTGCAGCTGGTCATCATGGCACACACCCATCGGCCGGTGGTGGACCAACTGCCGGACGGGCGCGCCTATCTGAACCCGGGCGCGTTTCTGGACGGCGGGCGGTACGCCGTCGTCACGCCCGCCGGCGTAGAGTTGAAGCAGTTCACAGCGGCACAACTTCGACCTGCTTGAGCTTCTCACCCAGGAACCGCGCTCCCACCTTCCGAAAATGCGGCTCGTCGTCCGACACCACGAAGCGATGATCGTGCGTCCCACCGTGCGCCAGCAGATGCAGGCGCTCCAACTCACGCGCCACCGCCGTCGCCGTCTCCTCGGCTGAGTCGACCAGCTTCACATCCGGGTCCATGACCCGGGCCAGGAGCGGCTTGAGCAACGGATAATGCGTGCAGCCCAGGACGAGGACGTCAACCTTGGCGCGCTGCAGCGGTGCGAGATACTCGCGCGCGATCAACTCGGCGGCGGGATGGTCGAACCATCCTTCCTCGACGAGCGGCACGAGCAGCGGACAGGCCTGGCTGTGCACACGCGCGTCGGGGCGCAGCGCCTTGATCGCGCGTTCGTAGGCGCCGCTTGCGATGGTGCCGGCGGTGCCGATCACCCCGATCGTTCCCGTCTTGGTGGCCGCCACCGCCGCGCGCGCGCCCGGCTCGATCACACCCACGACCGGCACCGACGAACGCTCCTGCAAGTAGCTCAGGGCGTGCGCCGTGCTGGTGTTGCAGGCGACGACCACAGCCTTCACGCCGCGCTGCAAGAGGAAGGCGAGAATCTCGGCGCTGTAGCGGCGGACGGTATCCGGCGACTTGGGACCATACGGCACGCGGGCCGTGTCGCCGAAGTAGATGACGGACTCGTGCGGCAGGCGCTCGAACAACGCGCGCGCGACGGTCAGTCCCCCGATCCCGGAATCGAAGACGCCGAGCGGGGCCTCATTCATGGAGCGGAATGCTGACGCCGATGCCGCCCGGGAAGGCGCGCACCTTGAGATCGGGCGGGAAGTCCTTGAGATGACCCGACACGTAGGCTTCCGCGCCGGAGAAGAGATGATTGAACACCCACAGCACGAGCCAGTCCTGCACTTCCTGCCGCTTGAGCCGAAGATTGCTGGAATGAATCCGCTTGAAGTAGTTCGCTTCCTGCTCGGCTTTGAACGTCATCATCGCCGTCACGCCTTCCCACGCCACGAACGCCGCGCCCGTCATCGGCCGGCCGGTCGCCGCCTGGCCCCAGCCGGGCAAAATGAAGGAGCGCAGAAACGCTCCCATGGGCCTGACGCCGTGGTGGATGGTGTCGGCGGGGAGCGTGATGTGGGTCGTGTCGCGAACGTGTGTGGTATCCTGAGCAGAAAGTTGGAATGTTGGAATGTTGGACAGTGTGATCGCCACTGCCACCACCTTCCAACCTTCCAACCTTCCAACCTTCCGCCTCATCGAGCCACCAACACGTTCAGTTTCCCCCGCTCCACCTTCACCGTGCATTCGTTGACTCCGGGCTCCCGCAGCTCGCCGTCGACGTGCAGCACGAGCGGCTCCTCAGGCGAGCGAACGACGAGCTTCGTGGTCTTGATGAGTGCGACCTCGCGCATGGTGACGTGCGTGCCGCGCATGACCCGGGGAATCGCCAGGAAAAAGCGCGGCAGTGAGACACGCCGGATCACGCAGACATCCAACTTGCCGTCCGCCGGATCCGCGTCGGGAGCGAACCGATAGCTGCCGCCCGCCGTCGTGCCGTTGCACACCTCCACCATCATCATGTTCCCGCGCTCGCGAAACCCAGCTGCCGTGAGATCCAGGACCGGCGGCTCGAACGTGAAGAACGTCTGCACAATCGGCACGAGATAAGATAGAAAGCCGCGCAGGTGCTGCCTCGCGTTGCGAGTCTTCACCACCGCCGGCCCGAATCCGAAGCCGAGGCTGTTCACGAACCACTCGTCGAGCACGCGGCCCGCGTCGAACCGCGTGGGCCGGGCGGTCACGAGGCGGGCAACGGCCCGCACCGGATCGTGCTTGTATACGCCGACGAGCTTGGCAAAGTCGTTGCCGGAGCCTAGCGGGACGACGCCGAGCGCGGCGTCACTACCTGCGCGGAGCAAGCCGTTGGCGACTTCGTGGACGGTACCGTCGCCGCCGACCGCGACCACAAGCTTCGCCCCCTGCTGCGCCGCCGCTCTGGCTAGCTCCTGACCATGGCCCGGCCCGGCCGTCCGAGCGACATCCACCGCCCAGCCTTGCGCGCGGAACGCCCGGGCCACCACGGCCTCGGCGCGCCCTGCGGCGCCTCGTCCCGCGGCCGGATTGAGGATGACGTGGGCATGAAGCACGCGGCAGACAAGATATCATCTCGTCTGCCGCGGAAGGGACTGCGAAGTTAGGAGCGGGAGTTACTTCGACAGATACTGCTCTTCCCAATCGACAGCGAACTCGACGCTGCAACGGCCGCACATCATGCGCGTGGGCCGGCCCCGCAGCGGGACGCGGTCCCGGCAGGAGGGGCAGACAGCGTAGTGTTCGCCGATTTCAATCGAACGGGGAACCGTGCGCGGACGCGGCACGACGGTCCATTTCCGCGGCGGCGAATTGGACATCTGCAGGAACGCCCGCACGACCGCAACGGGTGTCCCCTTTACATCGACCACAGCGGCGAGGCCTTGGGCCTTGATCAAGCGGTACCAGGCACCCCGCCGCAGATTGCAATTCACATCGGCCTGCAAACGAGCCCACACCATCAGTATTCTCTCGGGCGTCGAGGGGACGACAAGAGTAACGTGGACCAAACGAGTTGGAAGTGACGGTCGTCACGCTACGTTTTGCCATTGCCCTCCGCCCAATTAATCTCGAACTCCTTCTCACATTTCTTGCATTGGAGCGTACGCACGGTCGTCTTCTTGGGCAGCGGAGCCCGCGCCCGGCAGTTGGGGCAGACGCCGTACAATCCCCGAAGATGGGGCGGCGCCTTGCGGTTTTCCTCGGAGCCGTGCACGACACTCCAATACTGCGGCGGGCGCTGCTGGATCTCGAGCCATGCCCTGAGCACACCGACCTTGCGGTGGTTGATCTCGAGCACGGCCTGGAGGTCAGTGAGTTCGATCACACGGTACCACGCACCGCGGCGCATCTTGATGGGGACGTCAGCCTGCAGGCGCGCAAAAAGAATAGCCACCACGGCTCCTGGTCGGGGAGACGAGAATGGGCGCGGGCACAATATAGTGATCAGCGCAAGCGGCAGGAGCTAGCGAAAACCCCTACGAGTTATCCCATCCGATGTCGAAATAGCCGTTGCACTTGGGACAGCGCATGCTGGTCGCCCGCTCTTCCAGCCGGGCCCGTTCGCGGCAGTTGGGACAGACGCCGTAGCGCGAGCCCCAGGTGAGGGGCAGCCGGGCTGAGCGCGCGGGCCGCGGCACCACAGCCCAGCGCGTGGGACGCGCCGGCAGGATGTCGAGTGACGGCCGCGGGATCGGCGTCGGTGTGCCGTTGACGTCGAGGACGGCTTCCATGGGGGTCAGGCGCACCACACGATACCAGGCGCCGCGGCGCAGGTGGCCAGCTTCCGAGGGGCGCAGCCGGGCCCATTGCGAGGTCGTAGCCATCGGTCCTCCCACAGCGAGCAGCTTTACGAATGCGCTGAGGCGGGACGAAAGTCAACAGCGGTGGCGGGAGCGTGTAGGAATCGAACCTACCGAGGCCCGTTAGAGCCCCAAACAGTTTTGAAGACTGGTCAGGCCACCAGACCCAATCCGCTCCCCAGGAGATGCCGCGCTTACGGCGTGACCGCGATCACGTCGATCTCGACGCGCGCGGCCTTGGGCAGTCCGGCCGCCTGCACCGTCGACCGTGCCGGCTTGTGCGCACCGAAATGCCTCGCGTACACCTCATTCATTTGCGCAAAGTCGGCCATGTCCGCCAGATACACCGTCGTCTTCACGACCTTCGCGAGCGACGTTCCAGCCGCGGACAGTACCGCCTTCAGATTCGCGAACACCTGCTCGGTCTGCTCGGCCGTCGTCTTGCCGACGAGCTCGCCGCTTTTCGGGTCGAGCGCGACCTGCCCCGCCGTGAAGACGAGACCGTCGATCGCGATCGCCTGGCTGTAAGGACCAATCGCCTTCGGCGCCGCGTCGGTTGCAATCGTACGCATTAGAACAGTCCCTCGATCGTGCCGTCAGGAAGCAGCCGAATCCGCTCGGCGGCGGGGCTCTTGCCGAGCCCCGGCATCGTCATGATGTCACCCGCGAGCGCCACGACGAAACGGGCGCCGGCCGCCGGCAGAATGTCGCGCACGTGGAGCGTGAACCCCGTCGGCGCGCCGAGCTGCGTGGCGTCGTCAGAGAATGAGTACTGCGTCTTCGCCATGCACACCGGCGTCTCGCCGAGCCCGAGCTTCGGCAGCAACTCGAGGGCGCGGTCGGCGGCCGGCGCGAACGACACGTTGCCTGCCCCGTAGATCTCCCGCGAGATCGTCTCGATCTTCTCGCGAATTGGGCGGCGCTCGTCGTAGAGCGGCTTGAACGCGGCCCTGCCCGTCTTGAGGAGACCGAGAAGCGCTTCGGCGACCGCAACGCCGCCTTCCCCACCCTTTTCCCAGACGTCGCAGCGGATGACTTCGACACCTTCCGCCGCGCCGACGGCGCGCACCGCGTCGACTTCTTCATCGGTATCGGTGGTGAAACGATTGAGCGCGACGATCGCGGGAACTCCGAATCGCTTCACGTTACGAATGTGGCGGCGGAGGTTTTCGACGCCCCGCTGCACGGCGGCGGGGCTCGCGACGCCGAGCTGCTCTTTCTTCACGCCGCCATGCATTTTGAGCGCGCGGACCGTGGCCACGATGATCGCGGCCTCGGGCTTGAGCCCCGCAAAGCGGCATTTGATGTCGAAAAACTTTTCGGCGCCCAGATCGGCGCCGAACCCGGCTTCCGTCAACACGATATCGGCCAGCGCCAGACCCAGTTTCGTCGCGACCACGGAATTGCACCCGTGCGCGATGTTGCCGAAGGGCCCGCAATGGACGAGCGCCGGTCCGCCTTCGAGCGTCTGCACGAGATTCGGGTTGATGGCGTCCTTGAGCAGCAGCGTCATCGCCCCCTGCGCCTTGAGATCGCTCGCCCGGCCGGCGCTCTTGTCGGGGCGGAGGCCGACGACGATGCGTGCGATGCGCTCTTCGAGATCCTGGGTCCCCGTCGCGAGCGCCAGGATGGCCATGATCTCCGAGCCGGGAATGATGACGAAGCGCTCTTCCCGCATGGGGCCGCCCGACAGGCCGCCCAGCCCCACAATGATGCTGCGCAAGGCCCGATCGTTCATATCGATCGTGCGCGGCCAGGTGATGCGGCGAACGTCCAGTCCCAGGGCGTTGCCGTGATGCAAGTGGGCGTCGAGCATCGCCGACAGCAGATTGTGCGCGCTCGCGATCGCGTGGAAGTCGCCCGTGAAATGCAGGTTGATGTCTTCCATCGGCACGACCTGCGCGTAGCCGCCGCCGGCGGCCCCGCCCTTCACGCCGAACACGGGCCCAAGCGACGGCTCGCGCAGCGCGAGAATCGCGTTCTTGCCGAGCTTCCGGAGCGCCTGCGTCACCCCCACGGTGACCGTCGACTTCCCTTCTCCGGCGGGCGTGGGATTGATGCCCGTCACGAGCACGAGTTTCCCCTTTGCCGCGCGTTGCTCGAGCGCGCGCAGCGAGATCTTTGCCTTGTACCTCCCGTACAGCTCCACATCGTCGTCCGACAGCCCCAGCTCCGCCGCCACGTCGCGAATGGGACGCAGTTTCGCGGCCTGGGCGATGGCGATGTCGGAGGGGACTTTGGTTCCGGTCACAGGGAGGTCTCGAGGCGTGACCCGAAGCAGCGTTGCGCGTTCGCGGTCGTGCGCTCCGCCAGCGCCTGCAGCGTCTCGCCGCACAGCGCCGCCGCGCGCTCGGCAACCGCGCGCACGAACGCCGGCTCGTTGCGTTGGCCGCGATGCGGCACAGGAGCCAGATAGGGCGCGTCGGTCTCGACTAAAAGACGGTCGGACGGGCAGACGGCCAGACGGCCGGTGAGGGGCCAGTTTTTGAACGTGATCATGCCGCTGAAGGAGAAATAGGCGCCAATCGCCATGCCCGCTTCCCAGACCGCGTCGCCGGAAGAAAAGCTATGGAGCACGGCGATCGGGTCGCCCGGGGTCAGGGAGCGGAGCATCGCGGCGATGTCGTCGTCGGCGTCGCGGGAGTGGATGATCACCGGTTTGCCGACGTCCTGCCCGAGCCGCAGCTGCGCCTCGAACGCGCGCCGCTGCGTCTCCCGTGGTGCATGCATGTAGTGGTAATCGAGCCCGGTCTCGCCCACGGCGACGACTTCCGGCCCAGCGAGCAGCTCCGCAACCCGCCGCCGCGCGCTATCCGACCAGCTGCCGGCTTCGTGCGGGTGCACGCCGGCCGTCGCCGAGAGCCCCGGCGTCCCGGCGGCCAGCGTGCAGGCCTGCTCACTGCGGCCGACGGTGTCCGCGATTACCACGACGTGCCCGACGTCCGCCGCTTTGGCGCGGGACAGGACGGCGTCGCGATCGGCGTCGAAGGCGGCATCGGTCAAATGACAGTGGGTATCCACGAGGTAGGGACACGCCACCGGCGTGTCCCTACCGTGCGGGCTGCGGGGCGCGGGGCGAGGCCGAGGACGATTGCGCCGGCGGCGCCGGCACGGCCGGCGTCGCGGGCGCACGCGTGCCGAACGTCCGCGCCCCCCGCGCATCCTCGCCGGGCCAACGCTTTTCGATCCAGAGCAGCACGGGCGCCGCGATATAGATAGAAGAGAAGGTGCCCGTAAAGATGCCGAACGACATGACCCAGGCGAACGGCCGGATCACCTCGCCGGCGAGGAGTAGCAACGACAGCGTGGTGGCAATGGTGGTGCCGTGCGTGAGCACCGAGCGCGGCAGCGTCTCGTTGATCGAGAGGTTGAGAATCTCGTACAGATTCTGGCGCCGGTATTTCCGCAGGTTTTCGCGTACGCGGTCGAAAATGATGATCGTGTCGTTCAGCGAGTAGCCCACGACCGTCAGGACCGCGCCCACGACGACGAGGCTCACCTCGAGGTGCATGACGCTGATGAACGCGATCGTGGCGACCACGTCGTGCGCCGTCGCGACGACCGCGGCGAGGCCGAAGCGCCACTCGAAGCGGACCGCCAGGTAGATGAGCGTGACGACGAAGCTGAACAGGATGGCGATGAGCGCCTTCCCCTGCAGCTCGCGGCCGACCTTGGGGCCCACCGCCTCCCGCCGCTCGATCCGGTACTGGCCCGCGCCGACGCTCTGGTCGAACGCCCGGGCCACGGCGTCGGCGACGGCCTGCGTGCCGGCCTCTCCTTCGGCGCTCTCCGAGCCGATCCGCGCGGTGACCACGAAGGAGGTGTCGGAGCCAAAATTCTTGAGCTCCGCGCCCTTGAGCCCGACGTTGTCGAGCGCGGCGCGGACGTTGGCGATCGGCACCTGATGCGCCGCCTCGACCTGCACCTGCGTCCCGCCCGTGAACTCGATGCTGTAGTTCACGCCGCGCGTCACGAGGAAGCCGAGGCCGACGAGCATGATGGCGCCTGTGAGCGAGAACGCCCAGCGGCGCCATTTAATGAAGTCGTATTGCGCGTTCGCGAAGAGTCTGATCATCAGATGCTCAGGGTCACCATGTCAGGCCGCCGATTCAGCCAGATGAGGAACAGCGTCTTCACGACGAAGATCGCCGAGATCATCGAGGCGACGATACCGATGATCAGCGTGATGGCAAAGCCCTGCACCGGGCCGGTCCCGACGGCGTAGAGAATCAGCGCGGTGAGGATGGTGCTGACGTTCGAGTCCACGATCGCGTTCATCGCGTGCAGGAAGCCGTCGTCGACGGCGAGCCGCAGCGACTTGCCGTGGACCAGCTCCTCGCGAATGCGCTCGAAGATCAGCACGTTCGCATCCACGGCGATGCCGATCGACAGGACGAAGCCGGCGAGCCCGGGGAGCGTGAGCGTAAAGCCAAACAGCGCGAGCCCGGCAAGGGTGAACAAGCAGTACAGCGTGAGCGCGGCCACGGCGAGGGCGCCCGACACCCGGTAATAACCGATCATGATGACGATGACGAGCGCGATGCCGACGACCCCCGCCAGCACACCATCGTGAATGGAGTCAGCTCCGAGCGTCCCGGTGATGGTCCGCTCGTCGACGATCGCGAGCGGCGCGGGCAGCGCGCCGGCGCGCAGCACCAGCGCCAGGTCACTCGCTTCTTGCAGCGGCTTGCTCCCGAGCTCGATCATGCCGTTCGCGCCGATTTGTCCGTTGATGATCGGCGGCTGCCCCTGGACTCGGCCGTCCAGGATGATCGCCATGTAGTCGTGGATATGACGCGCCGTCTCGTCGGAAAACTTCCGGGCGCCGCGATGGTTCAACTGGAACGCGACGATCGACTGGTTGGTGGTGGGATCGCGCCGTGCCTGCGCCTTGACCAGGTACTCGCCCGTGATGATGGAGTGTGCGTCGACGGCGTACAGCGCCCGATACGCCTTGGCGCCGCGCGATTCGGCCTGCGTGCCCCACCGCAGTTCGAGGCCGCGCGGGATCGCGCCACGCACATCAGGACGGTTGATGAGGCTGTCGACGAGCGGCCACTGCTCCTCGGGCACGAGGTACTCACCCGGCAGCTGCCCCTGAAAGAGCAGCGACGACAGGACGCCGGGGGTGTTCGCATCGGTGGCCGAGTCGCGCTCGGCCTTCGTGGTGTGCGCCGTGTCGCCGCCGAACAACTGGGCGACCGCTGATGGCGCCGCATTGCTCCGTGACTTGATGCCCGCTTTGCGCAGCGCCGCGTCGATTTGCGGCAGGGCATCCTTGAACAGGCTCTTCATGTCGGTGATGCGGAATTCGAGAAACGCGGTGCGCTGAATGACGCTCCTGGCGCGGGCGGGATCCTGTTCGCCGGCGAGCTCGACGATCAAGCGGCAGCGGCCCTGAATCTGTACAACGGGCTCTTTCGTGCCGAACTCGTCCATGCGGGTGCGGACAACGCGCTCGGCGCGCTGGATCGCGTCGGCGCAATCAGGGACCGGACCCTTGGACTGGTCGACCTCGAGCGCCAGGTAGATGCCGCCCCGCAGATCGAGCCCGAGGTTGATCGGGACCCGGCGCACCAACGTGTCCTTCATCCCGCCCGTCTTGGCGTCGAGTACGCGCTCTTTGGTGTTGCGCGGCACCAGCGCGATGATGCTCACGACGATCAAGCCCAGGATCACATACAGCCGCTGCCGAATCTTCCCCATCGGACTCCCTACCGGTTGAGGGTCGCCCACGCCGCCTGGCGGTCGCGGTCGAGCTGCGCCACCAAGGCTTCGCGGGACGGAAACGCCTGCACGTCTCGCAGGCGACAGACCCACTGCACATCTACCGTTTCGCCATACAGCTCGCCGCTGAAATCGAACAGATGGACCTCGAGCGCGCGAACGTCTTCACCAAATGTCGGCCGGGGGCCCTGATTCATCATGCCCCCGAATGTCCTTCCATCCTGCAGCACCACGCGGGCGGCATACACGCCGTCAGGTGGCAGGAGCTTGCTCGGGTCAGGCGACTCCAAGTTCAGCGTCGGAACGCCGATCGTCCGCCCCCGCCCGGCCCCTCGTACCACGGTTCCTCGGATCGCGTACGGCCGGCCGAGCCAGCGCGCCGCCGAGTCCAGATCACCGTGCGCGAGCGCGGTGCGGATCAGCGTCGACGAAATCGGCTGTCCGTTGTCCCGTACCGCGTCCACGACCGCAACGCGAAAGTCCTGGTCACGCGCCAACCCCTGCACCACGTCGACGTCACCCGCCCGACCCCGGCCAAACCCGTGATCGTATCCCATCACCAACTCGCGCATTCCGTACTCGTCACGCAGGCGACGAACAAACGCCGCTGGCTCAAGCTGCGCGACCGCCGGCGTGAACGGCAGCAACACGAACTGCTCGACGCCCTGCGCCGTCACGAGAACTCGCTTTTCCTCGGACAGCGTCAACAGTTTTGGCGCCGCCCGAGGATTCACGACCGCGAGCGGATGCGGCTCGAACGTGACCAGGATGCTCGCCAGCTGCCCAGCTCGCGCCCGCTTGGTCACCTCGGCCAGCACCGCCTGATGTCCGCGGTGCACGCCATCGAAGGTACCCAGCGTCACCACCGCGGGACCCATCAACCCTCCGCCACGACCACGCGGGGCTTCAGAAGGTCGCCCAACCGCTCGGCTACGGCTAGAAGCTCATCGCCAGCGAAGATGGCGATCTGCCGTGTGCCGTCAGCCGTCTGGCCGCTCGGTATCGGGCGACCGTGCACCACCGCGTCGCGTTCCTTCTTATCTACCTGCCGGCGCGGCATATGCCCAACCAGGATCGCCGCATCCTGCAACGCCGCCGGGGTCACCGTTTCCGGCGCCACCGCATCGGCCAGGCGCAGCGGCCCGACGGCGGTGCGCCGCAGCGCGGTGAGATGCGCGCCGCAGCCGAGCTTCGCCCCGATGTCCCGCGCCAGCGAGCGCAGGTAGGTGCCGGCGCTCACCGTGGCCCGAAACTGCAGATCGGGTACGGCCGCTTCTACGAGCTCCAGCTCGCGGATCTCGACCGGCCGCGGCTCGGGTGCGACCGTTTCGCCGCGGCGCGCGCGCCGGTAGGCCCGCTCCCCTTCGATCTTCACCGCCGAATAAGCGGGCGGACGCTGGTCGTACGCGCCGCGAAAACTGCCGATCACCTCCGCGAGCTGCGCCGGGGTGATCCCCGTCCACGACGCGGTCGCCACGACGGCGCCGGTGAGATCGTCGGTGTCCGTCGTGACGCCGAGCCGGATGACGCCCTCGTATGTCTTCGGCCACTCTGCCGCGAACGGCGCCAGCCGCGTCGCCCGCCCCACGACGAGCACCAGCAGGCCTTTCGCGAACGGATCCAGCGTGCCCAGATGTCCGACGCGCTGTTCGCCGAGCGCGCGACGGGCGATGTCGACGACATCATGGGACGTGGGGCCGGCCGGTTTGGCCACCAGGACGAGCCCACCGTTGTTCAGTCGTCCGACTCCTTCAGCTCCTTCAGCACGCGGTCGATGTGCTGCGCGTGATCGAGTCCGCGATCCAGATGGAAATGCAGCTCCGGGCTCGTCCGCAGCTGCAGCTCCTTCGAGAGCTGCGCCCGGAGATAGCGCGCGGCGCTCGCCAGCCCTTCGAGCGACGTCGCTTTCTCTTCGTCCGAGCCCATGACGCTCACGCGGACGTTCGCGTGCGACAGGTCGGGCGAGACATCGACGCCGGTCACGGTGACAAAGCCGATCCGCGGATCGCGCACGGCGCCGGTGAGAAATGCGCCGACGGCCTGCCGGATCAGCTCGCTCACCCGTTCGGGACGGTGGCTGCGACGTTTCATCTCAGAGATAGCTCGTGCTGGTGTCCACGATCCGCGCGCCGTCCGCACCAGCGATCAGCTGGTCCGCTTCGCGCAGCACGCTCTCGGCATGGCGGCGATCGGTGCTGACCACGGCGGCCGTCAGCTCCGCCCGTTGCCAGAGATCCTGATGCCCCGTCTCCGCCACGGACACGTTAAAGCGGTTGTGCATCCGGTCCTTGAGGCTCTTCACGATCGTCCGCTTGTCCTTGAGCGACTGGCACGCGGGCAGGTGCAGCTCCCACACCATCACGCCCACAATCACGACTCAGCCGCTGTGAGCGAGCGCGCGACCTCCTCGATGCGGTACGACTCGATCAGGTCGCCGACCTTGACGTCGTTGAAGTTCTCGATCCCGATGCCGCACTCGAAGCCCTCACGGACCTCGCGCACGTCGTCCTTGAAGCGCTTGAGCGACGACAACGTCCCGTCGTAGACCTCCACGCCGTTGCGGATCACGCGCGCGCGTCCGGTGCGCGGAATCACGCCGCTGCGCACGAAGCACCCGGCGATCGTGCCAAGCTTGGCGATTTTGAAGGTCTGACGGACCTCGGCTTCGCCCAGTACGACTTCCTTCTTTTCGGGCGCAAGCAGCCCTTCCATCGCCAGCTTCACCTCTTCGACCGCCTCGTAGATGATGCGGTAGGTGCGGATCTCCACCCGCTCGCGATCGGCGGCGGCGCGGGCATTGGAGTCGGGACGCACATGGAACCCGACGATGATCGCCCCGGACGCGCGGGCGAGCAGCACGTCCGATTCGGTGATCGCGCCGACGCCGCGGTGCACCACCTCGACCTTCACTTCCGCGGTCGACAGCTGGGCCAGCGCATCCGCCAACGCTTCCGCGGGGCCGCCCTGGTCGGCCTTGATGATGATGCGAAGCGTCGCGACGCCGCCGGCGGCCGCCTCGGCCATGAAGTCTTCGAGCGTTTTGACCCGACCCGAACGGCGGTGCTGCGCCTCGCGCTCGAGCCGCTGGCGCTTCTGGGCGATCTCCCGTGCGGCGGCGGCGTCATCCATCGCCAGGAAGCTGTCGCCGGCCTCGGGCACGCCCTCGAAGCCGAGGATCTGGACGGGCGTGGACGGGCCGGCTTCCGCTTCGGTGCCGCCGCGCTCGTCGTACATCGCGCGCACGCGGCCGGAGTACTGGCCGCAGATGAAGTCGTCGCCGACGCGCAGCGTCCCGGTCTGCACGAGAATCGTGGCGAGCGCGCCCTTGCCGGGATCGAGCTGGGCTTCGAGCACGGTGCCCTGCGCCTTGCGGTCCGGGTTCGCCTTGAGGTCGAGCAGCTCGGCCTGCAGCAGGATCTGATCCAGCAGCGCGTCGACGTTGGTGCCCTTCTTGGCGGAGATCGGCGTCATCAGCGTGGTGCCGCCGAACTCCTCGAGCACGACGCCGTGCGACAACAGATCCTGCTTCACCTTCTGCACGTTCGCGCTGGGCAGGTCGATCTTGTTGATGGCGACGACAAGGGGCACGCCCGCGTTCTTGGCGTGCGAAATCGCCTCGATCGTCTGCGGCATGATCGCGTCGTCGGCCGCGACGACCAGCACGACGATGTCCGTGACCTGCGCGCCGCGCGCGCGCATGGCGGTAAACGCCTCGTGGCCCGGCGTGTCGAGGAAGGTGATTCTGCGGCCGTCCTTCAACGTGACCTGATAGGCCCCGATGTGCTGCGTAATGCCGCCCGCCTCGCCCGCGACCACGTTGGCCTTGCGGACGTAGTCGAGCAGCGACGTCTTGCCGTGGTCGACGTGACCCATGATCGTGACGATCGGCGGCCGCGGCTTCAGCGTTTCATCGGCGTCCTTCGCCGCTTCGGTCTGGGTGGTGGCGTACTCCTCTTCGCGCACCGCCTGAAAGCTGAACGCCGAGGCGATCAGCTCGATCATGTCGAAGTCGAGCCGCTGGTTGATCGTCACCATCTGGCCCAGCTCTTTGAACGCGAACGTCACGATCTGCGTGGGCGGGACCTTGAGCGTGTTGGCCAGCTCGGACACCGTGATAAACTCGGTGACGCGCACCAGCGTCTTTTCGCGCTCGCGCTCTTCGCGACGCCGCTCTTCCTGTGTCTCGCGGAAGCTCGGCCCCTCTTCGCGGCGATGCACGCCCTTCTTGCCGACGGGCGCCTTGATCGTGGCGAGCGTGCGCGAGATGTTCTGGGCGACCGCTTCCTGGTCAACCAGCGATTTCTTCCCCTTCTTGCGCTTCTTGCCTTTTTCGCGGCGCCGCTCGTCGAGCGGGGGCGCGCCCGGCGCGGCCGAGGCCACGGGCCGCGGCGGTACGGTCGGGCTTCCCCCCTGACCGGACGGCGTCCCGCGCGCGACAGGCCGCGGGCGAACGGGGGTCGGGATGAACGGCCGTGGGGGCGGCGGCGGAGACGACGGCGGCGCAAAGAACGGCGAAGGCGCGGCGGAGGACGGCGAAGGCGCAAACGTCAAGCTTGCCGCCGGCGCTGCGGGCTCGGCCGATTCGGCCGGTGCGAGGTCCTTGAACAACGCCGCGGCCCGCTCCTCGAGCGATGCAGCCGGGCGCTCTTCCTCCTGCTCGCGCGCCGCGGTCTCGAGCGCCAGACGCGCCTGTTCGGCCTCGGCGGCTTCGGCGGCGGCCGCTTCCGCAGCGACGGCGTCAGCGGCGGCGACTTCGGCCGCGGTCCGGCGGCGGCGCCGCGGACGGGCCTCCGTTGCGGCCACGGGCTCGGGCGCCGGCTCCACGGCTTTCGCCGTCCGGCGCCGCTTGGGCGGGGCCGACGGCTGTTTCTGTTTGCGCTTGTCGCGCTCCCAGCGCGCGCGCATCAGCGACACCTGCTCATCCTTGAGCGGCGTGAGATGACTGCGCACGAAGATGTCCATCTCCTTGAGCATGCCCATCAGCTGCTCGCTGGAGATGCCGAATTCCGCCGCTAAATCATGGATCCGCGTTGTTGCCACTTCAATCCTCGCTGTTTGCTGTCTGGCATCAGCCATCTGCCGTCAACCCGCGTGCCAGGGCCGGATCTGTGACGCCGACCGCCTGGACGGGCGGCCGGCCGAGTCCCGCTCCCAACTGCTCTGCTGCCGGCCCCCGCAGCACCGGGATGCGCCGGGCGACGGCGAGCCGCTCCACTTTTTCGACGGTGCGCTGGCTCGCGTCCTGCGCCAGCACCACGCACACGACGGTGCTGCGCTGCAATGCTGCGCGAACGCCCGCCACCCCAACCACGATGTTGCCCGCCCGCATGCCGAGTCCGAGCAGCCTCGTGAGGCGATCGCTCACGCCGTTGTCTTACCAGCCTCTTCTTCTTCGCCGCCCTCCTCCGTCATCTCATTGAGGAAGGCCATGAGCTTGTCGGCCAGATCGGGGGTCATCCCCGGCAGCTGGTCCACTTCCTCGCGCTCGAGATCGAGGATGTGCTGCAGCGTTTTCTTGCCGGCCTGCTCCAGGACCGCGACCAGCTCGGGCGACAGCCCCTTCATTTCCGTGAGCGCGACATCCGTCACCGATTCATCGGCGGGCGGCAGCGGCGCGAACAACGGCCCTTCGCCGCCGCGCTCCAGCCACTCACGGCTCGAGTAGAGATCGACCTTCCATCCGGTCAGCTCGGAGGCGAGCCGCACGTTCTGGCCGTTGCGGCCGATGGCGAGCGACAGCTGGTCTTCGTCCACGATCGCCTGAATCGTTTTCGACTCGGGATCGGAGAAGACGCGCGCCACACGCGCCGGCGCGAGCGACAGCTTGGCAAACCGCTCCGGGTCGGACGACCACGGCACGATGTCGATCCGCTCGCCGTTCAGCTCGTTCACCACGGCCTGCACGCGCGAGCCCTTGAGCCCGACGCAGGCGCCCACGGGATCGATGCCGTCGTCCCGCGACCACACCGCGATCTTGGTGCGGCTGCCCGCTTCGCGCGCGGTGGCGCGGATCTCGACGATCTGCTGCTGGATTTCCGGAACCTCGAGCTTGAACAGCGCTTTGACGAACAGCGGATCGGCGCGCGACAGAATGAGGCGCGGCCCTTTCGGCGTCTCCTCGATCCGCTTCAACACGGCGCGGATCGTGTCGCCCTGATGGAAATGCTCGCGGTGATTCTGGTCGCGGTACGGAATGATCGCTTCGGCTTCACGGAACTTGTTCAGCATGACCACGATCTTGCCGCGCTCGATCTGCTGCACTTCGCCCGAGAGCAGCTCGCCGACCTTGCCCGAAAACTCCTCGCGGATGCGGCTGCGCTCACCCTCGCGAACGCGCTGGATGATCCGCTGCTTCGCCGCCTGGACCGCCGTGCGGCCGAACTGGTCGAACGGCACCTCTTCTTCGAGGACGTCCCCCGGCTGGAAATCGGGGTCTTCGTAGCGCGCTTCCTCGAGCGAGACTTGCGTGCCGGCATCCTCGACGGCCTCCACCACGGTCTTGAGGACCACGATGCGGATCGACCCTTTCATCTCGTCGATGCCGATTTCGGCCCGCACATTCGGCCCGTAGCGCTTCACGAGGGCGGCGTGCAGGCCGTCCTTGAGCAGGTCGATCAGCTCGCTGCGCTCGAGCTGTTTCGTGCTCGTCAGCTCTTTGATTGCGGAAACTACGTCGGTCGTGTTTGCCATCATCCGTCCTCAGTCATCGGTCATCGGTCTCGGCGACCAACCGAGCGTCGCGGGCCTCATCGAGGCGGTACGCGCGCTCGGCACCACCGTGCGGTGCCAAGACCACGGTATTCTCGTCCGGGACAGCGACGATCCGTGCGCGGACCCGTCCCATCCCAGCCAGTTTCACGTTCACGTCGCGGCCCACGAACTGCGCCCAATGCCGGTGCCAGCGCACGGGCCGCTCGATCCCCGGGCTCGACACCTCCAAGACATAACGATTACCCAGGGGACCGCCCGCATCGAGCCATTGTTCGAGCGCTCGGCTGATCCGGCTGCAGTCTTCGACCGTGACGTTCCGTGGCGGACAGTCAATGCGGACTTGGACGAGCGGTCGGTTCGGCGTACCGCCGATGCGCAGGTCGGCCAGATCGAACCCCAATGCTTCCAGCCGGGTTCGGAAGGCCTCGACAAGACTCTCAGTGAGCATGAAAAAAAAGCGCGGGCCGAACTTCGCCCGCATCACGTTGGGGAATGTAGCCGGGGTGTCCCCGGTGTCAACCGAGCGGCCGGCCGAGGTACGCCACCATCCGTCCGTCGCGACCGCCTGAACCGCGGTGGGAGAAGAATCGGTCCCGCCCTTCGGCACTGCACCAGGGCGAGACGGTGATCTCGGCGATGCCAAGATCCCGCGCCTGCTGGGCCAGGACCGCGCGCAGGTCGAGCTTGACGGTGCCGGACAATCCAAACCGCACCGCGACTTCAGAACCTACTTCATAACAACTGCCGCAAATACCTACGCCGCAATGCATTACAATATCGTCTGCTTTGGCAAAGCCGCGCCACTTCAGAAGCTCGATGCACTGCTCCAGAATGCCATCGGCGGTGCCCCGCCACCCGGCATGCACGAGCGCGATGGCCCCTTTGCGCGGGACGGCGAGATACACGGGAATGCAGTCGGCCACAGTGACCGTCAGCAGCACGCCGTCCCCTCGCGTGGCGTGGCCATCGCTGCCGTCGAGGATGAGCCAGCCCTCGGGCACCGCTTCGTGCCAATGCACATCGGTGCCGTGCACCTGATGCGCCAGCACGATGGACGGGAAGCGCGCGGCGAATGTCGCCCCGAACGCACGCCAGCGGCCGATGACCTGCCCCACCGGCTCGTCACTCCACAATCCGAGACTGAGCGGCCGCGTCGTGATGCCGGCAACCACGCCGTAGCGCTGCGCCCACTCCGCTAACTCGAGACGTGGGACGGCGGCGTCGCCGCTGGGGAGTTCCGCCAGTTGTAGGGGCGCAGCATGCTCCGCCCCTACCCCGTGCGCCCCGGCCTTAGGATCGACGCTCAATCTGGGCCCCTAAGGCGCGCAACCGGTCGTCGATGTGTTCGTAGCCCCGCTCGATCTGTCCGATGTTCTGAATCACCGAATCGCCCTGCGCGGCGAGCGCGGCGAGCAGCATCGCCATCCCGGCGCGAATGTCGGGACTCTCGACCTGCTGTCCCCGCAGCGCCGACGGCCCCGCGATGACCGCGCGATGCGGATCGCACAGGACGATGCGCGCCCCCATGCCGATCAACTTGTCCACGAAGAACAGTCGCGACTCGAACAGCTTCTCGAATACGAGCAGCAGCCCTTCGCATTGCGTCGCGACGACGATCGCGATGGACATGAGGTCCGCCGGAAACGCGGGCCACGGTCCGTCCTCGAGTTTCGGGACGTGGCCGCCGAGATCGGGACGGATGCGCCGCTCCTGCCCGGCGTCGACGATCAGCTTGTCGCCCTCGAGCCGCGGCCGCACGCCGAGCCGCTCGAACGCGAGTACGGTCGAGCGCAGATCGTCGCCGCGGACGCCGTCGATCGTGATCGCGCCGCCGGTGACCGCCGCAAGTCCGATGAACGACCCGATCTCGATGTGGTCAGGCCCCACGGTATGCGGCGCCGGCTTGAGCGGGCGGCCACCTTCGATCGTCAGGGTATTGCTGCCGATGCCGTCGATGGCGGCCCCGAGTGCTACGAGAAAGCGCGCCAAGTCCTGCACGTGCGGCTCGGAGGCGGCGTTGCGCAGCACCGTGGTTCCGCTCGCGCGCACCGCCGCCATGAGCGCGTTCTCGGTGCCGGTGACGCTCGGCTCGTCGAGAAAGATATCGGCGCCCTTGAGCTTGCCCTCGAGCTTGTACACGTCACCGACGCTGACCTCCGCGCCGAGGCGCTCGAGCGCCAGGAAATGCGTGTCGACGCGGCGGCGACCGATCACGTCGCCGCCCGGCGGCGGGAGCGTGACGCGTCCGAAGCGCGCCAGCATCGGCCCGGCCAGCAGGATCGAGGCGCGGATCTCTTTGCACAGCGCCGGGTCGAGCGGCTTCGGCTCAGCGCGGCTCGTATCGATTTCCACGGTGTTGGCCCCGTGCCATTGCACGCTCGCCCCGACGTGCTGCAGCAACGCCAGGAGTGTCTCGACGTCGCGAATGCGCGGGACATTGTCGATACGGCACGGACCGTCGGCGAGGAGTGTCGCCGCGAGAATCGGAAGGGCCGCGTTCTTGTTGCCGGCGGGGCGAATCGTGCCCGAGAGGGGGCGCCCTCCCGTGACACGGAACGACGGTGGCATAGGTTCGCCCAAGCTACCGGGGCGCTTGCGCCTGCGTCAAGCGTTCGCGAACGTTGGCCCTCGTGCATCCCGTGCTAGCGCTGGCGCTCCTCATCGTCGCCGGCATCGGCGTGACGCGATTGTCGCGCCCCCGCCCCACCCTCCATCATCCGTTGCTCGACGGCATCGTCGAGACTGGCGTGCCGATCGTCTTGCTCGGCGCCCTGCTCGGGCCCGGCCTCGGCGTCCTCGACGACGTCACGCTCCACGTCCTCGAGCCGATCATCGCACTCGGCATCGGATGGGTCGGCGCCTCGTTCGGTGCTCGTCTGGAGTGGCGCATGCTGCGACGCGTGTCGCGGCGAACCTGGCTCGTCGGCGCCGCACTCGCGGTGCCGGTCCTCCTCACCACAGCGGTGACGGCCTGGGCGCTCGGCCGCGCGATCCGGCCGCTCGGTGACGCGTGGGGGCGGCCCGCCGCCGCGGTCGCGCTCGTCCTCGCGGGCGCCGCGACCACCGCCGCCAGCTGGCGCGGCCCAAAGCTCGGGCGCCGGAATGCGTTGCTCGATACCATGTTTGGAGCGGTGGCCGTGGCCGCGGGCGTCGCGCTCTACCATCCCCACCTCGCGGTGCGCAGCGTGGCGCTCACGATCATCGGGGGCGCCGCCCTCGGCGGGCTCTTCGCCGGGCTCGCGCGGTGGCAGGACGACATCACCGACACCGGCATCGCGATTGCGCTCGCGAGCGTGATCCTGTGTGGTGCGGGGTTCAGCTACGCGCTGTCCCTCTCCCCATTCGTCGTCTGCGCGACTGTCGCGGCGGTCAGCGTGAGCGCGGCGCCGGACACTGTTCGGCTCGTTGCGCAGAAACTGCTCCGGCGCGGGGAGATCCCGCTGTACGCGGCCTTCCTTATTATCGGCGGTGCGATGCTGCGGCACTTCACGGTCTGGCTGGTGCCGGCGGCGCTGCTGCTCGCCGTGCTCCGGGCGTCGGTCCGGTGGATCACCGTCCGGTTTGGGCTCGACCAGATGGATCCCATCTGGAGGGCGCTGCCCTTCGCCCCCCCGCGAGAATTCGACTACCCCGCCATGCGGCAAGGCGCGACCGCCGTCGCGCTGGCCGCGGGCTTCGATCTGATGCGCGCCGACTCCAGCGGAGGCGGAGTGCTGCTAACCGTGCTGCTGAGCGTGCTCGCCGCGGAAGCGATTGGTGCGCTCACGCCGTTGACAGCCGCGCCCCGCCGGGCCGAGGTTTCGTGATGCTGCCAACCTGGGTCGGCGTTGTCTCCGCGATCAGTCTCGTGATTATCGCCCTGGCCGCCCTGGTTACGGCGGGGGCGCTGACGGTCGCGGCGCTCGGCGTGCGGACCGCGGTCAACGCGCTGAAAGGCTTTGCAGGCCCGGCGATCGCCGATGTCCGGCAACTCATTGCATCTATCAAGACCGAGGCTGACGCACTGGTGGGAGCGTCGCGGGATGTGCGGCAACGCATTGTCCGCGCGGCAGATGCCGCCGAGGAACGCCTGACCGATCTCGATTCCCTGGCCGAAGTGATGCAGGAAGAGCTGGAGGACACCGCGCTGGACGCGGCGGCCACGCTGCGCAATGTCCGCCGCGGGATGTCGGTGTGGCGGTGGAGCCGAAAACTCATGAAGCGCAAGAAACGACCGTGAAGCGTCTGGGGGCGGCCGTCGCCCTTGCCCTCGTCGCCTCGGTGCTCTTCCCCAGCGTCGCGCACGCCTGGACGCCCGGGACGCACATCTTCCTCGGTGAGTCGGTGCTCACCAACCTGCACCAGCTGCCCTCCATTGTCGCCGATCTGCTGCGCGGGTTCCCGTACGACTTTCTCTACGGCAACATCGCCGCCGACACGTCGATGGCGAAGAAGTACGCCCCGGTCGGCCGGCACTGCCACGCCTGGCACGTCGGCCAGGAGATCTTCGACCTGGCCCCCAGCGATCCGCTCCGCGCCTTTGGCCTCGGCTACCTCTCCCATCTCGCGGCCGACACGATCGCCCACAACTTCTTCGTGCCGCGCCAGCTCGTCCTCACGTCGAGCACCGTGGCGCTGGGTCATTCCTACTGGGAGAGCCGGTTCGAAACGCACCTCGGCGACGCCTACGCGCGCGAGGCGCGCGACGTGATCCTGAAAGATCACACCGCGAGCGATACGCACCTCGACGAAATCCTGTCGCCGACGCTGTTCAGTGTGCGGACCAATCGCCGGCTGTTCCGCGGCATGGTCCACCTCACCGAGAGCCAGAGCTGGCAGTGGGTGTTTCAGGTGATTGCGGGGGCGAGCCGCTGGGATCTCGCCGACTCGGACATCGAACGGCACATGGCGGTCGCATTCGAATACGTGATGGAGACGCTTGGCGCGGATGCCAGCGAGGCCGCGGCGCGGCGGCTCGACCCCGCGGGCGAGAAGGCGCTGGGGCTGGCGAAGCGGATGCGGCGGCAGGCGCTGCGCGAGGGCGGCCGCCACGAGCCCGAGCGGGTCGAGGAAACCGCGCAACAGCATTTCGGATTGCCGACGCCCGCGCTCGACTACTGGAAGCAGTCGCAGGCGCAGCGCCCCTGGCGGGACGGTTAAGCGGAGAGCTTTTCCTCGAGGACGCGCTGCGCCAGCTTCGGATCGGCCTTCCCCTTTGACGCGCGCATCAACTGGCCCACGAAAAACGGCAGCAACTTCGTTTCACCCTTCTTGTAGCGTTCCACTTCGGACGGATGCGCGGCCAGGACATCCGTCACCCACCCTGCGATGACGTTGGTGTCGCCCACCTGGATGAGACCGAGCGACTCGGCCACCGACCGGGGATCTCCGCCCTTCGCGGCGACTTCCGCAAAGACGCGTTTCGCCGCTTGGTGACTGAGCGTCCCGCCCTTGACCAGCCCGATGATTTGCGAGAGCGCGGCAGGTGACACGCGCAGCTGCTCGTCATGGTCCTTCGCGTCGGCCAGCGCCTCCGTCATGACCCAGTTGGCGGCGGCCTGCGGCTCGGCGCTCGTCTTGGCCACCGTCTCGAAATAATCGGCGACGGCGCGCGTGGACGCCACGACGCTGGCGTGCTCGCGGCTGAGTCCGTAGCTCGTGACGAATCGCTCGCGCTTCTGCGCCGGCAGCTCCGGCAGCTCGCTCTGCTGCTCCGCGACGAACTCGGGTGACAGCACGAGCGGAGGCAGATCGGGCTCAGGGAAATAGCGGTAGTCGTGGCTTTCCTCTTTTGAGCGCTGCGGCCGCACGCTGTTTTCCTTCGAGTCGTACAGCATGGTCTGCTGCGTCACGCTGCCCCCGGATTCGACCAGCGCGATCTGCCGGTCGCGTTCCACCGTCAGCGCCTTCTCGACGAACGCGAACGAGTTGATGTTCTTCACCTCGGTGCGCGTGTTGAGCGACGACTCGCCCGCCCGACGCACGGAGACGTTGGCGTCAACCCGCAGGCTGCCCTTCTCCATGTCGCAATCGGAGATGCCGAGGTACTCGAGCAGCTGCTTCAGCGTCAGGAGGTAGGCGCGCGCTTCCGCCGGCGAGCGCAGGTCGGGACCGCCGACGATCTCGATGAGCGGCACGCCCGCGCGGTTGAGATCGACCGCCGTGCCTTTGGCGAAGCGATCGTGAATCGACTTGCCGGCGTCTTCCTCGATGTGCAGCCGCACAATCGTCGCGCTCACGCTGCCGCGCTCGGGGGAGACGAACGCCAGCGTGCCGTCCGTCGCCAGCGGTTGATCGAATTGCGAGATCTGATAGCCCTTGGGCAGATCGGGATAGAAATAATTCTTGCGCGCGAAGCTGCTCCGCGGGTGCACGGTGCAGCCGAGCGCGAGCGCGCCGCGAACGGCGAGGCCGATCGCGGCGCCGTTGGCGGCCGGCAGCGCGCCCGGCAGTCCCAGGCACACGGGGCAGACCTGCGTGTTGGGTGGCGCGCCGAACGCCGTCGAGCAGCCGCAAAACATCTTCGACTTCGTGCGCAGCTGCACGTGCGTCTCGAGCCCGATGACCGTCTCCCAGCTCATGCTTCGTCCGTCGCCGGGACGACACGCTCGAGCGCATAGGCAGCCTCGAGCATCTCGTCCTCCAGAAACGCCTGGCCGATCAACTGGCCGCCGATCGGCAATCCCTTGACCCGGCCGATCGGCAGCGAGATGGCCGGCAGGCCCGCGAGATTCGCGGTCACGGTGAAGATGTCGGACATGTACATGGCGATCGGATCGGAGAGCTTCTCCCCCGCCTTGAACGCCGGACTCGGCACCGTCGGGGTGAACAGCAGATCGACACCGCGGTCGAACACGTTGCGGAAGTCCTGGGCGATGAGGGCGCGCATCTGCTGGGCGCGCCGGTAGTACGCGTCGTAGTAACCCGCCGAGAGGACGTAGGTGCCCACGAGAATGCGGCGGCGCACCTCGGGGCCGAATCCCTGTCCGCGCGTGGCGCGATAGAGCTCGCGCAGATCGGCGGTGCCGTCGAAGCGGGGCCCGTAGCGCACCCCGTCGTAGCGGGCCAGGTTGGACGACGCCTCGGCCGGCGCGATCACATAGTACGTCGGCACCGCGTACGGCGTGTGCGGCAGCGAGACCTCGCGGATCGCGGCGCCGAGCTCCTTCATCATGCGAATGGACCGATCACAGGCGCGCCGCACCGCCGGATCGAGCTCCGGCGGGAAGTATTCTTTCGGCAGACCGATCACGAAGCCCTGCAGCGACTCGGGAACGGTGGGGAGCCGCAGCGGATCCCGGTCTTCGCACGTCGCGTCCCGGGGGTCGCGCCCGCTGATCACCGACAACACGCGCGCGGCATCGTGCACGCTGCGCCCAAACACGCCGATCTGGTCGAGCGACGATCCGAATGCGACGAGCCCGTAGCGGCTGACGCGCCCGTACGTCGGCTTGATGCCGACGACGCCGCAGAACGCCGCCGGTTGCCGCACCGAGCCGCCGGTATCCGAGCCCAGGGCGGCCGGCACCGCGCCCGCGGCGACGAGCGCGGCCGAGCCGCCGGAGGAGCCGCCCGGCACGCGCGTCTTGTCGAGCGGATGCACGACGCGCCCGTAGGCGGAATGCTCGGTCGAGGAGCCCATCGCGAACTCGTCGCAATTGGTCTTGCCCGCAATGAGGGCGCCCGCGGCTTTCAGCTTGGTGATCGCGGTCGCTTCGTACGGCGACCGATAGCCCTCGAGAATCTTGGAGCCGCACGTCGTCGTGAATTCGAGGGTGCAGATGTTGTCCTTCACGGCCACCGGCATGCCGTACAGCACGCCCGTGGCGCGCGCCGCGGCGGCCTGCGCGAGCAGCGACTTGCGGAGCTCCTTGGGTGGGGTGAGCAGCGCGTTGAGGCGCTTGGCTTTCACCATGCGGTCGGCGACCGCTTTCGCGTCACTCACTCGAACTGACCGAGCTTCGGAACGACGAAGAAGCCCTCCTTGAAGACCGGGGCGAACTCCTCCGGACCGAAGGCGAGTAGGGGCGGCGCGACCTCATCCGGACGAAACCGAATCGCGTCCGGGCCCGGCACGAACGTTTTCACACCACCATTCGTGGGGATGGCACTGAGCTGCGCGACATAGTCGAGGATGCGCGACATCTGGTCGGCCATCTCCGGCAGCGCTTCCTCTGCCACATCCAGCTCCGCGAGCTGCGCGATGCGGAGAACGTCGTCCCGCGAAACACTCATGCCCCGTCTCCCTCCCAATCACGCTCGAGCCCGGCATACGCGGCGAGCAGCTGCTTGGTGCCGATGTCCGGATCGTCGAAGTCCACACTCACGCGCAGGTCGCGGCCTTCGCCCGACACCCCGCGCACCACGCCACCGCCGAACTTGCGGTGACGAACCCGCTCACCTTTGACGTAACGCGGCGCGTCCTGCGAGACCTCTTCCGGAAATCCGAGCTCCGGCAACAGTCGCCGCGCCGCCGCGCCACGCGGCCGGGAGGCCCTCGGCGCCATCGCCCCGGATGAGCCTCGCAGCGGGTGCCACGATGGCGTCGTACTGCGCTCGACGACGACGTGGGGCGGCAACGCGTCGAGAAAGCGCGACGGCTCCGCGAGCTCCAGCCGCCCGTTGCGGTAGCGCGTGCGCGCCCATGAGAGATACAGCCTTTCCCGCGCGCGCGTGAGACCCACGTAACAGAGTCGTCGCTCTTCTTCGACCCCGCCCGGCTGCTCGGTGGAGCGACCGAGCGGGAAGAGTCCATCCTCGAGACCCGCGAGCGCCACGACGGGCCACTCGAGTCCCTTCGCCATGTGCGTCGTGGTCAGCGTGACGCCCGGCACATCGCGTGCTTCATCGACGGGTGTGATGAGGGCGGCCTGCGTCAGGTAGCGCTCCACGGGATTGCCGGTGCCTTCGGCGGCGTCGGGATCCTGGACCTCGGCCCACGCCGCCGCGCCTGCCACCAGCTCCCGGATGTTTTCGATGCGCTCCATCCCTTCGGCCCCCTCCTCCGCCAGGTATTGCTCGTAACCCGTCGTGGCAAGGATGGTTTCGAGCGCGGTCGCCGGATCGGCCTGCCCCACCGCGTCGCGCAGCCGGTCGAGCAGCGCCGCGACTCCGGCAAGCGCCTCCCGCACGTTGGGCCGCAGCTCGCTCACGCTGCCGGCGCGGCGTGCGGCCTCGAGCATCGGCTTGCGCCACCCTGCCGCCGCCTTCCCGAGCACGGCCAGGGAGGCATCACCGATGCCGCGCCGCGGCACGTTGACGACTCTGAGGAAGGCTTCGTCGTCCGCCGGGTTGGCGATCAGCCGAAGGTAGGCCAGGAGGTCCTTCACCTCGCGCCGTTCGTAGAAGCTGATCGCCCCGATCAGCCGGTAGGGGATGCCGCGGAAGCGGAACGCCTCTTCGAGCGGGCGGGACTGGGCGTTGGTGCGGTACAGGATCGCCATCCCCTCGTAGCCGATGTCGCCCTCGGCGGCGCGCCTGGCGAACTCATTGGCCAGCCATTCCGCCTCGTCGCGCTCATCGGCCGTGCTGAGGAGGGTCACAAGCTCGCCCCCCTTTTTCTCCGTGAAGAGGGTCTTGCCGAGGCGGGCGGTGTTCTCGGCGATAATGCCGTTCGCCGCATCGAGGATGATCTGTGTCGACCGGTAGTTTTGCTCGAGCCGAACGAGTTTCGTGCCCGGGAAGTCGTTCTGAAACGCGAGCATGTGGCGCACATCGGCGCCGCGCCAGCCGTAGATCGCCTGGTCGTCATCGCCGACCACGCACAGATTGCCGTGCCGCTTGGCCAGATGCTTCACCAACAAATACTGGGCGGCGTTCGTGTCCTGGAATTCGTCCACGAGGACGTGCTGAAAGCGGTCCTGCCAGTACACGAGACGGTCGGCGTGCTCCCGGAACAGCGTCAGGGGATGGAGGAGCAAGTCGTCGAAATCCATCGCGTTGGCCTGCTTCAACGCCGGTACCAGGTCGGCGTAGATATCCGCCGCCACTTTCACGTACGGCGTGTCGGCCTGAGCCCCCAGCGCCTCGGGCGTGAGCATGCGGTTCTTCGCGCTCGAGATCAGCCCGTGAATGGCGCGCGGCGGATAGGCCTTGGGGGAGAGTTGGCGGGCCTCGAGCAACCGTCTGACAAGCGCCTCCGAGTCGTCGGAGTCGTAGATCGTGAAGTTTGGCCCGAACCCGAGCAGCGCCGCTTCCCGCCGCAGCAAGCGGGCGGAGAGCGAATGGAACGTCCCGATCCACAATCCTCTGGGGTCGCTGCCGAGCAGTTGCGCGACGCGGGTGCGCATTTCCCCCGCCGCCTTGTTCGTAAACGTCACGGCGAAGATGCGCTGCGGTGCGATGTGCAGGGTGGTGATCAGGTGAGCGATGCGAGCCGTCAAGACCCGCGTCTTCCCCGACCCCGCCCCGGCCAGCACGAGCAATGGCCCACCCGGATGCTCGACCGCCTCCCGCTGGGCGGGATTCAGAGGTAAGGCGTTCGTCGCAATCACCTTCCCACCCTAAAGGGTGGGCTCGGCACAGCATTGTCCTTAAGGACAACGACTCGCCGAGCGCAGGCTTTAGCCTGTCGATTCACGAAAGGGGAAATTCCAACACGAACACCGACCCCTTGCCCTCCGGGCCCGGGTGGAATGCCACGCGGCCGTTGTGCTGCTGTTCGACGATGCGGCGCGCCAGCGCCAGGCCGATGCCCCAGCCGCCCGTCTTGCTGGAGACGCCGGGCTCGAACAACTCGCGCTGCATCTCCGGCGCGACGCCCGGACCGTCGTCGCGCACGCTGATGCGCCCGACGGCAGCGGTGCCGGCGACCTCGACTTCGATCAGCCCGCCGCGGCCACTCAACGCGTCGACGGCGTTTTTCACGATCACCTCAAGCGCCCATTCGATCAGCACCGGATCGCCTGTCACGGTCGGCCCCGCACCTGGCGAGGCCAGGGCGATCGTCACTGAATGCGCCAGCGTCGGCAGGCGCGGCCGGAAATACGCCACTATGCGCTCGGCCACCGTTCCGAGACCCACCGGCTCGCGCCGAGCCGGGCGGCCGATGCGCTCGAAGCGTTTCGCGACGCGCTGCAGCCGCTCGGCGTCCGCCTCAAGATGGCGAACCAGCTCGCCGCCAGGCGTACCCGGATTCTCCCGCAGGTAATCAATCCAACCCGTGAGGCTCATGAGCGGTGTGCCGAGCTGATGCGCCGACTCGCGCGCCATCGCGACCCACAGCCGATCGCGGGCCGCGAAGACGCGCTCGCGCATCGCCCACACGGCGAGCAGCACGAGACAGAGGAACATGGCGCCCTGCAGCACGGCGAGCCCGGTAAACGCCTTGGCAGTCGGCAGCGCCCCGTAGTGGATCGTGCCGACGCCGGGCTGAGTGAGCGGCGGCTGGATGCGGTCGAGCTCCGTGATCCAGGCGCGCCGGCGCGCGTCGCTGGCGTCCGCACCGAACGGCGCGTTGTCGAGCGCGGTGATCCGGCCGCCGGTGTCGGTGACGGCGAGCGGAATGCCAAGCCGCCGCACTTCGTCGGCCAGGGCGAGCAATGCATCGGCGGCGGCGCCCTCGCGCGGGTCGTTCAGGCCCGCGAAGACATGCCCGAGCAGGCGGCTCGTCTCCCGCGCATCGTTGCGCAGGTGGCGTGCGACGATCCAGGCGTACCCGACCGAGAGCACGCCGAAGAGCAGCGCAGCTGTGAAGAGCGCGGGAGGACCGGCGCGGCGCAGCGCGCCTCTAGGCAAGTCGATCAGTGCCGACATACGGCACCAATGCCGGCGGGACGGTCACGGAGCCGTCGGACTGCTGATGGGTTTCGAGCAGCGCCGCGATCGTGCGCGGCAGCGCGACGCCTGACGCGTTTAAGGTGTGCACGAACTCCGGCTTCTCGCCGGGGCGTGGCCGGCAGCGAATGTTGGCCCGGCGCGCCTGGAAGTCGGTAAACGTGCTGGAGCTCGAGACCTCGAGCCATTGGCCGACACCCGGCGCCCACGCTTCGAGGTCATACGTCTTGGCGGCGGCGAATCCGAAGTCGTTGGCGGGAAGGACCGCCACGCGATAGGGCAGCTCCAGCCGGCGCAGCACTTCCTCGGCGTGGCCGGTGAGCTTCTCGTGCTCTGCCGGCGAGTCGACGGCGTGGCAAAAGCGCACGAGCTCCACTTTGTCGAACTGATGTACGCGCAGCAGGCCACGCGTATCCTTCCCGGCGGCCCCGGCTTCGCGCCGGAAGCACGGCGTGTAGGCGACGTAGCCGAATGGCAGCGCGCGATCGATGATTTCGTCGCGATGGAGATTCGTGACCGGCACTTCGGCCGTCGGGACGAGAAACAGGTCGTCGGTCGTGCGATAGGCATCATCCTCGAACTTCGGCAACTGCCCGGTCCCCATCATGACTTCGCGCCGCACGAGAAACGGCGGCGCGACTTCGATGTAGCCGTGCTCGCGCGTGTGCAGATCGAGCATGAAGTTGATCAGTGCGCGCGCCAGCCGGGCGCCCATCCCGCGCAGCACCGGGAATCCCGAACCGGCGAGCTTCGCGCCGGCCGCGAGGTCCAGGATCCCGAGCTGCTCGGCAATCTCCCAGTGCGGCTTGCCGCCCTTGGGTGCCGGTGTCCCCCAGCGGCGCAGCTCCGTCTGTTCGTCGGGAACGTCGGGCAACGGCAGGTTCGGCACGAAGAGCGCCTTGGCTTCGAGCGTCGTCTCGATCTGCCGCAGCTCGGACTCGAGGCCGGTGATCCGCTCGCCCAGCTTGCGGCGCTCGGCGACGACTGCCGCCGACAGGCCGCCGGACTTCGCCGCGAGCGCATCGGATTTCGCCGCGTCATTGCGCTCGGCCTTGAGCGTATCGAGCTGCGCGGTCAGCGTGCGGCGCTTCATGTCGAGCGCTTCGATTTCGTCGAGTAGTCGCTTCAGCGAAGAATCGCCGCGACGCCCGAGCGCCGCGCGCACCTGAGCGGGCGAGGCGCGCAGCAACTTCAGATCAATCACGGGTTAGTTGCGCGGCAGGCCTTCTTGGAGCCCGCGAAAGCCGCAGTTGAGATCGGCGAGGATGACGAACTGCATCCGCCGCCCGTTCGGACCGGACGTCGTGTCGATCGCCAGGACATGGAGCTTCGCGTAATAGTACGTCGAGACGCCGAACGAGCACGTCACCAGCGTCGAGTGCGCGATGAGGACGGTGCTGTCGGTCAGCACCTGCGCGCTGTCGAGATTGTAGCCGCCCGTCGGCGCGAACTTGATCGAATCGAACTGCTGCGTACTGATCTGCAGTCCGGACTGCTGGCCCAACTTCAGGGCCCCCGTCGGCAACAGCAGCGCGCGCCCCGCCGTGTCGATGTCGAACGCGAAATCGAACGACGACGCCGCGTCGGTTCGCACCGCCGCCTGGGCCGGGATCGAGTACCCCGAGGGCAGCGCCACCGCCGTCCCGCTCAGGGCGTAGATCGTCACCGTGTCGGGTTTGTTCGAGATGTAGGCCGCCAGGCCGCTGGGATTGCCACAGGCGGCGGTGAGGCTACAGGCCAGCAGGAGCAGCGTGAAGGAGCGCATTGAAGTGCTGGGAACTTACAGGGCCACGTTCGAGTGGGTCAACCCACAGTGGCTGCTTGACTTCGACTTCCGGGAAACCTACGTTGCCGCGCGTATGGCGACCATCCGCGACGTCGTGGAGGCACTCAGCCGTTCGAACGGCGTGGACGCGGTCGTGGTAGTAGGCCGCGACGGCCTGCCCATCGATTCGCGCGTGGCCAACGGTGTGGACGCCGACAGCGTTGCCGCCCTCCTGCCAACGGCGATCAAGCACATGGCGCAGCTCGGCGATGCCGGCGGCCGCGGCGACTTCGCGACCGCGGTCCTGGAATTCGGGCGCGGGGTCGCCATCGTTGCGGTCCTCAACGCCGAAGCGCTCCTTATCGTGCTGGTGCAGCCGGCGACGAACGTGGGCGCCCTCCTGTTCGATCTCCGCCGCCATCGCACGGCCATCGCTGGATTGCTGTAACCGGACGGTCCGCCGGTGGCCCCCGCCAACTCCGCACGTCACCTCCTGGTGGTGGATGACGAGCCTCATATCGGGCTCGTGTTGCGCCCGTTTCTGGAGCAGCTCGGCTACCGCGTAAGTGTCGCGCGGACGCTCGAGGAGGCGCGGACCGCGCTGCGCGCGAGCCCGCCAACCGACGGCCTGCTGCTCGATCTCCATCTCCCCGATGGGTCGGGCCTCGACCTGCTGCGCGACCTGCGCGAACATCGCGACACCGCCCGCCTGCCGGTCGTCGTCCTCACCGCCGAAGGCGAGGATCGTGTATTGCGCGAAGCCCGGCGGCTCGGTGCGGCGCTGGTGACGAAGCCGTTCAGCCCGACGAAACTCAGCCAGCGCATCGCGCTGATGTTCGGCGACGCCAAGCCGGAGGCGCCGTGAGCACGTGGGCGGCGATTCTCGCCGGCGGATCGGGGACGCGATTCTGGCCGCTGTCGACGCCGGAACGGCCGAAGCAGTTTCTGCCACTGATCAGCGACCGCCCGCTGCTGGCCCAGACGGTCGCGCGCCTCCACGGCCTCGTGACCCCCGAGCGCATCCTGATCCTGACCGGCCCGTCGCTCGTCGACCGCGTCGCCGCTACCGTCCCCGAGATCCCGCACGCCAACATCTTCGCCGAGCCGCGCGCCGCATCGACGGCACCGGCGCTCGCGTGGGCGGCGCACTGGATCGCAAAACACGATCCGGGCGGTGAGATGCTGTCCCTGCACGCCGACTGGGCGGTCGGTGACGACGCCGCCTTCCGCGCCGCGGCGGCCCAGGCGCTCGCAGTCGCGGTGGAGCAGGACGTGCTGGTGACGGTGGGCATCAAGCCGACGCGCAACGAGACCGGCTACGGCTACATCGTGCCGGGCGCCGCAGCCGGCCGCGGCAGCAAGGTCAAGCGCTTCATCGAGAAGCCGAGTGCCGCACGCGCGGCGCTGCTGCGCCGGCGGGGCGCCCTGTGGAACAGCGGTCTCTTTGCCTGGAGTGCGGCGCGATTTCTCGGTGAGGCCGGGGCCTACGCGGAGGAGCTCGCGCCCGGATGGCCGGCGCTCACGAATGGCGACGCGCCGAGGTTTTTCGCGGCCGTGACGCCCGTCGCGGTCGACGTGGCGGTGCTCGAACGCTCTCCACGGCTCGCGGTGGTGACGGGCCGCTTCGCCTGGGACGACATCGGCTCGTGGGACGCCCTGCTCCGCGTCCGCCGACGCGACACGCGCGGCAACGTCACCGTCGGCAACGTGACGCTCGGCGACGATGTGAAGAATTCCGTGATTTGGTCGGAAAATGAAACCATCGCCGTCGTGGGAATCGAGAACATGGTCGTCGTCCGTGCCAACGGGCACACGCTCGTGATGCCGACCGGGCGGCCGGACAAATTGAAAGCGCTGGTGCAGAGCCTGTGACGCCACCGCACGGACTCTATCTCCTCGACCCCGATCCGGCGCCGGCCTGGGCGCCGTTCGCCGGAATCCGGCCGCTGTGCGAGCTGCGCGCCGGCGCGCACCTCGTGCGCCAGCGTTGGGAGACATTCGTCGGAAGCGAGGCCGCTGCGATCTTCGCCCTGCCGCACCTCGCCGGTTTTCCCGAGCCGGGCGTGCCGGTCGTGGAGGCGAGGCGCCCGGTCCCGGGGCCCGCGGTGATCGGTTCGTCGACGTTTGCGCCCCGCGGCCTCGCCGGCCCGCTCCCCGACGCGCCCGCCCGCCTCACGCACGACGGGGTCACCGTCGGCTGGGCGGTGCCCGCAGGAAGCACGTGGACGGGGCCCGTGGCGCATGCGCAGGCAATCAATGTCGAAGGCGTGGTGCTCCGGGGCGTACACGATCTGATCAGCGCGCTCGAGCAGCTGCTGCGCGACGACGTGCTCAAGCTCCTGGGTGATTCTGATCCGGTGCCGGAGGGCTCGATCGTCGTGGGCGACCCGGCGTGGATCGCGGTGCACGAAGCGACCATCGAGCCGGGAGTGGTCTTCGACACGCGGAACGGGCCGGTCGTGCTCGAGAGCGGCGTCGAGGTACGGTCCGGCACCCGGCTCGAGGGACCGCTGTGGGTGGGAGCCAACACGCGCGTCGTCGGCGGACCGATTCGTAATTCCGCGATCGGGCCGTGGTGCGTCGTCCATGGCGAGGTGTCGACGACCGCCATGCTCGGCTACGCCAACAAGGGCCACTACGGGTTCCTGGGGCATTCGGTCCTCGGCCGGTGGGTCAATTTTGGCGCCGGGACCACGACCTCCAACTTGAAAAGCACGTATGGCGACGTGCGGCTGGATGTGGCGGGGACCAGGTTGGAAACCGGACACCAGTTTCTGGGCAGTCTCATCGGCGACCACGTGAAAACCGCCATCGGCACCCTGCTCGTCGCTGGATCCGTCATCGGGGCCGGCGCCAGTCTGTTCGATGACGTGCGCGCGCCCAAGTATGTCGCGCCGTTCGCCTGGGGCGGCTCGGCAGCGGAGCGAATGACGCCCGCGAAGTTTTTGGCGACCGTCGAGCGCGTCCTGCCCCGCCGGAACGTCGAGGTGACCGACGCGATGCGGTCCTACCTGCAGCGCGCCTTCGACTGGCTGACGCAATGAGCGACCTGCAACAACGCTACCGGCGCCTCGGCAAGTACGAGCTGCACCAGCTTCTGGGCGAAGGGGCGATGGGCATCGTCTGGAAGGCGTACGACACCGTCCTGCGGCGCTACGTCGCGCTGAAGCTGTTGAGCGCCAGTTTCCGGAAGACGAAGGACATGCAAGAGCGCTTCCTGCGCGAGGCGCGGGCCGCCGGCGCCATCCAGCACGCCAACATCGTCACCGTCTACGACCTCGGCGAATCCGACGGCCAGCTGTTCATCGCGATGGAGCTGGTGGAGGGTCGCGATCTCTCCGACATGATCGCCTTGCGCGATCCGCTCGCGTTGGAGCGGAAGCTCGACATCACGATGGAGGTGCTCGCCGGTCTGCACTTCGCCCACCAGCGCGGTGTGATTCACCGCGACGTCAAACCCTCCAACGTGCGGGTCATGCCCGACGGCCGCATCAAGATCATGGACTTCGGGATCGCCCGGCTGCAGAAGGCCGACGACACCGGATCGGGCGCGATCGTCGGCACGCCGACCTACATGGCGCCCGAGCAAATCACCAACGGCGCGATTACACCCGCCACCGATGTGTTCTCCGTGGGCTGCATGCTGTACGAGCTGCTCTGCTATCAGCGGCCGTTCGAGGCGGAGTCCGTGCACGGCGTCCTGTATCAGGTGCTGACGACGGAGCCACGCCCGCTGCGCACCGTCGCGCCGTCGATCCCGGCGGCGCTCGAGCGCGTGGTCGCAAAGGCGATGAACAAGGTGCCGCACGAGCGCTACGAATCCGCGGGGCAGATGATGTCGACGCTGCAGCAGATCCGCGCGGCGTTGTCGGGCGCCGACGAAGAAGCCACCCAGCCGCTGGGACGCTGGACGCCGCTGCCCCAGCCGATGCTGAAGCTGATCACCCACGCGTCGATGCGAGCCCGGATCGCCGTACTGGGCGCGCTCGCGGTCGTCGTGGCGCTCCTGGTGTATGCCCCGGCGCAACCGAATGACGCACCGACGGCAGTCGCCCGGGGACCGGTCATTCCTCCGCCGGGGACGCAGCCGGGCGGACTCGTGGCCCCCCCGCCGGCACCGGCCGGTCCTCCGGTCTCCCTGGCCGTCAGTGTGCGCCGCGACTCCGCGCTCTCGGCGCGCGATCGCGCCATCGCCGCGGGCGCCCAGAAAAACAGCGTGCCCTCGTTGCTGCTTGCGCAGACGATGCTCGAGACGTCGGACCGGGCGCTGCAGCGCGGCGATCAATCGCTCGCGCTCCGCGGCTATGTCGAGTCCGCACAGCGCTACGGCCAGGCGCGGGAAGAGGCACGGGCGATGGATCTGGAGGCGCAGCGCATGATCGAGCGCGTTTCGCCCGTCGTTCAGGCGCTGCCCACGGGGCGCGCCGCGGCCAACGCCGGGGTGTTCCTGGCGCGTGCGGAGTCGTTACTCCGCGTCCAGGATTTCACGCTCGCCAAAGTCGCGGCGCAGAGTGCCGAGCAGATCGGGATCGACGCGGGGATCGCGCCACCGAGCGTGCAGCCCCGCGACGCCCGCGACGCGATCGACGTGCTGCTCAGCGATCTCGCCCGCGCGTTGTCGAGCCAGCGCATTTCCAACGTTCGCGTCTTGTATCCCGCGTTGACCGACGAGGAGCGGCGCGGCTGGGAAGCCTTTTTCCGAGAGTGGAGTCAGATCACGGCGAAATTCACGATGGAAGATTTCAAGGTGCAGGACGCAACGGCGACCGGCAACGTGCGCGCGATGTTCCAGTACGTACCGGAGCGCGGCGGCGCGCCCCGCGTCGACCGCCGCCGGTTTGCGATGCGGTTCGAGCGTAAAGACGTGGGTTGGAGGCTGACGGCGGTTACGGAACTGAAATGACGTACGGGCACGACATGTCGTGCCCCTAGACGTACGGGCACGACATGTCGTGCCCCTACCTACCACGCGCGTTGATTCGGGGCCGGCGGCTCCGGAATCGTCAGCGTATCAGGACGCGCCGTCGGCGGACCGACGCGCCGCAGCGTCACCGGCTTCTCCAGGTCCCCGCCGCTGATCGTGAGCTTGTCGCCGGCGAGCTTCATGCCATAGACCTGCCAGACGCCGTCGCCCAGGGTAATCCAGAGGCTATCGCCCACCAGGCGCCAGCGGGCGAGGTCCCGGCCGAACTGCGCCGAGCTGTCGCTGCGCACCATGATGTGGCGGATCTCATCGCCGGCTTTCGCCTGCCAATCCCCCGTCAGCCGGACGGGTGCCTGCGCGATCGCGAGTACCGCCGTTCCCATCACCCAGAGCCGAATCATGCGTCCAATGATACCCGGCGCTGTTCCGTCTTGGCACCGGCGGGACCGACTCCGGTTACGGGCGCGACGGGATCGGTGAGCACCGCCACCTGCCCTTCCCACTGTTTCATCATTCGCACAAAGGCACCGCTCAGCTCGGGATCGAACTCGAGGCCGCTGCGCTCCTCCAGGTAGCCGAGCGTCTTCTGGACGGACCACGCCTCCCGGTACGGACGGCGCGTGCGCAGGGCGTCGTACACGTCGCAGACGTGCACGAGCTTGCTCGCGTGATGACACTCGCGGGCATAGTGCAGGACGGGATACCCGCCGCCGTTGATCATGATGTGGTGCTCATACGCCACCACGACGGCGAGATCGAGATCTTCTTCGACTTCGAGCAGCATGCGCGCGCCCGCCGCCGGATGCTCATTCATCAGCGCGCGTTCCTCATCCGTGAGGCGGCCGGGCTTGGTGAGCACCTCGATCGGGATCGTGATCTTGCCGATGTCGTGCAGCAGGCCGGCGATCCCGAACGTCCGCACATCCGTCGCGGACAGGCCAATGAATTCTGCCAGCGCCATCGACAGCACCGAGACGTTCAGCGAGTGCGTGGTCGTGTACTGGTCGAATTCCTTGAGCTGCAGCAGCGGCACGATCACCTGCCGGCCGCCGTGCATCGCGACGGCGAGCGAGCGCACGACCGCCTCGGCTTCGGCGAGCGGGATCGCACCGGTTGTCTGCACCTCGTGCTGCATCCACTGGATGGTGTCGACCTCCTCCCCCAAGGAAAAGCTGATCGTCGCGGTGGGCAGCGCCTCGGGCGCGAGCTCGCTTTCACCCTTCAATCCGACGGCACCGAAGCGGATGCTGCTGTGACGCATCTGGCGTGCCTCGGTACTGATCGCCGACAACGTCAGGCGCGCCAGGACCTCCTCCAGAAAGCCTTCGAAGTCCTCGCGGCTCACCTGTTCGTCAAACTCGAGCCGCTGAATGCCCGCCTGCGCCAGCCGCTTCCCCCAGTCCCACGCTTTCAGCTCGCGGAGCGGGAGCCGCCCGAACACCACCTCGTCACCGAGGAACGTGAACAGCGGACGCGCGGTGTCGCTCTGGAGATCCCGGATCTGCTGAAAGGCCACATCCAGCGCGCGCTCCCGCGCCGGGTGCCCGTCGCGATAGAGCGCCATTGCGGCGAGCGCCTGGGCGAACGCGTTCAGAAAACGGACGGGATCGCCGCTCATCGCTTGATCGCTGCCGTGGTGCGCGGCGTGGAACTCGCCGCGCTGCGGACATCGGGATCGCTGGAAGCGGCCGCGAGGGCGAGGAGGGCGGCGGCCTGGACATCGTTCCGCCATCCCGCTGCCAGCGCCATCAAGGCCGCGAGCAGCTCGAGCGAACGCGCGGCGAGCCTCGGGCGTCCCAGCCAATTCGTCCCACCGTCCACCAACGCGAGCAACGCGTTCAGGCCGATGCTGTTTCGCACGCGGCCGAGCACCTTGATGGCAAGCACCCGCAGCTCGGACGGGGTGGCGGTGGCACGCGCGAGCTCGGCCACAACGGTCAGGGCCGAGGGCGGGCAGTCCTCCAGCGCCGCCGCGAGCGCGAGCCGCGCCATGCGCGGGTCGGAGTCCCGGAGCGCACCAAGCAGCGCCGGCTCGCGCTCCGTAGGGACCTTCAGCGTCACCTTCAATGCCTCGCGCCGGACGCGGGCATCCTCATGGGCGGTGAATGCCGCCGTTGAGAAGCCCGTCGGGAGCGCCGGCAGGCCATCGAGAATCAGCAGCAAATTGCGCGTGACATACCACGGGATGTCGCGCGAAAGTCGCATGGCAATGACGGGGCCGAGCTCGCGCGGGGCGCGGGTCAAGCGATCGAGCAGCCCGCGGCGCGTCGTCCGCGACTCCGACTCCCCCAGCACGTCGAGCAGCGGCTCGAATGCGTCGACGTGCAGCCGCGGCAGCACGCGGTCCAGCGTGGCGAAGTCGGGCGGCTCGCTGCTCGCGAGCTGCCGCACCACGTCGGGCGAGGTGACCCGGGTCCAGAGCGGCGCGATGTCGGCGCGAACCGCCGGGCGTGAGGCGTCGGACGACTCGGCGAGCAGGTCGACGAGCGCGTCGACGTGATGCTCGGCCACCAGCCGCTCGACCGCGCGCCAGGCGCCAAAGCCGAGCGCGCCGGTCTCCACCGCCGTCTGCACGATGCGCAACGGCTCGGCGGCCTGCTGCCCCTCGCGCCGCTGGCTCGCGGCGGGAGCGGCGGCGGCCATCTTCTGCAGCGCCTGACCATACGCGTCGGGATTCGGATCCTCGAGGGTCCACCCCTGCAGGAGATCGCGCACCTGGTCGCGCAGCGCCTCGTCGGCCTGCGGACGCGTTTCCGCCGTGCCCTGCTCTGCGTGTTGCGCGAGCTTCGATAACATCCGCACCAGCGGATCGGACACTGTCTTGTGCGACGCATCCGCCATCGCGCGCACGATCTCCAGGACGGCGTCGACGGCAAGCCCATGCGTCGCATCGATCGCGAACTTGTAGCGCTGCGCGTTGTCACCACCCATTTCGATGAGCCGGCGCAGCGTGCCGGGCTGGAGCGCGCCGACGAGCTTCGAGGTCCGGCGCCGCAACGCCACCGCCTCCGCACCTCCCGCGTGCTTCAGCTCATCGGCGATTTGCAGCAGGTATCCCACGATCACCTGGTCGTAGGCTGCGCTCTTGGGATGCTCGTCGATCGCCTTGGCGATCAACGTCGGCTCAGCGGCCTGCGGCGGGGCGTCGTCGCCCATGGCCTCGGCGGTCAGCGCGGCGCGCGCCAGCCCGACCCACAGCTGCGCGCCCCGTAAGCCGCGTTCCTTGGAGCCCTCGTCGCCCGGCGCGGGGACCTGGTCGTCTTCCTGCAGCAGCTCCAAGCGCTCGTAGGTGACCGGGTGCAGCCGGATGTGGTCCCAGGCGCGCAGCTGTTCGGGGGACCCCAGCCCCAGCGGCTCGCCGGTGCGCTCGGCCTCGACCGACAGCGTCTTCAACACATCGCTGACCTCGCTCACGCGCAGACCGCGGTGGAACGTCACGGCCCCGAGGTGGTGGCGATGCAAGCGACCGGCGAGCTCGGCGAGGAGGGGATTCTTGGGATCGGTGGCGACGCCTTCGATGACGAGCTGCTGCCGGGCGACGCCGAGGGCCAGCGTGGTGCGGTTTTCGAACAGGTGCTCGGCCCGCCGGGTGACGCTCGCCGCGGCTGGCGCCAGCGACGGATGCCCCTCCGGGTACATCGAGTGCTTATGGAGGGCGATCGAGAGCTCGATCAGGAAATCGGCTAATTCTCTCGACAGAGCGGCCTTTTCCGGCGCTGTCATAGCCTCCCAAAATAGTGCTCCCCCCCGTGCCAGACGTCGCCAGACGTCACACGGGAGGGAGCGCTACTTAAGTCTATGCTACCTAGACGCCTAGACGCCTAGTACATGCCACCCATACCACCACCGGGCATCGGCGGAGCCTTTTCCTTCTCCTTCTTCTCCACCACCACGCACTCCGTGGTGAGGAGCAGGCTCGCGATGGACGCGGCGTTCTGCAGGGCTGTCCGGGTGACCTTGGTCGGATCGATAACGCCCGACGCCACCAGGTCCTCGAACTTATCGGTTTGGGCGTTGTAGCCGAAGTTCTTGTCCTTCGACTCCTTCACCTTGCCCACGACGATGGCGCCTTCCGCGCCCGCGTTCTGGGCGATGATGCGGATCGGCTCCTCGAGCGCCCGGCGCACGATCTCGATGCCGGTCTTCTCATCGTCGTCGTGACCCTTGGTCTTGTCGAGCGACTTCTGACACCACAGCAGCGCCACGCCGCCGCCCGGCACGATGCCCTCCTCGACAGCCGCGCGGGTTGCATGCAGTGCGTCCTCGACCCGAGCCTTCTTCTCCTTCATCTCGGTCTCGGTCGCCGCGCCGACGTTCAGCACGGCCACGCCGCCGGCGAGCTTCGCCAGCCGCTCCTGCAGCTTTTCCTTGTCGTAGTCGGATGTGGACTTCTCGATCTGGGCCTTGATCTCCGACTTCCGGCCTTCGATCTGCTCGTCCTTCCCCTTGCCGTCGACGAGCGTGGTGTTGTCCTTGTCCACGATGACGCGCTTGGCGCGGCCGAGATCGTTGAGCGTCGTGTTCTCGAGCTTGAGGCCGAGCTCTTCCGAAATCACCTGGCCCCCGGTGAGAATCGCGATGTCGCGCAGCATCTCTTTGCGACGGTCACCGAAGCCGGGCGCCTTGACGGCGCAGACCTTCAGCGTGCCGCGGAGCTTGTTGACGACGAGCGTCGCCAGCGCCTCGCCCTCGACATCCTCGGCCACGATCAGCATGGGCCGGCCTGACTGTGCCACCTTCTCGAGCACAGGCAGGAGGTCTTTCATCGTCGAGATCTTCTTCTCATAGACGAGGATGTACGCATCCTCGATCGTGCATTCCATCTTCTCGGGATCGGTGATGAAGTAAGGCGAGAGGTAACCGCGGTCGAACTGCATCCCGTCCACGGTCTCCAACGTGGTCTCGAGGCTCTTCGCCTCTTCGACCGTGATCACGCCGTCCTTGCCGACCTTGTCCATCGCGTCGGCGATCTTGTCGCCGATCTCAGCATCGCCGTTGGCGGAAATCGTGGCGACCTGCTTGATGTCCTTCCGGCCCGATGTGGGCACCGAAATCTTCTTCAGCTCGGCGACGACCGTCTCGACCGCGCTCTCAATACCGCGCTTCAGCGCCATCGGATTGGCACCGGCCGTGACGGACTTGAGGCCCTCACGGTAGATGGCCTGTGCAAGCACCGTCGCCGTGGTCGTGCCGTCGCCCGCGAGGTCGGAGGTCTTGGTCGCCACTTCCTTCACCATCTGCGCGCCCATGTTCTCGATCTCGTCGTCGAGCTCGACTTCCTTCGCGACAGTCACGCCGTCCTTGGTGACGGTCGGGGTGCCGAACTTCTTGTCGATGACGACATTCCGGCCCTTGGGACCGAGCGTCACCTTCACCGCATCGGCCAGCTGATCCACGCCGCGCTTCAGGCGGGCCCGGGCCTCGGTGCTGAACTCCAGAAACTTGGCTGCCATGTCTGTGCTTCCTCCCTAGAGGCTGCTTACGCGAGCTTCGCGATGACGTCGGCTTCTTTGATCAGGATGATCTCTTCGTGGTCCAACTCGACCTGCGTGCCGCTGTACTTCCCGTAGATGACGCGGTCCCCAACTTTCAGCTCCATCGGGACCGTCTCACCCTTCTCCCGCCGGCCCGGACCCACGGCGATGATTTCGCCCTGGATCGGCTTTTCCTTGGCGGTATCGGGGATGTACAGCCCACCCTTCATCGTCTCGGTCTCCTCCATTGGCCGGATCGCCACGCGATCGGCCAACGGATAGACCTTGTACTTCGGGGTCGTCTTGGTTGCCGTTGGCATGATACCCTGAACCTCCGTAACTCTTTGAATTGATTAGCTGGTTAGCACTCGCGGATGGTGAGTGCTAATGGACGACGGGGGGAATCTCACCACCCTGCCGGGGGGTGTCAAGGGCTGGAAACCGCAGCGTCTCCGGCCAGGAGCGCGCGCACGGCGGCCCGCGCGCGGGTCCGTGGCGTGGCGGTGAGCGAGTCGAGTTGAATCGTACTGGCCCGAACGATCACCCCGGATCGCGTGTCGGCGAGACGCAGGTGAAACCAGGTCGGCTCCCCGCGGACGGCGGATTGGTACGTGAAGTAGACGAGCGCGGCCGTCGGTCCATTACCTCCGCGTACGCGCGGTCGCACCTTCACACCCTGCTCTCGGAGCGCCCTGGCGAGCTCGACGCTTTGGGGATCCGTTTCTGCGACGACGATGGCGTAACCGTGCAGGGCGTGCGAGACACCCGACGATGCACAGGCCAGCATCAGCGCCACCACGCTCATCCGTACGACGGCGCATAGCGTCATTGCACGACTCGCCGGGCGCCGACCCATCGGGCAACCCACCAGGCGCCCTCGACATCCTGCGCCTCCAGGCGCGACAGCTTCACACCGGAGTTCGCGCTGTGGATGAATTTCTGTTCCCCGACGTACATCCCCACGTGGGTGACGCCGCCACCGGGCTGCGCCGCGAATAACAGGATGTCTCCAGGTTGCAGCGCGTCGAGGACGGGAGTGATCTCGTTCCCAGCGTGCGCCTGATCGCGACTCATGCGCGGCAGCCGGATGCCATGCTGGCTGTAGGCCCATTGGACGAGACCCGAGCAATCAAAGCCGTTCGCCGCAGTCCCGCCCCACACGTACGGAGTCCCGAGCGCGTCGAGCGCGGTCTTCACGACGCCGGACGCATTGCCGACGATCATGAGTGGTGGCAGGGGGGGCGGGAGGGGCGGTGGCGCGCTACGTTGCGGTCCCGGCCAGCGGCGGTCCACCGCGCTGCCGATCGTCACCGATAAACCGATCGAGGCGGCGATTCCATCGCGTGAGTTCGCACTCGTGCGCCAGAAGCCGCGCGGCCCGACGTCTTGGATCCGGTACACGGTCTCCAGGCCGAATGCCGCCCAGCGGATCGGGCGCCATTCGACTCCCCCACCCAGGGTCCAGAGCGCCGCCAGCTCCTGCGACGATGTATC
>DASWDA010000030.1:0-40633 GCA_036395695.1 Gemmatimonadales bacterium
TGCCCCGGCTCAAACGCGCTGTCGAGTGCGATCGCTGCCTGGAACTGTCTGATTGCGGGCCGCCATAGCTTCGCGTGCATATAGAACTGGCCGAGGTCGTAGCGGGGGCCGGTGAGGTTCGGCGCGAACGCGATCGACTGCAGCAACAAGCGCTCTCCACTGCCCCACTGTCCTTCCGCAAACTCGTCCTTCCCCTCCAGCCAGAGCGTCCGATACGAGCTCGGCGCTTCACGCCGCAACGCCTGGTAATGGGCCTCGTCGTCGTGCCAGGCCGGCACGCGGGCGATGCTTCGGATCGCGCCGGCGAGGACGGCAAGCGCCACCACCGCCACCCGGAGCTGTGACGACCGGATCGCCAGCGCGCCTGAAGCGAGGGCGAATAAGACACCGAATGAAGGCAGGTAGAGCGTGCGCTCGGCGATGAGGAATTCGCTCGGCATGACGATGTTTGCGGCCGGCGAGATCGTGACCACGACCCAGGCGAGTCCGATGGCGATCCCAGGAATCGTGCGCCGGGTCCTCCAGGCCAGAGTCCCAAGACCGATCCAGAACAGCAGGCCCACCACGTGCCAGACCGTGAGGCCCGTCGACACGGTCAATTCGCCCGGCGAGTAATCAGCCGAGAGATGCGCCGGGAACAGGAAGAGTCGCCACCACTGCAGCGACAACGCGACCATGGCCCAGGTGCGCTGCAGGATGTTGAGGTGCTCGAGTCCAACGGCCAGGCCGCCGCCGTAGAACGTGCGAATGCCGACGAACCCGTGGACGATGAAGTAGACGAGAATGGGCAGCGTCGCGGCCACAACCGGCCCCCATGCAGCCCGCAGCGGCGAGCGCTTGGCCACATACACGAGTAGCACCGCCGCGGGCAATGTGACCGCGATCTCTTTCGATCCAATTGCCAACGCCGCACCCAGCGCCACGCCGATCAAATACAGGCGGCGCTGTCCTGCACGGATTGCGCACACCAATGCGGCGGCATACCCTGCCGCCGCCATCAGCTCGGCGCGCCCAACCACGTTCGCGACGGCCTCCACGTGCACGGGGTGCACGGCGAACAGCAGCCCCACGATCAGTCCAACGCTCGGACCTGCCAGCTCGCACGCGAGCAGGGCGCACAATGCGGTGGCGATTGCCGCCCAGAGGGTGTTGACCGCGTGAAACCAGTGCGGACTGGACGACACGCGATAATCCAGTGCCCACGAGGTAATGACGGCAGGACGCCACATGACTCCGCCAAACGAAGCCGGCCAGTACGGCTCTTTGAGGACTGCACCTGCGGAGGGTGGATGCGCGAGCACCTGCCGATTTGCCACGACCCATTGGTCGTCGGCGACGAAATCATTACGAATCGAGGGCGCCGCGACCGCCGCGGCGAGGAGAGCCGAAAACAGGACTGCGTGCCCGGTCGTTACTCCCACTCGATCGTCGCCGGGGGTTTCGAGCTGACGTCGTAGGCGACGCGATTCACCCCCCGCACTTCGTTGATGATGCGGTTGGAGATCCGGCCCAGCACGTCAGGGGGGAACGGGAACCAGTCTGCCGTCATCCCATCTCGACTCGTGACCGCGCGCAGCGCCACGACGTGATCGTAGGTGCGGCCGTCACCCATGACGCCCACCGACTTGACCGGCAGCAGCACCGCGAACGCCTGCCAGATCTGGTCGTACAGCCCCGCCGCGCGGATTTCCTCGAGGTAGATGGCGTCGACTTTCCTGAGCAGATCGAGGCGCGCTTCGTTCACCGGGCCCAGCACCCGAATGGCGAGTCCTGGTCCCGGGAAGGGATGGCGACCGACGATCTCGTCGGGCAAGCCGAGCTCCCGGCCCACCTGGCGCACTTCGTCCTTGAACAGCTCTCGCAGCGGCTCGATCAACTTCCAGGGGAGATTGGGGCGCAAGCCGCCGACGTTGTGGTGCGTCTTGATGGTGGCGGACGGCCCGCCCGTGGCCGAGGTGGACTCGATCACGTCGGGATAGAGCGTACCCTGCACCAGGAAACCGACGTGCCCCTCGACATGCCGAGCCGCATCTTCGAACACATCGATGAAGGTGTGCCCGATGCGGCGGCGCTTCTCTTCGGGGTCCTCGATGTCCTTCAATTCCTTGAGAAACCGGTGCGTCGCGTCGACGATTCGCAGATCCATGCCCAGGTGCGCGCGGAAGGTATGCTCCACCTGTTCGCGCTCGCCGCGGCGCAGCAGGCCGTGATCGACGAACACGCACGTCAAGCGATTCCCGATCGCACGATGCACCAGCGCGGCGGCGACGGCGGAATCGACGCCGCCCGAGAGCCCGCAGATCGCGCGTCCCCCGTCGCCGATGAGCGTGCGGATGCGCTCGATCTCTTGATTAACAAAATGCCCGGGGGTCCAGTCGGGCGTGCAGCCGCAGATGTCGAACAGGAAGTTGTGGAGGATCTCGCCACCCCGCGGCGTGTGGGCGACCTCGGGATGAAACAACACGCCATACACGGGCTTGGTCGCGTGCTGCATCCCGGCGACGGGGGCGTTAGCGCTGGTCGCCGTCACGCGGAACTGCGGCGGCGGGTTCTCGAGCCGGTCGCCGTGGCTGGCCCACGCGATCACGCTGGCACCGGGCTCGAATCCCGCAAACAGGCCTTTATTCTCCTTCACCGTGACTTCGGCCCGGCCATACTCGCGTTGCTGCGCCGGCGTCGCTTTGCCGCCCGACAGGTGCGCGATGAGCTGCATGCCGTAGCAGATGCCCAGCACGGGCGTACCGACCTCCAGGATCCCCCGGTCCACCGTGGGAGCGCCGTCCTCGAAGACGGAGTTGGGTCCGCCCGAGAGAATGATCCCCTTAGGGTCGAAGGCGCGTACGAATTGCAGATCCAGGCCGCGCGCGGCGGGATGGATCTCGCAATACACGCTCGCTTCACGGATGCGGCGCGCGATCAGCTGGGTGAACTGCGACCCGCAGTCGAGGATGAGGATCCGGTTCACGCTTTGTACCACGTTGTCGGCTCCGCGGTCTCGCCGCGGACCAAGTCGTCGAGCGTCTCGCGTTGCCGCGCGACGTAGTAGCGATCCCCGTCGACCACCACTTCCGGCGCCCGCGGCCGCTGGTTATAGGTCGAGCTCATCACGAAGCCGTAGGCGCCCGTGCCGAGCACGGCCAGCACCTCGCCGGGCCCGACCGCCACGAGCTTGCGGTCGAGCGCGAGGAAGTCGCCGCTCTCACAGATCGGGCCGACCACATCGACCGTCTCTTCGGGCCGCTTCCCGTCGCGCAACGGGAGGATGTCATGGTGCGCATTGTAGTGACTCGGCCGCACGAAATCGGACATCCCGGCGTCCACGATGACGTATTCCTTGCCACCGGCGTGCTTGCGGTACAGCACGCGCGTCAGCAACACCCCGGCGTTGGCGACCAGATAGCGCCCCGGCTCGCACAGGAGCCCGAGCCCCGCCGCGCCCACCACCGGGACGACCGCGTCGGCGAATGCCTTCGGCGCCGGCGCCTTCTCGTTGTGATAGCGCACGCCGAGCCCACCGCCCACGTCGAGCGCCTCGAGGGTCGTAATGCCGGACGCACGGATCGCGGTGACCAGCTCGATGAGCTTGATTGCGCCGCGATGGTAGGGCGCGACATCGGTGATCTGCGAGCCGATGTGCATCGCCAGCCCGCGCAGCACGAGTCGCGGCTCGGCAGCGATCGCCTTGGCGACCGTCACGACCTCGTCGAACGGAATCCCGAACTTGGCGGTCTTCTCGCCGGTCTTCGTGTAGGGGTGGCTGTCGATCGCGACGTCGGGATTGACCCGAATCCCGACCCGGGCCGTCAGCTTGACGTCGTTGGCGACGGTGATGAGCGTCGCCAGCTCGCTGGTCGATTCGATGTTGATGAAGCCGACGCCTGCGCGAATCGCCTCTTCGATCTCCGCTGCGGTCTTGCCCACGCCGGAAAACACGATGCCGTCGGGATCGAACCCCGCGATGCGGGCCCGGCGCAGCTCGCCCACCGACACGATGTCGGCGCCCGCGCCGAGCTGCTTCAGGACGCGGAGGACGCCGAGATTCCCGTTGGCTTTGACGGAGTAGCAGATGCGATGCCGGATACCGTGGAGTGCGTCGTGGAGCGCGTTGTACTGCGCGCGAATCAGGTTGGTGCTGTAGACGTAGGCCGGCGTCCCGACGCGATCCGCGATTGCCTGGAGCAATCCCGGATCGAATCCTAGTACGCCTGTGCCCACACGGCCTCGGCTATGCTCGGGGCTCCGCACCACATGCACGTCTTCGGCGCCTCTTTGCTCCGGAACTCAGGATCGGGCAGGACGCGGATCGTCGCGTTGGTTTGCTGCTTGATCTCCGCCTCGCAGCTCGGCTTACCGCAGAAGCCACCGTAGGCGAAACCGCCGCGGCCGTTGATGAACTCGAGGAACTGCGCCTTGGAGGTGCCGCGAATCGAGTTCTTCTCGCGCCGCTCGAGTGCGGCGGCGAACAGCGACGCCTGGATCTCGTCGAGCGCGGCCGTGACCGCCCCCACGGCGCTCTGGAGTGGAACGGGAGCCTTGCCGCCGGTCCGACGTGCCAGCACCACCTGCCCACTGGCGAGATCGCGAGGGCCGATCTCCAGCCGCACGGGGACGCCAAGTCCTTCCCATTCGAAGTACTTCGCACCTGGCTTCATGTTTTCGCGCACGTCGAACTCGACGCGCAAACCAGCTCTCTCGAGATCGGCTTTGATCTGATTACCGATGACCGATAACTGACTACGTTCTTCGTCAGTCTTCCAAATCGGCACGATCACGACCTGCACCGGTGCGACCTTGGGGGGTGCCACGAGCCCGTTGTCGTCGGAGTGCGTCATGATCAGCCCGCCGATGAGGCGCGTGGACACGCCCCACGATGTCGACCAGACGTGGTCGAGCCCGCCCGCAGCCGTCTGGAATTGCACGCCGAACGCCTTGGCGAAGTTCTGGCCGAGGAAGTGCGAGGTCCCCGCCTGCATCGCCTTGTTGTCCTGCATCAGGCCTTCGAGTGCGTAGGTCCGCACCGCGCCCGCGAAGCGCTCGCTGTCGGTTTTCAAGCCGGTCAGCACGGGCAAGGCGAGCCACTCCTCCTGGAACCGGCGGTACATGCCCAGGATCAGGCGCGCCTCGGCCTCCGCTTCCTCCGACGTGGCGTGCGCAGTGTGCCCTTCTTGCCACAGGAACTCCGTGGTGCGCAGGAACAGCCGCGTGCGCATCTCCCAGCGGACGATGTTGCACCACTGGTTGAGCAGCATCGGCAAGTCGCGGTAGCTCTGGATCCACTTCGCGAGCATGCCGTAGATGATCGTCTCCGACGTCGGCCGCACGACGAGCGGCTCCTCGAGCGCCGACGTGGGATCGACCTCGATCGCGTCCTTGCCTTGCTTGCCTGTCGCCCGCAGGCGCGTATGCGTGACGAGCGCGACTTCTTTGGCGAATCCCTCGACGTGTTCCGCCTCTTTCGCGAGGTAGCTCATCGGGATGAAGAGCGGGAAGTAGGCGTTCTTGTGGCCGCTCGCCTTGATCATGTCGTCGAGCGCGCGCTGCATCAGCTCCCAGATGCGGTAGCCGTGCGGCCGGATGACCATGCACCCGCGCACCGGCGAATAATCGGCCAGCTGGGCCTGGGTAATGACGTCGCCGTACCACTCGCTGAAGTCTTTGGCGCGTGGTGTGATCTTCTGTGCTTGAGCCATTACTCGAAATATCCGTTGAGGAGCTGGCGAATGGGCACTTTCGCTTCGGTACTGCCTTTGAGATCGCGCACGACCGCCATCCCTGCGGCGCGCTCTTCCGGCCCCACGATCACCGCCCGCGCGGCGCCGCGTGCCGACGCCAGCTCGAGCTGTTTACGCACGCCGGCGTGCCGGAGGCCATACTCGACCGATATGCCCCGCTCCCGCAGCGCGTGGGCGAGCTGCAGAATCGTCGGCAGGTCGTCGCCGCCGACCGGGATCAAAAAGGCGCCGAGTTCGCTCGACGCCGTGGGGGCCACGCCGCGCTCCTTGAGGAGCTCGCCGAGCACAACATCACCCATGCCGAACCCCAGGGCGGGTTGATCGAGCAGCCCGTCGTAACGTCCGCCTCCGGCGATCGCGCGGAGCGACTTCTTGGCGTCGAACAGCTCCCACACGATGCCCGTGTAATACGCGAGCCCACGGACGATCGTGAGATCGACGGTGACGAACTCGCCAAGCCCCATGGCTTGCAGTGCTCGGATCGCGTGGGATAACGGCTCGGCAACCTCTCCTGCCACTCCGAAGACCTTGTCCGAACCGCGCAGCTCCGCGATCTCGAACACGGCGGACGTTTGCTTTTTCCCGTACCCTGCCTCCCGGAGCATCTCCTCGAGCACGTTTTTCGGCACGCGCTCACTGCGATCGATAACGGCGAACGCTGCGGGCAGCTGGCTGTCGCTGACCCCACGTCCCAGTAGCAAAGACTTGATTACCCTGCGGTCCGAGACCCGAAGCTGAACGTCTTTTGATCCCAGCCCGAAGGTGCGCATGATATCCACTGCCGCCGCCATGAGTTCGGCATCTGCGAGGAAGCCAGCCTCGCCGATGATGTCCATGTTGAGCTGAAAATGCTCGCGCAGACGACCCCGCTGCTGGCGCTCGTAGCGGAAGAGCTGCGGGATGGAGAACCAGCGGACTGGCTTCTTTAGCGCTTGCACTCTGGCGGCGACCATCCGCGCGAGCGTTGGGGTCATTTCGGGCCGGAGCGCGACGTCCCGGTCCCCCTTGTCTCGAAACGTGTACAATTGCTGGACGATCTCGTCCCCGCTCTTCTTGGTGTACAGCTCGAGGGCTTCCAGCGGCGGACCGTCGTATTCCTCAAAGCCGTAGCGCGCAGCCACGCTGCGCCAGGTCGCAAAGATGTGGTTTCGGAGGCTCAGGTCTTCAGGGTAGAAATCGCGAAAGCCGGGTAGGGCTTTTCCTTGCATCGCAACAACTTAACCGACCGGCGCGAAGCCGGGCAAGCGCGCCATCGCGTCGCCCACCGTATGAAACGATCCGGTGACGAGAACCGTCCCCGCCCCTTCCTGAATGTCCTGCAGCGCTCGCTCGAAATCCGGCTCGAACACAACGTCGGGGCCCATGTCTTCGATGGACCAGCGTTGCATCAGCGGAATCGACGGCGGAACGGTCAGCGTGAGGCGGTCCACCAGTGGCCGGAGAGAATCCAGCATCGCCCGCCAGTCCTTGTCGTTGCGAATGCCGACCAGGGCATGGAGCGGTCGGCGAATGGTCCGGCCCGATTCGGCGATCGCCTGGGCCACGACGCGCATCCCATCCGGATTGTGCGCCACATCGAAGATCCACTTGCCGCGCACCTCGAACCGGCCGGGGATATACGCGTGCGCGAAGCTCACCGGGAGGTTCTTGCCCACCGGCCCGAACGGCGCGGGCAACGCGTTCAGCACGGCGTGCGCCACCAACGCGTTGGACACCTGATGCCGTCCGCGCAACCCCAGCTGGGTGTCCTTCCTCGGCCGCAGCGTCGTGTCTACGGTTATGATCGGGTCGGCACCGCGCCGCTTTGCCTCTTTGACGAGCTCCGCGCGGATGTCGGGATCGGCTTCGCCAGTCACGAACGGCACCTTCGGTTTGGCAATCCCCGCCTTTTCCCGCGCGATGCCCTTGAGGTCGCTGCCGAGGTACTCGACGTGCTCGAGGGCGATCTTCGTGACGGCGCTGACCAGCGGGGTGAGGACGTTCGTCGCGTCGAGCCGGCCGCCGAGCCCCACTTCGATCACTGCGATATCGACGTCTCTGGCGGCGAGGTCGGCGAAGGCGATGGCGGTCGTTGCCTCGAAGAAGCTGGCCTCGAGCCGCTCGATATGCGGTTTGAGCCGGGTCGTCCATTCGGCAAAGGCGTCTTCGCCGATCGGGACGCCGTCGACGGTGATCCGCTCACACGCGGAGATGAGGTGGGGGGAGGTGTAGAGCCCGACGCGCCACCCCTGTGCCCGCAGCTCATTGGCCACGAAAGCGGACGTGGATCCCTTGCCGTTGGTGCCGCCGATGTGGATGGCCGGAAAGTGCCGCTCGGGATGGCCCAGCACGTCGAGCAGCCCCTCGGTCGGGCCGAGGCTCCATTTGATGCGGGCCGCTTGTCGTGCGAAAAGAAACTGGCAGGCGTCTTCGAAGGTCAGTCGGCGGCCTCAGCCGGCCAGGAGCCGGTCATGTGGCGCAGCAGCTGCGCAGCCGTATCCCGCAGCTCGCCCCGGGGGACGACTGCGTCGATCATCCCGTGATCGAGCAGGAACTCCGCCGTCTGGAAGCCCTCAGGCAGGTCCTGTCCGATGGTCTGCTTGATGACCCGAGGTCCGGCGAACCCGATGACCGCCCCGGGCTCGGCGAGAATGACGTCGCCCTGCATGGCGTACGAGGCGGATACCCCGCCCGTCGTGGGGTTCGTCAGCACTGAAATGAACGCCACGCCGGCCGACTGCAGCTCGGCAATCACCACCGATGTTTTGGCCATCTGCATGAGCGAGAGCACACCTTCCTGCATGCGCGCACCGCCCGACGCCGAGACGAGAATCAGCGGCGACTTCTTGTCGATCGCGTGCCGCGTCAGCCGGGCGATCTTCTCGCCGACGACCGACCCCATCGACCCACCCATGAAACTGAAGTCCATGACGCCGAGGCTGATGGGCGTGCCGTGGAGCCGTGCGTACCCCGTGCGGATGGCGTCGAGTGGGCCCGCCTTCTTCAGGGCTGCCTGCACGCGGTCGGCGTAGTTCTCGAATTTCAGGGGGTCGGCGGACTTCAACCCGGAAAACAGCTCGTGCCAGGATCCTTCGTCTACCAGCAGGTCGATATACTCCTGCGCAGAAATTCGCCGGTGGTAGCCACAATTCGGGCACACGTTGAGTGCGCGAACGAAGCGTTCGCGGATATCGACGTGCCCGCACTGATCACACTTCTCCCAGGCGTCTGCCGGGATCTCGAGCTTGACACGCTCGGAGGTGCGCGGCTTACGTTCCTTTTTGAACCAGGCCATTCGCGCCATATAGTGACGAAGCGCACAATTTGTGACCGCCTCTTTGCCGCCGCTAGTCCCGAACAGCTAACCTATTGCCCCAGTTCGGCATAGCCGGACAGCCGGGACTCCCACGCGACGCGTAGCGCGATCGCGACGCCGATCGAGCATGCAAGCAGGAAGGAGCCGCCGTAGGAGAAAAACGGCAACGGAATACCGGTGATCGGCATGAGGTTGATCGTCATGCCCACATTCTCAAAGATGTGCGTGAAAAAGAGTCCAGCGATGCCGAAGACGCAGAGGCTCGAGAATGGATCCGTGGCCCTCCGGGCGATCCGCAGCAGGCCGAACAGCATCCAGGCAAATAAGCAGAGCGCAACCAGCACGCCGACGAATCCCAGCTCCTCGCCCACCACCGAGAAGATGAAGTCGGTGTGCTGCGCCGGGAGGAACGCGAGGCGCTTCTGGGTGCCTTGGGTGAACCCCTTCCCGAGCAGGCCGCCCGATCCCATTGCGACCTTCGACTGGATGACGTGCCACCCTGCCGCTCGGGGATCGACGTCAGGATTCAGGAATGCGAGCAGGCGGTTTTGCTGATACGGCGCGAGCCTGTTCCAGAAGGGCAGCGCCAGCACGCCGCCGAGCACGTTCAGCGCCATGATGGCGAACCCTTCCCACAGGTACGGTCGCCACCAGAGGAGCAGGCCGGCCAGCACGGCGATCCACACACCCCAGGCCACCGTCGAAAACGCCAGGACGAGTCCGATCACCGGCGAGGCCGCGAGGACGAGGAGTGAGAACTTCGTCCCGGCCCAGAACAGCATGAAGAACAGAATTGCCGCGAAGACAATGGCGCTGCCCAGATCAGGTTGCTTGAGTACCAAGAAGCCGGGCACGCCGGCGATCAGGCCGGGAACGATCAGATCCCGCAGCATGGTCGGCGCCTCACGTCGCGTCGCAAGCCAACGAGCCAGCATCAGGATCACCGCGAGCTTCGCCAGCTCGGCCGGCTGCCCGAAGCGACGCCCACCGATCGCGATCCACGACTTGCTGCCCGCCGCGGTCCCGGCGCCCGTCCCGATAACGAGCGTGAGCAGGAGCAGGAACAGGGCGATCCCATAGGCGTACGGCGTCGCCCACTCGAGCATCCGGGGCGAGGTGCGAAAGATGATCCCGCCGACGATGAGCCCAAGGCCCAGCCAGAGGAGCTGTCGCTGCCAGATCGTGGCGACGAACGTCGGGACGTCCGTCTGGCCGGCAGAGTACAGCGTCGCGAGTCCGTACAGCGCGAGCGCGCCGACTGAGGCGACGAGCGCCTTATCGAGCTGGCGGGCGCGCGACAGCACTGTCGGTGGGGGGCGGGGGCGGCGGTTGGGTCGGAGGGACCGGCCGAATCAGCGGCAGGCGGAGCTGGGGCGGCCCACTGTCGGGGAGCAGCACAGGAATCTGGAACGGCGCCGGGGCGGAATCGTTCGGCAGCGTCACCTTCAGGGTGGCCGCCGTCTGTTCGTCGATGCCGAGGTAGTGCGCGATCGCGCGAGACACGAGTGGAGCGGCCACAGTCCCGTGGCGGGCGAACTCGATGATCGCGCCGACCACGATCTCCGGCTTATCGGCGGGCGCGAAGGCGATGAACCAGCCATGATCGAGACCGTGCGGGTTTTGTGCCGTCCCTGTCTTGCCGGCGATGGTGAGGTTGGCGAGGCGCGAGCCCCGGGCCGTGCCCTGTTCCACGACTGCGATCATGGCGCGCCGCAAGATCGTGAGCTGATCGGCGTTGAGATCGAGCGAGGCGTGCTGCGGCTCATTGACGCTGCGGACGACAAAGGGCGTGCGCATACGCCCGTCGCTGGCCAGCTGCTGATACAAGCGCACCATCTGAATCAGGGTCTGCGCATTCTCGCCCTGGCCGATGGCGAGGTTCAGCGCGACTGCCGAAGTCCAGCGTCGCGCGCCGTAGAGGCGGTCGTAATACTCGGGGCCGGTCGGAAACTCCGACGGGATCTCACCGGGCAGGTCGATGCCGGTCCGCCCCCGGAAGCCCCAGGCATTCGCGTCTTCGAGGATCGACGTGACGCCCAGCTTGATGCCCAGTTGGTAAAAGTACACGTCGCAGCTCTGCGCAATCGCTTCGGTGAGCGTCAGATCGCCGTGCCCGCGCGCATTCCAGCAGCGGAAGAACCGATTGCCATATTGCAGGCCGCCGCGACACGGGATCGGCATATGGCTGCGCGGGCCGACGATGCCGCGCTTCAGCGCCATGGCGGCGACGGCGAGCTTCCAGGTGGATCCCGGGGGATAGCGCGCCTGAATCACGCGGTCGAGCAGGGGGTGCGCCGCGCTCTCGTTGAGCGAGCGCCAGTACGGCGCGGAGACGCCGCCGACGAAGGCGTTCGGATCGAATCCTGGTGCGCTATACAGCGCGAGGATCTCACCGGTATTCGGATTGAGCGCGAGCACTGCGCCGCGTTGCCCGGGGGGAAAGTTCTTGGCGATGTAGCGCTGCAGATCGAGATCGATGGTGGTGTGCAGGTCGGCCCCTGGCACCGGCGCGAGATTCGCGGCGGCTTCCGCTTCGCGCACCATCTGCCCGCGCGCGCTCACCTCGACAAAGCGCACGCCCTCCGATCCGCGCAGAGTATCGTCGTACTCGCGCTCCAGCCCATCCTTCCCGACGAGCCCGCCCAGCCGCACCATCGCGAACCGGCTGGTCGCACGCTCGCCCTCGGTGACTTCCCCGACGTACCCGAGGAGATGCGCAACGACCCCGGTATCGGGATAGTACCGTTTGGGCTCGGACTGAATCAGCAGCCCCGGGATGGCGACGCGCCGTTCCTCGAGGGCCGACACGACTTTGAACGGGGCGTCGCCGAGCACCAGCGCCGGCTGGTAGGGCGCGCGCCGCACGCGCTGCAGCACGCGCTCGATCGCGGCGCTGTCGATGTTGGCGATCGACGCGATGCTCGCCAGCGTCGAGCGCAGGTTCGCTTCGGGACCGGGAAGCAGTGACACGGTGTAGCCCGGCACATTCTCCGCCATCACATGGCCGTTGCGGTCGTAGATGAGGCCGCGCGGCGCCGGCAGCGGAATCGGCCTGAGCCGATTCGTCTCCGATTGCAGCTGGTATTTGCCGTGTCCCAGGATTTGCGTGCGGAAGAATGACATCACAAGCACACCGAGCACGATCCACACGGTCGTCCGCGCGGTCCCGAGGCGCCGGTCGAGCAAATGCGGATGGAATGCGGTCATGCCATGCTCCGGCGCGGCTGCAACCAGTCCCGCAGAAACCACAGCATGGCCACTCCGACGAGCGCCGTGGTGAGGCTCTGCAGCGGCGACCACACGAGGAGCTCCCAGGCGGCCTGTGAGCCCTGCAGCCGTCCCGATACGAGCAACACGATGAAGTTGCGGATCCAGACGCCGGCGAAAAACAGGCACCCTTTCACGAACACGTGCTCGGCGAAGAACACCGCTTTCGCCCACGATGACGCAAAGCCGACGAGCGTGTGCGCCAGCGCGCCGGCGCCGAAGCTCGCGGGCGACAGCGCGTCACGCAGCAGCCCGAGAATGAATCCCGCCGCGGCGCTCTTTCCCGGTTCGGCGCGCACCGTGTAAATCAGCAACGCGAGCAACAGGAAGTCCGGCGCGACCCGGTCACCGCCGAGATGGCTGCGCACCGTGAACTGCAGCAGAACCAGCAGCGTCATAATGATCGGGTAGCGGTAGCGGTCACTCTTTCTCATCGTGGTGGTACCTCGCCGGGCACCACACTGTCCGAGGGCAGCGTAAAGGCGTTACGCAGATCAGACCCCGCGGGCCGCGCCGCCGTCAAGATCATCACGTGCGACAGCTCGGCGGGATGGATGGCCGGCCGGACCAGGTAGGTGCGGCCCCACCCCTTCTCTTCCCCGGCGGGCCCAACCACCGTGCCGATCGGGATGCCCCGTGGAAACACCCCGCCCAGCCCCGATGTGACGATGACTGTCCCGGGTTGCACTTGTTGGCGATAGAGCACGCCCTGCAGCTCGAGCAGCCACACATTCGGTCCTTCGGCGCCGTGCGGGGCGGCGATCCCCACCACGCTCCCGTCCGTCGCGATTGCGCTGGCGCGAAACTCGGGGTGCGCCCAGCTCAGGACCACGCTCGTGTGCTCGTCCACCGATGCGACCAGACCGACCAACCCTTCGGGACTCACCACCGCGGACAGCGGTCGCACGCCTTCCTTTTTGCCCGCCGAGACCACGAAACTGAGCGGGTTCGTCGGCTCGGGCTGGTGCAGGATTTCCGCCGAAACGTAGCCCCCGCCCAACTTCGCGCTGAGGCCCAGCAGCCCCCGCAACCGGGTGTTCTCGCTGCGCAATTCGGGGAGGAAGGTCGCGGCGAGGGCGGCCGAGTCGCGCTGCGCCACCACCGCGTCGTAGCGGTACCGCGCGGCGGCGAGGAGCTCGGTTTGCCGCTGCAGAAACAGAAATGGCGCGAGCACGCTTTGCCGCAGGGCCTGGGCAAGCGGGTCACGCCATTGATCGGGAAGACTGAGCGCCGCAATCGAGAGCCCCACGCAGGCAAGGAAGAGCAGCGTGTCGCCCCGGGACGCATAGCGATCCGTTCCGATCGCCATGCGACTATGTGGTCAGGACGTTGCGGTATTTCTCGGGAGCGTCGAGGATGCGCCCCGCCCCACGCACCACGCAGGTCATGGGGTCCTCGTCCAGGTGGATCGGCAACCCGGTCTCCTGCTGCAGCAGCAGGTCGAGCCCGCGGATCAAGGCGCCACCGCCCGTCATGACGATGCCGCGGTCCACGATGTCGGACGCCAGCTCGGGCGGCGTGATTTCCAGCGCGCGCCGCACCGCGTCGACGATCTGTTGAATCGGCTCCTGCACCGCCTCGCGGATCTCACTCGAATGCACGCGCACGATCTTCGGAATGCCGGACACGAGGTCGCGGCCTTTCACTTCCATCTCGCGCTCTTCCCCGACGGGCGCCGCCGAGCCGATCTGAATCTTGATCTGCTCCGCCGTCGGCTCCCCGATCAGGAGGTTGTAATTCTTGCGCATGAACTGCACGATCGCCTGATCGAGCTCGTCGCCGCCCGTGCGGATCGACGTGTCGGACACGATGCCCGACAACGCGATGACCGCGATCTCCGTCGTCCCGCCGCCGATGTCGATCACCATGTTGCCGGTCGGCGTCTCGACCGGCAGCCCGACGCCGATCGCCGCGGCCATCGGCTCAGCGACCATGTACACTTCTTTCGCGCCCGCCGACTGGGCGGAGTCGCGCACCGCGCGCTTCTCCACTTCGGTGATGCCACTCGGCACGCACACGATCACTTTGGGACGCACGCGGAAGAGATGGCGGTCGATGATGGTCTTGAGGAAGAAGCGCAACATCTTTTCGGTCACGTCGAAGTCGGCGATGACGCCGTCTTTCAACGGCCGGACCGCGAGGATGCCGTCGGGCGTGCGGCCGAGCATGCGCTTCGCTTCGAGGCCGATGCCTTTGACTTTACCGGTCGCTTTTTCGATCGCGACGACGGAGGGCTCGTTCAACACGATCCCTTCGCCGCGAACGTAGACCAGCGTATTGGCGGTACCAAGATCAACGGCGATTTCATTCGCCGGGCTCCAGGCACCCATTTTGAAATTCAGCCAGCGTGGTGGCACGTGATCGTCGGTATTAAGAGTTTGGCGGGCTATGGCGAACGGGCACAAGGTAATGAAATGCGTAACCCCAAGCAAGGATGAAGCTTGACGGCCCCTTCCCGCGCCGCTAGCCTTTCGCCCATGCGTCGCGTGACGCCCGACACCATTGCTGTGGTGGACCTCGCGGTGTGCGACCGTTGCGGCCTGTGTTTACCCTTGTGCCCCCCGGAAGCGATCCATCTGGAGTTGAACATTCTGACGGTCGACGATGCGACCTGCACAGGCTGTGAGAAGTGCATCGCCCCTTGCCCTGTGGGTGCGTTGACAATGGCGCCCCTAGCCCCCGGCTCCCGACTCCTAGCCCCCGCCATTCATGCCTGACGTCGACGTCCTGGTCGTCGGCGCCGGGCCGGCCGGAGCCGTCGCCGCTCTGTGCGCAAAGCAGGCGGCGCGCGAGCTGGATGTCGTGTTGCTGGAACGCGACAATGCGGTCGGCTCGCCGGTGCGGTGTGCCGAAGGCGTCGGCGACGCAGGGCTGCGCGAATTCGCAAATCCCGACGGGGCCGATTGGGTCTCGCGCCGAATCAAGGACGTCATCTTTCAGGCCCCGGATGACACCGAGGTCGTGCTCGGCAACTCCGGGCTCGGCTGGATCCTCGATCGCACGAGGTTCGACGCCTTCCTCGCTGCGCAGGCAGGCGCCGAGGGCGCCGGTGTCCTGGTCGGTGCTGAAGCCACGGCCATGTCGCGCAACGGAGACGGTCGCTGGCACGTCCGCGTGCTGGAGCGCGGGACCGAAGACGTCTATCGCGCCCGGGTCGTGATCGGGGCGGACGGCGTGGAGACGATGGTGGGTCGCTGGGCGGGACTCGACACACGCGTGCCGGCCCGCGATATGGAATCGTGCGCCCAGTACGTGCTCGAGGGCATCGACTTCAATCCGGATGCGATCTACCTGCAATTCAGCGACGCGATCGCTCCCGGCGGGTACGCCTGGATATTCCCGAAGGGTGTCGGCGTCGCCAACGTCGGTCTCGGTCTTGTCTCGCTGAAGAGCGACGGCCGCAACGCCCGGCAATATCTCGATGCCTGGGTCGCCCGGCGCTTCCCCACTGGCGCACGCACGCGCTCCACCGTCGGCGGCGTCATCGTGCACACGACGATCAAGAAGACCTACACCGACGGCGTGCTCGTCGCAGGCGATGCGGCACACATGATCAATCCGCTGTCCGGGGGCGGGATCAACAATGCCATGAAGGCGGGGCGGCTTGCGGGGTGTACGGCGGCGGCGGCGATTCGTGCGAACGACACGAGCGAGCAGCGATTGTCAGCCTACCACAAGGCGTGGATGGAGATGTTGGGCGACGATCACCTCATCTATTACCGCATCAAACAGGCGCTCGAGCACATGGATGATGCGTTCCTGAACTCGCTGGCGCGCACCGTCAACAAGATTCCGCCTGATAAACGGACACTCGGGAGGGTCTTCGCGCACGCGCTTATCAGGCATCCGCTCCTGATTCCGGTTGCGGCACGGTTCTTCGTGTAATCGGTCATCGGTTGTCGGTCGTCAGAGTGCTGACAACCGATGACCGACGACCGATGACTTGCATCAACGAGGTTCCGAGAGCACACCGATTCGCCGCATGTGCAACGACTCTTCCTAGCGTGCCGAGCGCATCCTCTCGCAGTCCAAACGGAACATCGCCGAAATCCCAGAAGTAGACCGGCACACGCGACAGATGCATCGGCGTACCGTTCCCCCTGACTCCGCCAAACCCGAGCTCGTAGCCGGCCGATCGAGCGTGCTGCAGGACGCGGGTATCGGCAGCGCCGAATGGATATGCAACCGCGCGACCCGCTCCCGCGCCCAGGCGCGAGATCAATAAGTCGCGTGAGCGCTCGAGCTCGGATACGAGCGCCGCATCGTCCAGCCAGGTCAGGCGGCGATGGGTGGCGCCGTGGGAGGCGAAATCGAACCCGCGCGCCTGCCAGCGCTCAATTTCCTGCCAGCGGAGGTGCTGGAGCCGGTCCCAGGTATAGCGCATATCCCAGGTGTTGGTCTGGCCAACGTAATCGGTGATCAGAAACGTGGTTGCCGTAAACCCGAGGTCGGCCAGGACGGGATAGGCGTTGTCGGCGAGTGAGGCGTAGCCGTCGTCGAATGTCAGGAGGAATTCATGCGACGGGTGATTGTGTAGGGGCGCAGCATGCTGCGCCCCTACCTGGACCGCGCGGCGCGCGAATTCGGCCAGCGACACTGTCCGCCAACCCGCACGCGCCAACGCGGTCATCTGCCGCGCAAAGACCGACCGGCCGACGCGCGTGACGCCCAGCTCGAGCGGGCCGCCGATGCGGTGATAACAGAGGACAGGCGAGTACGTCGTCAATGGGGCCAAAGCCAACCGAACACCGCGCACGTCACGGCCGCAAAGATGAGCCCGTCGAACGTAGCCTTCAGCGACATCGTCACCGAACGCCGGTACCAGATCGTCATCTGCCAGAGCGCGAGCGTGTAGCCCAGGACCGCGGTGGTCCCGGCGAAGCGACACAGCGCGCTGAGTGATGCAGCTCCCGGCGGCAACACGGAGCCGGCGATGAACGCGGCGAACGTGCTGACCACGACGCAGTACACGAACCACCACGACAGATTCGAGACCAGGGTCCCGCTCCATGGCGGCATCACCGTCAGCAGCAACGCGGGTCCGCGCTTCATCTTCTCCTGGAACTCGGGCGAGCGCATTTCCGCCGGATTCGCCGGACGCGGCATCAGATAATCACCGGGCGGAATGGCGATGGGCCGCAGCGCGTCGAGCACACGGTCTTCATTCGTGTAGCGTGGGTAATCGTTCTTGTGCCACAACGGCGTCATGTGGATGATCGAGCTGAGGACAAACACCGCCACCGCCGACACGAGGATGGGCAGCCACAGGGCGGTCAACACGGTCATCGAGCCTCCCGAGTCCAGGGGCGTCAATCGTAGCTTCTCGCCAGGTGTCGAGCAATCCGCGGTTGTGCGTCAGCGGGCTCCCGCGGCCCGCAGCAGCCGCTCCGGCTCAGGGGTGGCACGCTCGCTCCAGTAGGAATCCACCTGTGCCTTGTGGGCGAGCACGAGCGGTGTCCGTCCTTTGCCATCCGTCGCATTGACGTCCGCGCCGCGCGCAATCAGCAGCTGGACGAGGTCCGGCCGGCTCTGCCATGCCGCCACATGGAGCGCCGTGCTGTCCTTGGCGATGTCGAAGTACCCGTCCCCCGCATAGAGGGCGTTGACCGGCACGCCGAGGTCGAGGAGTTGGCGGACGCCGGCGGTGTTCCAGGTGCCGGCGAACTCGGACAGCAGCGTCGGCCCCTGTGCCAGCAGTTCCGTGACCAGCTGCGGCTCACGCTGCTGGATCTCCCGCACGGTGGACGCATCGTTCGTTGCACAGGCGGCGATCAGGCGGTCCACACCCCGCAGCTCGATCCGGAAGCCGCGCTGGGAGAACAACGTCAACAGATCGCCGCGCCCCTTGCGTGTCGCTCGCTCGATCGCGGTCGCGCCGTCTTTCTGCACCATGGGGTCCGCGCCGTGATCGAGCAGCAGCTCGAGCATCGCGAGGGAGTTGTTGCGCGCGATGGCGTGATGAATCGGGATCCAGCCGCGCTCTCGCCGGTAGCTCGGGTCAGCGCCGCGTTCCAGCAGGTACTTTGCCCCGTCGTAGTCATGCCAGTCGTGCTTGCGAATCAGCATCAGCGCGAGGTTTTCAGCGGTCAGCTTCCCGGTCTCCACCAAGAGTTTCATCGCCCCGTTGTCATAGGTCTCGGGCGAGTGGTAGACCGCTTCGCCGTCGTTCGGGTCCGCGCCCCGTTCCAACAGCAGCCGCGTCAGCTCGGCGTGATGAGCGACGCCCGCGGCGCCATACAACGCCGTCTCGCGTTCCGGGAACTGCCCCGTGGTCCAGAAGCCGGTATTCGGATCTGCGCCGGCGTTCAGCAACGCCGTAGCGGCACGCAGGAAACCGGGCGTGCGCGGGGGGTCCAGGCGCAGGTACTTGGAGAGGGCGAGGTAGTTGAGCGCATCACCGCCATAGGGCGGACTCTTCGCGCTGACACTGGCTGGATCCGCGGCGAGCAAGCGCTGCACCGCTCGATCGTCGCCGAGGATGGCCGCGATGTGGATGTCGCTGGTCAGGAGCTCCGGATGCTCCGCCAGCATCTGTTCCGCTACGTCCAGGCTGCCGTGCCACATCGCAGCCTCGATAAACGCGGCTCGCAGGTCGGTCACCGCAGCACCTCGTCGCCGTCGCGCGCGTGCGATTCCATTTGCCGCTTGACCATTTCGTAATAGACCCCGCGTGCGCGCATCAGCTCCTCGTGCGTGCCGCGCTCGAGGACGGCCCCATTCTCCATCAACAGGATCAGATCGGCACGACGGATCGTCGAGAGCCGGTGCGCGATCACGAACGTGGTCCGGTCGGCGAGCAGATCGGACATCGACGCCTGGATCAGCTGCTCGCTCTCGGTGTCCAGATTGCTGGTCGCCTCGTCGAGAATGAGGATCTGCGGCGACGCCAGAATCGCGCGCGCGATGGCGAGGCGCTGCTGCTGGCCGCCCGACAGCTTCACTCCCCGCTCCCCGATCCACGTTTCATAGCCGAGCGGCAGGCGGGCGATGAACTCGTGCGCGTTGGCGCGCTGCGCGGCGTCCTCGATCTCGGCGTCCGTGGCGTCATGGCGCCCGTAGGCGATGTTATCCCGCACCGACCCGTCGAACAGGAACACTTCCTGCTGCACGATCGCGAGCAGGTCGCGATAGCTGCGCAGCTTGAGGTCGCGGAGATCGGTGTCGTTGAGCAGAATCCGGCCGCGCGTGGGGTCGTGAAAACGCGCCACCAGGTCGGTGACGGTGGTCTTCCCCGCCCCGCTGCGTCCGACCAGCGCGATGACCGACCCGCCCGGAACGGCGACGTTGAAATCGCGCACCACCGGCAGCCCATCCCGGTACTCGAACGTCACGGCGTCGAACCGCAGCTCACGCACCAGCGCCGGCGCCTCGCGGGCGCCGGGCCGGTCCGGCTTGTCGTCCTCGAGCGCCAGGACCTCGAACACCCGTTCCATCGCCGCCAGCGAGCGCTGCATCTCGGAGAAGGAGTTGACGATGTTCCACACGGGGTTGAGGAGCAGGAACATGTACCACTGAAAGGCCATGATGTCGCCGATCGTCGCACGGCCCACGATGTTGAGGTAGCCGCCGAACCAGACGATGACGACGCTGATGCCCGCTTCGAGCAGCCCCCACGAGGTCCACAGGAGCAGCTCGCGCCGATGGGCGAACAGCTCTTTGCGCAGCACGGTGTGGCGGCCCAGCATGAAGCTGATCAACTCCTGGATCTCCTGCCGGAACGCTCGCACCACGCGGATGCCGGAGAATGTCTCGCCGACCCGGCCGTCCACGATCTCGACGTCTTTGCGGACCGACCGATAGATGGGCCGGATGCGCCGCACGAAGATGAGGCTCAACACCATCACCCCGGGAATGATGGCCATCGCCGTCAGGGCGAGCTGCCAGTTGAGCGCGATCAGGATCCCGATTGCGATGATGAGCCGGATGACCGAAATCGCGGGCGAGACAAGCGCCATCTGCAGCAGCCCGGTCGTCGTTTCGACGTCGCCGGTGAGGCGGGACAGGATCCCTCCCGTCTTCATGTCCCACAGGCGCGGCAGCGGCAGATGGAGCAGACGCTCGTAGAGGGAGCGGCGCAGCGACAGCATCACCCGCACGTTGAGGATCCGTTGGCGGTAATCCTTGAATCCGCCGCCGACGTGCGAAAGGACGACCACCGCGAGAAACACGAGGCCGGTGAGGTTGAGACGGGTCAGGCGGGCGGCGTTGTCGAGGCCCTTGTTCAGGATCACATGGTCGACGATGTACCGAATGAACAACGGCTCGATCATCTGCACGCCGGCGACCGCTAACGCGAGGGCAAATACCGCACCGAGGGCGTAGCGGTGCGGCCGCAGCCAGCGCACGTAGTCCCGCAGGTAGGCGCGCCGCGCCCCAGGCCGCCGGGGGGCGGCAGGGGCCGGGCCGGCCTCGTCCGTCTCCGACACCTGGTCGAGACGCTTGTGCTTATAGTCCTCGACGAACTCCTGGTAGCGCTTCCGGGAAGAACGAGCGGGGCTCACGAGACAACGTGAACCCCGCTCAACCGCTTAGTCAACGGTCTACTTGTTGAGGTCGGTGACCTCGGCGATCAGCAACCGCACTTTGGGCTGATCCGTGGAGGTCTGCACATCGGTGTTCAATCGGGTAAGCAGCGCGGTGAGTGCGGTGCTCCGGGCCGGCCCGGCCGCACGCTCGGCGCGGCTCAACGCGTCACGGATATCCGCAATCCGGACGGCGGGCAAGCCATTGGACCGCGCCAGCTGATCGATGTACGCGCGCGCGACGACAAAACTCGTCGGCCACACCAGCTGCTGCTGATCCTGCGCGTTCAGGTAGTCGAAGTGAATGAGCTTCGCGGCATCGATCTCATTCTGGGTGAGTAGCTGGCTGGGCGTCAGCTCGAAAACATCGAGGCCGCGCGCGATCTCGGAGCTGATGATGTACCCGTTGTACCAGTACGCCGACCACGAGCCGGCGCCGAGCAGCTTGGTCGAATCCATCGGGCCGCGGTCGAAGAACGCAACCTCCTTGGGGTGCGCGGGATCGGTCCAGTCGAACACCGAGACACCGCCCTGATACCATCCCTGGGCCATGATGTCGCGACCCGGCACGGGAATCAGCGTCCCGTTGTGCGCCACACAGTTCTCGTTCACGGTCTGGGCGACCGGGAGCTTGTAGTAGCTGTTGAACGCCAGCGTGCTGCCGGAAAGCGTGAAGATCGCGTCGGCACCCCACTCCGGCTTGTCGGTCACACGGCAGCGGGGCTGGAGACCGCCGCCCCACTCGTCCGTAAAGAGCATCTTCGACCCGTCGTTGTTGAACGTGGCCGAATGCCAGAAGGAGAAGTTGGAGTCCGACACGGCGCCGACGCGCTTGGGATTCGCGGCATCGCGGATGTCGAGCAACAGGCCGTACCCACCGCAGGCGCCGCCCGCCAGACCAATCGCGGGATAGACCGTGATATCGTGGCACTGCGTCGGCCCGGCATTAGGAATGAAGCCCTGCCGCTGGCGATTCGCCTGGATGCGTTTCGTGACGATGTCCTGGGCGTTGGCCCGCAGCGTAGCGGTGTCGGCCCCGGTCGGTACGCCGGTTCCCCCGCGCGCCTTGACGATGCTGTCGAGCGCAGCGGTGACGAACTGGGGGCCGAGGATCAGGTCACGACCTTCGAACGTCACCACATAACCGCCGGCGGCGCGTGTGGAATCGACCTCGCGCTTTTGCTCGGCGACGTCCTCGGGTGCCTCGCCGTGGCGGGGCGGCGCGACCAGATCCTGAAAGATGCGGGGTGAGCTGACGATATGCGCCTGCTCGGGATGCGCGAGCGGAACCTGAATCACCTCGATGCGGAACAGCGCCGTGTTGGGCGTGCTGTCCACCGCTCCGACCGCGCAGCCCGCCAATTCATTTGGCGAGCGGACGGGCGCCGAGCCCGAGACGTAGATGTAGACGTTGTCCGTGTCGTTCGGCTGCGTCACGACCGTATGGGTGTGCGAGCCGCGGCACGTCTGGACGTCGGTGACGTGCTTGGGGTTCGCGAGATCAGTGGCATCGAAGATCCGGATGCCGCGCAGCCGCTCGTGGCTGACCGTGTCGGTCACGCCCTGCGTGCCGCAGTCGCTGCGGCCGTTTAGTGCCTCGCCCGAGACGAACAGGAAGTTGCGATAGACCGAGACGTCGCTTTGCGAGCCCGGGCAGACGAAGGCCTTGTACAGCTTCGGGATCTTGGGGTTCGAGATGTCCCAGATCTGCACGCCGTTGAAATTGCCCTGAATGACGTAATTGCCGCGGATCGACAGATCGGAGTTGATGAAGCGGAAATCGCCGGCCGTGTCGCGATTGATGAACTGGGGAGAAGGCGGCGTCGTCGAGACGAGTCGCATGTTCCAGTTCGCGGTGCCGGCATTGAACCACCCCGCGCGCAGCCCGATGCGCGGATCGGGCCGCGGCGTCGGCGAGCGCATCTGCGCGGCGGCCGTGGTGGCCGCGGTTAGAACGGCAACGGCAAGTAACAGTCTCGATTTCACTGAGCGCTCCGTTTGAGGTCGTTGAGCATGAGGGTCATGCGATTGATCTCGGTACTCTGATCGGCGTTCACGTCGGACGAAAAGCGAAAGATCGGTCCGTCCTGCGCGGCTCCCGGGACGGCAAGGAGCTGCTGCACCATCGTAATGGCGCCCTGGTGGTGCTGGATCATGAACGTGAGGAACAACCGATCGAACTCAGGACCGCGCGCCGAATCCAATTGTGACATTTGCTCGGGCGTCAGCATCCCCGGCATGAGCATCGGCTGATCCATGCCCTGCATGATGTGCCCGCGCGGATCGGCCGGCGGAACGTACTCGCCATGCTCCCTGAGCCAGCGCTGGGACATGGCGATTTCATCGGTCTGCGCCACGACGATGCGCTCGCACAGCACGCGGACCGACTGGCTGGCGCCGTGCGACGGCGCCCAGCCCGCCATCTGAATCGCCTGCGCATGGTGGCCGATCATGCCGGCCATGAAATGAACATCCGCCGGCGTGTAGTTCTTGGCGGGCTTGGCGGTTTGTGCCGTGGACACCCCGGCTCCTGGAGCCGCGAGCGCCAGAATGAAGGCAATTCGTGTGGTCATTTCGTATAAAGCTACCCCGAATACCGCGGCTGACGAGCGCCCATTTGTCCGGGTTAAGAAATGAAACATGAGCGCCGCTAGTTTACAGCATGCCGGTTTCGCCTCCCATCGAACCCATGCTCGCCAAGATCGCGGAGCACGTCCCCGAGAGCGGCGACTTTCTCTTTGAGCCCAAGTGGGACGGGTTTCGCGCGATCGTCTTCCGAAGCGCTGACGACGTCTACATCCAGAGCCGCGACTTGAAGCCCCTGGACCGCTACTTCCCGGAGCTGCACGCTGTGTTCCTCGAGCGACTGCCGAGCGGCGTCGTGGTGGATGGCGAGATCGTGATGCCGACGAAACACGGCCTCGACTTCGGCGGCCTGCAGATGCGGCTGCACCCGGCGGCCTCGCGGGTCGAGAAGCTCGCGAAGGCCGCTCCGGCTGCCTTTGTCGCGTTTGATTTGTTGGCAATTGGCCGAAAGAGCCTATTGGCCGTCCCGCAAACGGAGCGCCGGCGCCAGCTCGAGCAGCTCTTCAAGAAGATCCGCCGCCCGCTGCATCTGACGCCGATGACCCGCGATCCGAAGCTCGCGGTCGACTGGCTACAACGCTTCGAGGGCGCGGGGCTCGATGGCGTCATCGCCAAGCCGGCCGGCGCAGCGTATCAGCCGGGCAAGCGCGCGATGTTCAAGATCAAGCACGTCCGCAGCGCCGACTGCGTCGTGGCGGGATTCCGCTGGCACAAGAGCGGCAAGGACGCGCTGGGATCGCTCCTGCTCGGCCTGTACGACGACGACGGCACGTTGCAGCACGTCGGCGTAACCTCGGCGTTCACGATGGCGATGCGTAAGCAGCTGGTGAAGGAATTCACGCCGCTCCGCAAAAACGCACTGCAGAATCATCCCTGGCGAGAGTGGGCGGACGCGCAGGCCGTGTCCAGCAGGATGCCCGGGGGGCAGAGCCGCTGGAGCGCGGGGAAGGATCTGAGCTGGGAGCCGCTCCGGATCGAGCGCGTGTGCGAGGTGAAGTACGATCACATGGAAGGGGACCGCTTCCGCCACCCGCCCGCTTTCTTGCGCTGGCGGCCCGACAAGAAGCCCAAGGACTGCCGCTACGATCAGCTCGAGGTTACACCCGCTTACGAGCTGGAGAAGGTATTCGGGGCCTGAGCTTCTCAGGGACGTGCTGCAGGTTGATGCGAATCCGGTACCAGGCCGATGAACGTCCGCGCATCTGATCCACCAGCACATCGGCCGGCTCCAGGTGCTTGGCAACCCGGGGATGCTGCTTCTTCCATTTCGACAGTCCGGCCAGCGCTTCCTTCTTATCCTTGCCGCGACTCACCTCGATCAGCGGATACTTTTCGGCTCGCGCGCGCGATTTCGACGGCTGCACGCGCGGCGGCTCACCGGGCTGTTTGCGGTAGTGCGGCGGCCACGGCGCATCACCCTGCCCTTCCTTTTCCTGGCGCGCGGACAGCTCCAGCAGACCTGCAAGGGATCCGGCACTCTCCTCCATCCCTGCATGCCGGTCGCCGATCTTCGCGAATCGCTGCGGCATCGTGCCGAGGGTGAAGTCCTCCGGGTCGGCGTCGTCCACCTCATCCCAGGAGAGCGGTGCGGAGACGCGCGCGTCCGGCACGGGTCGTACCGAGTAGGCCGACGCAACCGTCCGGTCCTTGGCGTTCTGGTTGTAATCCACGAAAACGCCCTGCCGCTCCTCCTTCCACCATTTGCTGGTCGCGAGCCCTTCGCCGCGGCGTTCCACCTCGCGTGCGAGCGCGAGCGCCGAGCGGCGTACCTCATCGAACCCCCAGCGCCGCTCGATGCGAACGAAGAGATGCATACCGCGCGAGCCGGAGGTCTTGGGCCAGCCGACGAGGCCAAAATCCGATAGCACTTCGCGCGCGATCTGGGCGACCTGGCGTACCTGCGGCCACTTGATCCCCGGCACGGGATCGAGATCGACCCGCAGCTCGTCGGGGTGATCCAGGTCCTCGGCGCGGACGGGATGGGGATGCAGCTCCAGACAGGCGAGATTGGCGAGCCAGGCCAGTGATGCCGCATCGCGCGGCACGACTTCATCCGCGGTGCGGCCGGACGGGAACCGCAACGTCACGACTTCGATCCACGGGGGCCGAGACTCGGGCGCGCGTTTCTGATAGAAGGATGGGGCGACAATGCCGTTCGGGAACCGCACCAGCATGTTGGGTCGGCCGCCGGCGCCGCGCAGCGCTCCCTCCGCCACGGCGACGTAGTAATCGACGAGATCGAGCTTGGTGTACTTCGGCTTGGGGAACAGCACCTTGGCGGGGTTCGAGATCGTGACATCGTGGCCGTCTATGGCGCGCGTCGCTGATTCGCTTGAGGAGGGCACCTAGTTCTTCGGGGGAGCCGGGAACAGCGCAAAAACCGTGTCCTCAAAACTCGCTTCCGCGCAGACCGGCCGCCCAGCGTGATAGCGCCACGTCAGGGTGTCAAGCATTGCCGTGATCATACAAGACATCGTCGTGCTCCCAACGAAGCTACCGGCGGTCGCGACCCATCGATCGCGCAAGATCCAGACACTCAACCGAACCCTGTTGGGGTCCATTGCGATTTCTTGTAACGTCAATTGCGTGGTCGGGCGGCCGGAGTCGGCGACCCAAACGGACTCGGCGTGCGCCACGTGCAACAGCGCTGCTTGCATCTCATGGACTGCCTCACGACGCACGGCAAACCGCTGATACGTCGCGCTCGCCATGACGTCGCCCGTGTCACCGCGAATCAGCTTGATATCCGCGGCGACTCCTCGCGCGCGCTCGCGAACCCGCGCGACGCCCAGCGCCACACTCGTAACGACGATCAGCGCGGCCACCACATACATGATGGGTCGACCCATGGGGCCAATTATCAAAAATCGATTCGGATTGTCAATCGACTGACCTTCAATCGTTGAGAAACTCTACCGTTCCAGTATCCACGCAGTACTCCGCGCCGACGATTACCAAGCCATCGCGCTCGATCCGCCGCTCGAGCAGCGCTGAGCCGTGGCGTAGGTGATGCACCGACGCCTCGATATTGGCCCGTGTGGCCCGCTCGGCTAGCGCGGCGGGATCCTTCGCCACCGGAGTAGCTAACAGCGGCTCGATCGCCGGCCGGATGCGATCGACAATGGCGCGGAGGTTGGGCGACTGGTGGTCCTGCGGCTGGCGCAGCTCTTCCAGCGTCGCCGCGACCGCGCCGCACTGCGTGTGGCCCAGCACGACGGCCAGGCGGGTTTCGAAGCGCTCGGCGGCAAACTCCACACTGCCTACCTGTGACGGCGCGACGATGTTGCCGGCGACGCGGATGACAAAGAGGTCACCAAAGCCCTGGCCAAAGACCAGCTCCGCCGGGACACGCGAGTCGGAGCAGCCGAGGACGATCGCGAACGGCTGCTGCCCCGCACCCGGACGCCCGGCGGGCCCTGCCCCGCTCGCGACGAAGCGCCGATTGCCCTCACGCAAGCGAGCCAGCGCTGCCGGAGCGGGAATCATCTGGCCTGTGGCTGTCCCCGACGCCGCCTGACGACGATGCGCACGATCAGGACCCCAATCGCAATGCCGACGGCCCATCCGACGATGGTTCCGAGGCGGCCGGCACGTTCGCTCGAGGAGAGCCAGTTCGTTTGTCCTTCGAGCCCGGCAAGAATGGCCGTGAGGATCGGTACCGCCCCGCCCGCTTGCTTGCTCGGTCCCGCGAGCACCAGTTGGATCGCCTCGGGACGGAGCGGCACCTGCACCGCGTAAATGACGACCGGCGACCCTGACTCCACGGTGTCGGTGCGGATGACATCGATATCGAAGCCTTTCCACCGCATGGTGGAGAGTCGAGTGCCACGCGGCAGATCCGATGCGCGCAGATGCTCCTGACCGAGTGTGCCACGCATGCGCTGCACGCAGAGCACGAGCCCGGTGGTGTCGGTCCAGCAATCGACGACATCGGGCTGGCTCCGTCCCGCCGCGAATGCTTCGAACCCCGGCGGCAACGGAAACCGATAGCCGAGCTGCGCGTTGCTGGCGACCTGCAACAGGAGCGCGACGGTCGGGAGGAGGGCGGTCATACCACCGACTGCGGATCGGCGAGCTGCAGCCCGAATGCTTCCGCGACGCCCGGGTACACCACCTTCCCTTCGACGACATTGAGCCCCAGGAAAAGGCTCGGATCCTGTTTGCACGCGGCTTTCCAGCCTAGCCGCGCGAGCCTTTTGGCGTACGGGAAGGTCGCGTTGGTGAGCGCCAGCGTGGAGGTGCGCGGCACGCCGCCCGGCATGTTGGCGACGGCGTAATGGATGACGCCGTCGACGACATAGGTGGGCTGGTCATGCGTCGTCGGCTTGGTCGTCTCGATGCAGCCGCCCTGGTCTACCGCGACGTCGACGATCACCGATCCCTGCTTCATCAGCTTGAGATCGACGCGCTTCACGAGGCGCGGCGCCTTGGCGCCCGTCAGGAGCACGGCGCCGATCACGACGTCGGCCTTGGCAAGCTGTTCGAGCATGTTGTGACGGTTGGAGTAGAGCAGGTCAACATTCGCGGGCAAGACATCGGAGAGATAGCGCAGTCGGTCGAGCGAGATATCGAGGAGGGTCACATGGGCGCCCAGCCCGGCGGCCATCTTCGCCGCGTTGGTCCCGACCACGCCGCCGCCCAGAATCAGCACCTCGGCCGGCAACACGCCTGGAACGCCGCCGAGCAGGATGCCGTAGCCGCCGAACACCTTCTCGAGGTACTTCGCGCCTTCCTGGACCGCCATGCGGCCCGCGACTTCACTCATCGGCGTCAGCAGCGGCAACTCTTTGGTCGGCAGCTCGACCGTCTCATAGGCGATCGCAACGCAGCCGGACTTGACCACCGCCTTGGTCAGCGGTTCGGATGCCGCGAAATGGAAGTAGGTGAAGACGACCTGCCCTTTACGCAGACGCGACCACTCCGGCTCGATCGGCTCCTTCACCTTCATGATCATTTCGGCCTTCGACCAGACGGTATCGGCGGACGGCGCGATCTCCGCTCCGGCCGCCCGGTACGCCTCGTCGTTGAAGCCCGAGCCGAGGCCGGCGCCCTGCTCCACCAGGACCGTGTGGCCGTCGCTGGCGAGCGATTCCGCTCCCGCCGGGACGAGCGCAACGCGGTGCTCCGCGGTTTTGATTTCCTTCGGTACGCCGACGATCACGGTGTTCCTCCGTTGGGTCCCAGCGACACCACGGTCTGCCGCTCGGGTGCAAAGAACTCGGCTGCGATCGCGGATACCTCGTCGGCGGTCAACGCCTCGACGGTCCGCAACACCTCGTCGAGGCTGCGGTAGGGCTCGCTGTAGACCGCGGTGCTGGCCAAACGATACATCCGGGCGGTGGGGCTCTCCAGCGACAGCATCAACTGGCCCAGCGTCTGCTGTTTGGCGTCCTCTAAGGCTTCACCCCGCAAGCCGTCTTGCGCCATGCGGGCAAATTCGTCCCGTATCGCCTCGACGGCTTTCTCGGCGCGCGCCGGCTGCGTGCCCACGTACACACCCGCCATTCCGACTCCGCGGTAGAATGACGTGAAGCTGTAGATCGCGTAGGCCAGCCCGAGCTCCTCGCGAATGCGCTGAAACAGCCGGCTGGACATCCCGCCGCCGAATACGTTGGAGATCACGAGCATGCCGTACTTGCGGCGGTCGGCGTACGGCATCGTGTCGGTCGCGAACACGACATGGGTCTGCGCCGTGTCCTTTTCGAACTGCTTCGTCACACCCAGAACGGCGGGCGGCACAGGCACCACGGCGGGTGGGGTACCTTGGTCATCACCGTCAAACCACCCCTGCCGCTCGACCTCCGCGAGCAGGGCGTCATGCGTCAGATTGCCCGCGGCGGCGATGACGCAATTCCCCGGAAAATAGGCGCTGGCGTGGAGACGCTTGAGATCGCCGGTCGAGAGTGCGCCGACACTCTCCTTGGTGCCCAGGATCTGAAACCCGTAGGGATGGGTCGGCCACATCGTTTCGTAGGTGCGATCGAAGACCTCGTCGTCGGGCGTGTCCTCGACGGTGCTGATCTCCTCGAGGACCACCTGGCGCTCCAGGGAGAGATCGCTGTCGCGCAGCGCCGGCCGGCGTACGATATCGGTGATCACGTCGAGCGCCCGGGGAAGGTCGGCATCGAGTACGCGCGCGTGGTAGGCGGTTGCGTCCCGCGACGTGTAGGCATCGAGCGAGCCGCCGCGCGACTCCAGCGACAGGGCAATCTCCTGCGCGGTGCGCCGCTCCGTCCCCTTGAAGACCATGTGCTCGAGCAGGTGCGACACACCCATCTTCGGGCGCATCTCATGCGCGCTCGCCGTCCGGATCCACACGCCGAGCGCTACCGACCGGACGTTGGGCTCACGCTCACTCAGCACGGTCACCCCATTCGGGGCGACCGTGCGGTGAATTTCCCGGTCCAGCCGGACCGTATCGAGCGTGGGAGCCACGGGAGGGGGGGTTAGTTCTTCTCCATCAATGCTTTCCGTGACAGCCGCATCCGGCCGCGCTCGTCCACCTCCAGCAGCTTCACTTTCAGATGGTCGCCCTTTTTGACCACGTCTTCCGTCTTTTCGGTGCGACCATGCTGCAGCTCGGAGATGTGCAGCAGCCCCTCAACGCCCGGGATGATTTCGACGAACGCGCCGAACGCCGTCGTGCTCTTCACGACGCCTTCGTAGACCCTGCCGACTTCCGGCTCCTGCATGAGCCCGGATACCATATCTCGGGCCCGCTCCGCCGCCTCGCCGACGCCCGAAATCGTGACCATCCCCGTATCCTCCACGTTGATCTGGGCACCTGTCTGCTCCTGGATACCGCGGATCGTCTTGCCCTTGGGACCGATGAGGTCGCCGATCTTGTCGGGCCGGATCTGAATCGTGAGGATGCGGGGCGCGTACTTGGACAGCTGGGCACGCGGCTCTGGCATCGCCTGATGCATGATGTCCAGGATGTGCAGGCGCGCGGTCTTGGCCTTTTCGAGCGCTTCGCTAATGACCTTCCAGTCGAGCTTCTCGACCTTGATGTCCATCTGGATCGACGTCACGCCGTCCTTCGTCCCCGCGACCTTGAAATCCATGTCGCCGAGATGATCCTCGGTGCCCAGAATATCGGTGAGGATCGCGGTGCGTTTGCCGTCGGTAATCAAGCCCATCGCGATGCCCGCGCAGGCCGATTTTACCGGCACGCCGGCATCCATGAGCGCGAGCGAGCCGCTGCACACCGTGGCCATCGACGAGGAGCCGTTGGACTCGAGGATCTCAGAGACGATCCGCAGCGTGTAGGGGAACTGCTCGTACGGCGGCAGCACCGCCTGCAGCGCCCGTTCGGCGAGGGCGCCGTGGCCGATCTCGCGACGCGAGACGCCACGCACCGGCTTCACTTCTCCCGTCGAGAACGGCGGGAAGTTGTAGTGCAGCATGAACGACTTCGTCGTCTCCTGCGCCACGTCGATCGAGTCGATGCGCTGCTCGTCGTCCGTCGTGCCCAGTGTCACGGTCGCGAGCGCCTGCGTCTGCCCGCGCGTGAACAGCGCCGAGCCGTGCGCGCGCGGCAACCACCCCACTTCGCACGTGATCGGACGCACGGTGTCGAGATCGCGGCCGTCGACGCGCTCGCCCGCCGTCAACACGCGCTCGCGCATCGTCTGGTACTCGATCCCTTCGATCACGTCCGCGATCTCCCGTGGCTTGTCCGGGAACTCTGCCGCCAGCTGCTCAACGGTCGTGGACTTGATGGCCCTGAGGGCCTGCGTGCGCTCGGCCTTCTCGGCGAGCGTCAGCGCCTCGGCGATCTTGTCCTCGGCCAACTCCTTCACGCGAGCCACGAGCTCCGCAGCGGGTTCGGCCTTGGTCCATTCCATCTTGGGCTGCTGTACCGCCTCGACCACCTGATCGGCGACCTCGAGGATCTCCTTGATTCCCTTGTGGGCCACTTCGAGGCCTTTGATGATCTCCGCCTCCGTCAGCTCGAGCGCGCCGCCCTCGACCATGACGATGGACTCATGCGACCCCGACACCGTCAGGTCCACGTCGGAGAACTCGAGTTGCTGGAATGTCGGATTGAGAATCCAGGCGCCTTCGACCCGGCCGACGCGCACCGCGGCGATCGGTCCGTTCCATGGCACCTTCGAGAGCGAGAGCGCGGTCGAGGCGGCCACGACGCCCAGCACGTCGGCGTCGTTCTCCTGGTCCGCCGACAGCACGTAGACGAAGACCTGTACTTCGTTCTTGAAGCCTTCGGGAAAGAGCGGCCGCACGCCACGGTCGATGACGCGCGCCGAGGTGACCTCGTCGTCGGAGGGCCGGCCTTCACGCTTCAAAAAGCCGCCGGGAATCTTGCCGGCGGCGTAGGCCTTCTCGCGGTATTCGACGGTCAGCGGAAAATACGGGAGGTTCGAGAGGTTCTCGGAGACGGTGACGGCGGCCAGCACAACCGTTTCACCAAACTGCACGAGACACGAGCCTGCGGACTGCTTGGCGAGCCGTCCCGATTCGATTTTCAGGGTGCGGCCGGCGAATGTCGTTTCTACTCGCTTCACTGCGTTGCCTGTCTAGAGCATTTGAAATGTGCTGAGCGCCCCACCCCGGGTGCTCTTCCCAGGGCGGCCCAGCACGACGCCTTGCGTGACTTAATGTCGGAGACCGAGTTCGTCGATGAGCTGCCGGTACTTCGCGAGATCAGTGCGTTTCAGGTACTCCAGCAGGCGGCGGCGGCGGCTGACCATACGCAGCAGGCCGCGTTGCCCGTGGAAGTCCTTGGCGTGCACTCGGAAGTGCTCGGTGAGGCTGTTGATGCGCTCGGTGAGCAGCGCAACCTGAACCCGGCTGGAGCCGGTGTCCCGGTCGTGCAGCCCGTGTTTCCTGACCGGCGTCGTCTTGTCGTACATCGTCCCTGTTCCCTAATCGTTGGAAGCGCCGTAGGTTAACCGGCTTCGACCCCTTTGTAAACCCCTCGATGCCTAGCCGCCGAGACGCCTAGTGACGAATGCTGCAACCGACCTCGTCGGTCAAACCCTCGGCACCTATACGCTCGAGCGGCTCCTCGGCCAGGGGGGGTTCGCCTGGGCGTTCGTCGGCCGGGACCCACAGGGCACGCCGGTCGCGATCAAAGTCCTGAAACCTCGCTACGCCGGCGATCCGCCGTTCGCGAGCCGCTTTCGCAATGAGAGCGAGACCGCCGCGAAGCTCGAGCACCCCAACATCATCCGCATCCGCTCGGTCGCCAAAACCGGCGAACACGTCTACTTCGCGATGGACCTCTGCGCCGACAGTCTCGGCGCGCGGATCGCGCGGGAAGGTCCCCTGGGAGAAGAGGACATCCTCCGTCTGGCGCGCGACATCACGGCGGCGCTGGAATTCGCGCACCAGCAGGGCGTCATTCATCGCGACCTGAAGCCTGACAACGTGCTCATCCGCTCCGATGGGTCCGCCGTCCTCACCGACTTCGGGATCGCGCGCGCCGTCTCCGGCTACGTCGCGTCGACCGGCGTGAACATGACGATCGGGACGCCGCACTATCTCTCACCGGAGCAGGCGCAGGGACGGCCGCTCGATCAGCGCGTGGACTTCTATGCTCTGGGGATCACGCTCTACAAGGCCGCCACCGGCGAGGTCCCGTTCAGCTCGAACGACTGGTTCGAACTGGCGCGCATGCATGTCGAGGATCCACCGCCGTCGCTCCGCAGGAAACGGGGCGACATCTCGAAGCGGTTCGAGCGCGTCGTGATGAAGTGCCTCGCCAAGCACCCCGACGATCGCTACGCCAACGCCGCGGAGCTGCGGGCCGATCTCGACGAGGTCGAGCAAAAGCAGCGACCGACCACCACGATGGGTATGGCGCCGATGGGCACGTGGCAGCGCGAGGCCTTGAAGGACACGCTGAGCCCCCGCCGGCCCTGGCTCGTGATCGCGGTCATCGGGATTGGATTGGTGCTGCTGGTGGCGTTGGTAGTCAGGGTGATGCGGTAAACAATCTTCGGACCGCGCCCATAAGCCGGGACAAGATGCTACGGGCCGGCGCGACGGATGGGGAATCATGGAGGGGCGCGGCATGCTGCGCCCCTACCAGCATTTCCACCGCCTCGCGCAGTTCTCTCTCATGTCGTTTTGGAAATGGTCGCTCGGCCAGTCGAACGCCAAACCCGGGTTTCTCCGCGCTTCCCGATAGCTCCACAACTCCCGGCTGCACTCGCTCGATGAGCTCCATCAGTGGCTTCAACCGAGTCCCCAGCCCCGAGTCCCGCGCCCCGTAGTACGCGGCCGCCACCTGAGCGACGAGCTGCTCTGCGGTTACACGGCCCGCAGCATAGCCGGTGAGGACGTCGTTAACGGATGAGACGGAGGACATCGTTGCCGATGGCGAGCACCATGAGCGCCAGCACGAGCAGCATGCCGACTTGGGTGAGCCGCAGCCGCAGCTGGACCGACAGCGGTCGGCGCAGGATCGCCTCGGCGATCAGGAACATCGCATGCCCGCCATCGAGTACGGGGATCGGCAGAAGATTCAACACGGCGAGACTCACGGAGAAGAAGGCGAGAAACTGCAAGAACCAGTCGATGCCCAACCGGGCGGCCTGCCCCGACATCTGCGCGATCGAAATCACTCCGCCAAGCTCCCGAACGGACACCTGGCCGGTGACGAGGTGTTTGACATTCGCCACCACCCCGACGATCTGCGCCGCGGTCTGACGCACGCCAAGCGAGAGCGCGGTGCCGAAGCCAACTCGTACCCGCTCCACAGGCGGATTCGGGTACGCGCCGATGATACCGACATGCCGACCGGCCGAGTCTTTCGCCTGCGGAGTGACTGAAATCTTGATGACGCTGTCGCCGCGCAGCACCGTGAGGGTGAGTGGCTTCTCGGGACTCGCCTGGATGAGGCGCACCATGTCGGTCCACGACTCAATCGTGTCATCGTTGACCTTCACGACCTCGTCCCCGCCGTGCAGCCCCGCACGCTGCGCCGGCAGGCCGAGCAGGAGCGGCCCGATCCGAGCCGGGAACAGCTGCCCGATGGCGCGTACGAGTTGGTGCCGGGCCGCGGTGTCACGCGCGACGTGGATCACGATCGCCGCAGGGCGTCCGGCGACCTGGAAACGCAGCTCTTCCGGACCGTTCAGGATCTTTTCGCCGAAGTCATCCCAGGTCTTGAGAGAGTCGCCGTTGATGCGGACGATGCGATCGCCGCGATGCAGCGTGCTCAGCGCTTCCGCTCCGGGAGGCAGGCGCGTCACATCGACGGAGTCCACCGGCGTCATGACGAAACGCTGTTCGCCCGCGACCGCGGTGAGGCCGGTGTAAATCACGAACGCGAGAAACAGATTCATCGTCACGCCGGCCAGAATCACCGCCATCCGGGCCGAGAGCGGCTTGTGATCGAACGCCCGCGCCGGGTCGATCGGCACGGCTGCCCTCCCGCCCTCCAGCTCGCCGACCATCCCCTCGTCTTCGAGCCCCGCCATTTTCACGTAGCCGCCGAGTGGAATCCAGGCGATCCAGTATTCCGTTTCGCCCCGCCGCCACTCGATCAGCGGGCGCCCGAATCCCAGCGAAAACCGCAGGACCTGAATCCCGACGAGCTTGGCGACGATGAAATGCCCGAATTCGTGCACCGAGATGAGCACCCCGAGCACGACCACGAGCGAGACGATCGTCAGGAGCATCCCGCCTCCTGCGCCAGGCGGCGGGCCGCGGCGTCCGCCGCCAAGACGTCGGCGAGCGACGTCGCGTCGCCGTGGTGCGTGTCCTCGGCAACCACCCGCTCGATGATCTCGGCGATCCGGCCAAACGGGATGCGCTCCTCCAGAAACAGCTGGACCGCGACTTCATTTGCGGCATTGAAGCGCGCCGGCGCCATGCCCCCGACTCGCGCCGCCTCGCGGCCGACGACGTAGGCCGGGAAGCGCTCGGGCTGCAGCGGCTCGAACGTGAGCGTACCGGCCGCGACCGGATCGAAGCGCCGCACGCCCTGATCTGGCACGCGGTCGGGATGGGTGAGGGCGTAAAGAATCGGGAGCTCCATCGTCGGGAACCCGACCTGGGCCAGCACCGACCCGTCCACGAATTCTGCAAAACCATGAATCACCGACTGCGGATGTATCACCACGTCCACGCGATCATACTCCACATCGAACAGGAAGTGAGCTTCAATCACCTCGAGCGCCTTGTTCACGAGCGTTGCCGAGTCGACCGTGATCTTTCTCCCCATCGACCAGGTGGGGTGCTTGAGTGCCTCGGCCACCGTGGCGCGCGAGGCACGCTCGCGCTCCCAGGTGCGGAAGGGACCCCCGGACGCGGTGAGAATGAGCCGCGCCAGCTCGGTGGGGCGGCGGCCGGCGACACACTGCAGCACCGCGCTGTGTTCGGAGTCGACGGGGACGATTTCGCCGCCGCCCTCGCGCGCCGCCTGCGCGACCAGCTCGCCCGCCATCACCAGCGTTTCCTTGTTCGCGAGTGCGACCCGCTTCCCCGCGCGCAGCGCGGCGAGCGTCGCTTCGAGCCCCGCCGCGCCGACGATCCCGTTCACCACGATGCGCACATCGGGATGGGTCGCCGCGTCAACGAGGCAGTCGGGGCCTTTCCGAATCCCGAGTCCCGAGTCCCGAGCCCCGCCATTGACCAGGCCGACGAAGGCGGGTTGCCACTCCTTCGTCTGCGCGGCGAGCAGATCGCTGTTGGAGTGGGCAGTCAGCGCCACGACCCGAAATCTTTCCCGCTGCCGGGACAAGACTTGCAGTGTCGATCGGCCGATCGACCCGGTCGAGCCGAGGACTGCCACCCCAACGCTCATATCACTCCGAACATGCGATAGAGTCCCGCCGCCGCAGGAATGACGAAGTACAGCGAATCGAGCCGATCGAGCACGCCACCGTGTCCCGGAATGAGCGTCGAGGAATCCTTGAGGCCCACTTCCCGCTTAAACAATGACTCGGCGACATCCCCGATCTGTCCGACAATGGAGACGGCAAGGCCAAACAGCAACAGCTGGCCCGGCGTGAAGCTCCAGCCATACCGGTTCAGGACGAATTTCCCGAGCGCCAGTGCCGCGATGACGCCGCCCAGCGTTCCGCCGACGGCTCCCGCATGCGTCTTCTTGGGGGACAGCACCGGCGCGAGTTTGGGACCGCCGACCGCCGTTCCCACCGCCATCGCCGCCGTGTCGCACACCCAGGTGATGACGAGCGGGAACAGTGTGAGCATGACGTAGGCACCTGGCCGCTGTGCCGCGTTCAGGCCGTGACGGATCGCGATCACAAATGCGAGCATCCCGGACGCGTACAAGCAGCCGAACATGGTGATCGCGACGGCGGCGAGCGGGCGGCCGGTGGGCCCGCGTCGCGTCATCGCGAGCGTCATGGCGAACATCAACCAGATCGCGCCCAGATAGATCGCCGGCTCGGCCCAGTGCGTCTCCGAACCTTTCGCCCAGTACGCGAGCAGAGGAATTCCGGCGGCGGCCAGCCACCCGGTGCGTTCGAGCGGCTCGATCGACTGCCGCCGGGCGAAATCGTACACCTCCTGCGCGCCGAGGACGCCCAGCACCGCCAGGACCGCCGCCAGCACCCAGCCACCCCACCAGACGACCGCGATGACCAGCGGAATGGCGACCACCGCCACGGCGATGCGTTGCACCAGGTTTTTGGACGGCATCAGGATGCGGTGACTTTTCCGAAGCGGCGATCGCGGCGCTGGTAGTCGAGGATGGCGTCGAGCAGGGTGCGCCGGCTGAAGTCCGGCCACAGCACCGGCGTGATGTACAGCTCGGTGTAGGCCAGCTGCCAGAGGAGGAAATTCGAGAGGCGCTGCTCGCCCGACGTGCGAATCAGCAGGTCGGGATCGCCCCACGGAGCCGTGTAGAGCTTGGCGCGGAGGGCTTCTTCATCGATGTCTTCGAGCTTCTTCGTGCCCTTGAGCACTTCTTCGGCCAGGAGGCGTGCCGCATGCGCGATCTCGCCCCGCGACGAATAGGAGATGCAGAGATTGAGATGGAGCTTCTGGCCGGCCGCGGTTTCCTGTTCGACGCGCTCGACGGCGGCGCGTCCACCCGGAGTCAGCCGGCTGCGATCGCCGAGCATATGCACCTGCACGCCCTGGCCCTTCAGCTCGGCGACCTCTTTCGCGATGTATTCCTCGAGCAGATCCATCAGCGCGGAGATCTCGGGCGCGGGGCGATTCCAGTTTTCCTCGGAAAACGCAAACAGGGTGAGGACTTCGACGCCGGCATCGATGGCGCCTTCCACCGCTTCCCGCACCGCCTTCATGCCGGCCCGATGGCCGAACGGCCGCGGCAGCCGGCGTTCACTCGCCCAGCGGCCGTTGCCGTCCATGATGATCGCCACATGGCGGGGGGGGGGAATCGGCCCGGGGAGCATCAGACTTCCATGATCTCCGCTTCTTTGGCCTTCACCGCGGCGTCGACCGCCTTGAGATGCTCGTCGTGCGTCTTCTGGACTTCCTTCTCGGCATGCTTCTGGTCATCCGAGGAGACGTGCTCGGTCTTCTTGATCCGGTTCATCGTTTCCGTGCGCGCATGACGAATCGCGACGCGCCCCTCTTCCGCGAACTTGTGCACGACCTTCACCAGCTCCTTGCGCCGCTCTTCGGTCAGGGGCGGCAGCGGAATGCGGATGATGTTGCCGTCGTTCGACGGGGTGAGCCCCAGGTCCGACGCGAGAATCCCCTTCTCCACGGCTTTCATCAGGCTCTTATCCCACGGCTGCACCGTCAAGAGCTTGGGCTCCGGCGCGGCGACGCTCGCCACCTGCGTCAGCGGCATCTCATTTCCGTACGCTTCGACGCGCACGAGGTCGAGCAACGCCGTGGTCGCTTTGCCGGTGCGCACGGTGGAGAAGTCGCGTTTCACCGCGTCGACCGATTTGTCCATCAGCTGCTTGGCGTGTTTGACGTGGTCCGAAAGGCTCGCTGCTGGTGCGGGAGTCATTGGACGATCGTGCCGACGCGTTCTCCGGCCAAGACCCTGGCCGTCGCGCCGGGCTGGTTGATGTTGAACACCACGATGGGGAGCTTGTTCTCCTTGCACAACCCGAAGGCGTTGGCATCCATCACCGCGTAGCCTTTCACCAGCGCTTCTTGAAACGTCAGCGTCGGCAGGAACTTGGCGGAAGGGTGTTTCTTCGGATCCGCCGTGTAGACGCCGTCGACGTTGGTGGCTTTGAGGATCACCTGCGCTTCCATCTCCAGCGCGCGCAGCACAGCCGCGGTGTCGGTGGAAAAGTACGGGTTGCCCGTGCCGCCCGCGAAGATCACCATCCGGCCCTTGTCGAGGTGCCGCACCGCGCGACGCCGGATGTAGGGCTCCGCCAGCTCCTCCATCCGAATCGCCGTCATCACTCGGGTATCGACGCCCTTTTTCTCTAGAATGTCCTGCAACGCGAGCGCGTTGATCACGGTGGCGAGCATGCCCATGTAATCGGCCGACACGCGATCCATCCCCTGCTCACTCGCCGCCGTGCCACGCAGGATGTTGCCGCCGCCGATCACGAGCCCAAGCTGGATGCCGGTGGCGGCGACCGACTTCAACTCATCCGACAGCCGCTCGATGACGGCGAAATCGATGCCGGACGCTCGCCCACCGGCGAACGCCTCTCCGGACAGCTTGAGAAGCGCGCGCTTGTAGGCGAGCGTGGCCACCTAGTTGCCTCCGAGCTCGAAGCGGGCGAAGCGGCGGACGCTGATCTTCTCACCGGTCTTGCCGGACAGCGCCTTCACCATGTCGCCGATCGTCGTCTTCCCGTCCTGGGCCGTCTGCTCCAGCAGGACGGTGTCCTGGTAGAACTTCTTGACCTTGCCCTCGACGATTTTCTCCTTCACGGCGTCGGGCTTCTTCTCCGCGGCGACCTGGGCGCGAAATACGCGCCGCTCACGCTCCAGCGTTTCGGCTGGGACCTCGTCGATGGTCACGGTCGACGGTTTTGCCCACGCGACATGCATGGCGATGTCCTTCGCGAGCTGCTTGAATTCCGCCGTATTCGCGACGAAGTCGGTCTCCGAGTTGAGCTCGACCATGGTCGCGACCTTGCCGTTGAAGTGGACGTACGTTTCGATTACGCCCTGGCCGGCGGCGCGGTCGGCGCGCTTCTCGGCGCGCGATGCGTACTTGACGCGCAGCAGCTCCTCGGCTTTCGCCATGTCGCCGCCCGCCTCCTCGAGCGCCTTCTTGCAATCCATCATGCCCGCGCCGGTCTTGGCGCGCAGCTCGGCCACCAGTTTTGCGGGAATCTCTTTCACCGTTGTCATGCTCCTCTTCACTCCCTCATAAAAACGCCGCCCTCGCGCCGTGAAGCCCGGGGGCGGCGGTCGGTTGTTCAGCACACAGAAGTTGTTACGACTCGCCCCCGCTAACGGGCTCCGCCGGGGCGGGCGCTTCTTCCGTCTTCATCCGGGCCGCGATCGCTTCCGGCTTCGGCCGCCGCTTGCGCCGCGCCGGCCGCTTCTTGCGGTCGCCATCCACGTCCGCCTCGCCCGTCTCGGTCGAGTAGGTCGTGCCCTCGCCCTCTTCACCGGTGGCGGCGTCCCGTAGCGGCATCTGGCGGCGCGCTTCCGCGATCACGTCCGAGATGGCATTCGTGATCAGCGAGACCGCGCGGATCGCGTCGTCGTTCCCGGGAATCGGCACCGTGATCAAATCGGGGTCGGCGTTCGTATCGACGATCGCCACCACCGGGATCCCGAGCTTGTTCGCCTCGGCGACGGCGATGCGCTCCTTCTTCGCGTCCACGACGAAGAGCGCGCCGGGCAGCCGGCCGAGGTTTTTGATACCCGCGAGGTTCTTGTCGAGCTTCCCGCGCTCGCGGTCGAACAGCAGCTGCTCTTTCTTCGTGTAGTTCGTGAAGTCGCCGTCCGCGGCGCCCTGCTCCAGGTCCTTGAGCCGCTTGATCTGCTTCTTGATCGTCTGGAAGTTCGTCAGGGTGCCGCCGAGCCAGCGCTCCGTCACGTAGAACGAGCTGCAGCGCTTGGCTTCGGCTTCCAGGATGCCCTTGAGCTGCTTCTTCGTGCAGACGAACAGCACGCCCTCACCCTTCAACACGACGTTGCGCAGCAGCTCCTCTGCGACCTCGAGCTGACGCAATGTCTTCTGCAGATCGATGATGTAGATGCCGGAGCGTTCGGCGAAGATGAATCGCCGCATCTTGGGATTCCAGCGGCGGGTCTGATGGCCGAAATGCACACCTGCTTCCAACAATTCCTGTAGCTGAGGCTGAGGCATTTACTCCCTTTCCTGGGTT
>DASWDA010000031.1:0-11140 GCA_036395695.1 Gemmatimonadales bacterium
CACGAAGCTCACGGTCAGCAATAACAACCCGTTTGCGAAGAGCACCGGATAGTTGACGCTCCGCGCCATGCGCAACAGCTCGTGATGATTGACCCACATGATCAGGATGACGACGAAGCTCAGCAGAAACGCGATGTAGGACGGCCACAGAGCCAAGAGTCCCGTCCACAGTCCGTGGTCTCCGTGCGGAACGCGGATTTCGAGAATCAGCAGGGTGATGGCGATGGCGAAGACGCCGTCGCTGAAGGCTTCGACGCGCCCGGGGCTCTCACTCATGCTCACAAAGATGCGTTTCCGGGGTAGATTCTGCACAAACACAACAGGTTGGACTCATGCATCGCGCAACGCGTCCGCTCTCATTCGCTCTCATCACCGCCGCGCTGGCCGCCTGCGGTAAAGACTCCAGCGGTCCCGCCGCCGGCTTTGAATGCCTCGGCCAGCCGTTGCCCACCACCGCGCCCGCTGGGATCACGTTCACAGGACAAACGAAAAGCGGTCTCCTCACGCAGAACGCGCTTTCAGGCGTAGAGGTCATTGTCTCGCGGACCGGCACCGACACCGTCGGCGCAGATACATCCACTGCATCAGGCCTCTTCAGTATCACCTTCCTGACGGGCAGCACCCCGGTGGATGGGCATCTGCAGCTCAAGAAGAGTGGCTACCTCTCGACCTACGCCTATCCGTCGCGCCCGCTCGTGGCGAACGACAGCGTGGGCGTGCTGATGATCACCAGCTCGGAGTTCGCATTCGTGGCTGGGGCCGCGGGGGTCACGCCGATGGCGGGCGACGGCTTCATCGGCGTCGTCGTGAAGAATTGCGCCGGCACGCCACTGGCCGGCGCGACCGTGTCGAGTACGCCTCTCGGCACAGTCCGCTACAACGTGGGTGGCACGCCCAGCTCGTCGGCGGTGTCCACGAGCGCCGACGGCGTCGCCTACATCGCCAACGTCGTGGCGGGCAATGTGACGGTGATGGCGACCGCGAGCGGGAATACGCTGCGCCAGCACATCGTCAACGCACGCGCCGACGCGATCACGGTAACCGAAATACAGCCGTAGAATCCACACCCTGAAGGGTGTGCTCGGCAGACATTGTCCTTAAGGACAACGATTGCCGAGCACAGGCTTTAGCCTGTCCAATCAATCGAGCTCCGCCACTACAACCATCTCCGGACACGCATCCACGAGCGGCCCGCGCGCGAAGTCGCCGTAGATCTCGCGCACGCGAAAGCCGGCGCGCGCGAGCAGGTTCTTGAGCTCGGCAGCCAGATACCACCGCATCTCGAACGCCTGCACGTCGCGTTTGCCGTCGACGTAATAGATCAGCTCGGACTCACTTACCTGATCGACCCAGCGCACGCGCGCGATTCGGTAGCTGCGACGCAGCCGCCGCCCGTCCGGGAGCCGCAGCTCGGCCGTATCCTCCCGCTCGACCCCGTCCGCGCTCACGAGCCTGTCGAAGCGTGGATTGAAGACGTCGAACACGAGGCGGCCCCCGGGCGCGAGATGGCGCCGCGCCGCGGCGAGAAACTGGAGCTGATCCTCCTGGGTGATGAGATGCTGCACGACGCGAAACGGCGCGGTGATCAGCGCAAAGGTCCCGTCGAGACTGAACCTGCGCATGTCGTGCTGCGCGAGCGTGACGCGAGATTGCACCGCCGCGGGCTCGGCGGCGAGCTTCGTGCGGGAGCGCGCGAGCATATGCGCCGAGCTGTCGATCCCGGTGATTGTGCAGCCGGCGCGCGCGGTCGGCAGCAGAATGCGGCCGGTGCCGCAGCCCACCTCGAGCACGGGGCCGCCGGAGGCCCTGGCTTCTGCGACGTAGAAGTCGACATCCTGCCGCTCCAGATAGAGCGGCACGTGATCGTACAGCAGTCCGAAATCAGGGATGTCATCGTAGGGAGAGGCCACTAAGGCTTGATCCTAACCGTCAACACCCTCCCGTCGCGAGAGACCTCGGCCTTGTCCGCATGGAGCGATACGAGCGGTGATTCGATCTGCACATCGCCCTGGGCGCCGCTCGTGACCTTCACGGTCGAGTCGGCGCCGACCACCGCGCGGAGCACCTGGCCGTTCCGGTCCTGCACCACCGGCGTGTTGAACGTCGCCTGGAAATCCCCCGCGCAGGCCTTCAGCCAGCGCGTGTGCAGCAGCACGCCGGGCTCGACCTGGAGCAGATTCTGTGGATCGATCCCGCACAGGCCGAGGTAGCGGCCCTCCACGCTGACGACGAGCTGCACCCCGGGGGCGTTGAGGACGCTGTCCACCTGCGCGCGCCGGAATGCGCGCAGCCCGGCCACCCCCGAGTCCGCCGCATCGCGCAGCTTGCCCATGACGAACGTCGACTCCGCCTGGCGGCGCAGCGCGACCTCCTGGGATCGGTAACCTGCCGCATCGGCGAGAACGTCCTCGAGCGTGAGGTTCTCGTTGACCAGCCGCCTCTTCCATGCCGGCCCCTCGAGGACATCGAGCAACAGCCCGAGCGCGGGACCGGTGTAGTAGTAGCGCAACCGGATCGACAGCGTCGGGTTTCCGGTGAGTGTGTGGAGCCCGGAGAGCTTGTTCTGCTGGATGCGCACCGCACCGACGCGGTCGGGGAAATCCCGCAGCCGCGCGGCGAGCTGCACCGAGCGGACCAGGGTGTACTCCGCGAGCCCCTCATTCAGCTCCGCCAGCTGCTCGAACTCGGCCAGCTCGGCGCCGAGCGCGCGGTGGCGCGACTCGCGCACCGCGAGGAACTGCCGGGCGAGTGCGCGGCGGCGCGCTTTGGCGTCGGCCTGGTCGGCGGCCGCCAGGATCCGTCCCTCGAGCGCCATTCCCGCTTCATTCTGCGGATCGAAGACGGGATAGCTCGTCACGAGAAACGCGTTCTCACCCCGGCCAAATCGCCGGTCCGCCTTTTTCGCCGCCGCTTCGAAGACGTGGAACGCCTCGTGCGTCGTCAGGCCAATCAGCGAGGCAACGCCTTGCGAGTCGCTGACGACGACCTGCGCCGTGGCACGCCCGGCCAGCTCGGTGCCGGTGCTCGCCGCGCCACGGTCCGCCGCCGCCTGCCAGCCGCTGCCCTCGAGGCCGGCGATCGGCAGGAACCCTTCCGGCAGCCTGCCGCGCCACCCGAGCACCAGCGTCCCCTGCCCGCGCACGACATAGAGCACCGGAATCGTGTCGGGACGAAAGCCAGGCCAGATCGAGTCGCCTAGCTCCGCGCCCAGCCGCACGACCCACTTGTGCGCCGTGACGATGGTGGGCGTCGTCTCGGGCGGCGGTCCTTGAATCAACGCAAGACAGAGTGCCGCAAATACCACTCGATTCCTCCTTCAGGTTGATGTTTCACCGGCTCGGCGAGCAGAAATCAAATCCCGAACAAAGCCCATATGACCCGCGCGGGATTTGCGTGCCCCACTATCGTCGCCTGCGCCCTCGCGTCCGTTTCCCGGAGGGCCGTATGCATCCCACGAGCCGCAGCACGCTCCTATTCGCGACGCTCATCGGCATCGCGGCCTGCGATAATAGTGTACCGACCGGTGCGACCACCCCGCCTGCCCCGGCGATTCCCGCGCCCGAGTTCAGGATTGTCCCTGCGTCGTTGGGGACGCCGCTCACCAGGCTCACCATGGCCCAGCGCCGCCAATTCGACGCCGGTCGCGCGGAGTTCCAGACCGTCTTCACGCCCGAGACCGGCCTCGGCCCACTGTTCAACGCGGTCAGCTGCGCCTCCTGCCACGAGCAACCGGTTGTCGGCGGCAGCGGCAGTAATGATGAAGGGGAAGCCGGCGAAGACGTCGAGCTCCACGCCACCGCGTTCCATGGCGGCACGGCGTCGTGCGACGCGCTTGCGGCGGTCGGCGGCCAGGTGATTCAGAAGCAGCTCACGCCCGCTTATCGCGCGTACACGAACCTCACGGCGGAACCGATCCCGGCCGCCGCGACCGATTCCGGTCACCGCACGACACCAGATCTCTTCGGCTTCGGGCTGCTCGACGCGGTGCCCGATGCCGAGATTCTCGCCCGCGCCGATCCGTTCGACACGAACGGCGACGGGATTTCGGGACGGCCGAACCGCACGGCCGACGGCCGCCTGGGACGCTTCGGGCGCAAAGCGCAGGCCGCGACGCTGCGCGAGTTCAATGCCGAGGCGTCCGTGATGGAGATGGGCGTGACGAATCCCGGCTTTCAGGTCGAGCAGACGATCGCCGGCGAGCCGTTCCCACCCGGCATGGATCCGCTGCCAGAGCCGGAAATCAGCGCGGCGCAGCTCGCCGCCCTGGATGCATTCGTGCGCTTCCTCGCGCCGCCGCCGCGCGCGCCACTCGGTTTTGTCTCGGCCCATGGCGCCGTGCTGTTCAGCAGGATCGGCTGCGCGTCGTGCCACACGCCGGTGCTCGTGACGGGCGCCAACCCGATCCCGGCGCTGCGATTCCGCTTCGTGCCGGCGTACACCGATCTCCTGTTGCACGACATGGGGCCCGATCTGGCCGACATCTGCCTCGGTCAGGCGCTGCCGTCGGAGTTCCGGACCGAGCCGCTCATGGGCCTGCGGTTTCAGACGGCGTTTCTGCATGACGGCCGCGCGGCAACGATCAGTCAGGCGATCGACCTGCACGGCGGCGAGGGACTCGCCGCGCGCAATCGCTTTCTGCGGCTCGGCAGTTTCGAGCGGACAGCCCTGCTCAGATTCCTGGGGAGCCTCTAAAGACTATTTCCTGACAAAGGTCACCGTCGCGACCGGCTTCACCCGGCCGTTGACGACGAAGTGGCGCGTCGCGGCCCGGGTGGTAGGCTTCTTCGGATTGGTATCGCGATCCGGCGCCTTGTAGGTCTTGCCGTCGTCGCCGCCCGAGTCGTAGGCGGGGAGCGTCAGGGTGCGCCGCGCGACCCACGTGCCATTCTCGATCAGGTTCACGCTCGACGCGCCCGTGAACCAGTCGGGACTCGGCGCCACCATGTTGACGACAGAGACGAGCGGGTGCGCCGGATCGACCCGCACCGTCGCGACCATCGAGTCCTTCCAGTTCTTGAGACCGCCCGACTCGAACAGCATGAGCGCGTTGCCCTGATCGATCGCGGTCCTGATCTCGGTGTCGAGCGGCGAGTGCTTCCCTTCCTCGGACAGCCGCTCGAGCCCCGGCGTGGGCCGGCGGCCCACCGCGAAGATCGAGTATTTCGCGTTATGCGACGCGCCGATCATGCCGGAGAAATGCGCACCTGAGGGATACTCGAAGGGGTGCGTCGCCTTCGTCCAAGTGCTCTTGATGATCACGGTGTATTCGGTCGGGGCAGTCGGCATCGCCGGCGGCGCCGCTGGTGCGGCGCCGGGAGGGGGGGCACTCTTCGATCCCTTCCCGCAGCCGATGATGACAAGGAGAGGCGCAATCAGGTATGGCGAACGTAGGGCGCGCATGACGGTCTCCGTTACGCGGATGGGGTTCCCATCGGAACGAGTTCAATATCGCACTCCCGGAAGGCCCGGGCGAGCTTAGGCATGCGCGGGCGTCTTGCGCTCGAGCACGCGAATAATGAATGCGAAGAGGGCGTACGCCACGATCGCTGTCGCCGCCGCGGCATTCGCGGACGCGGGCGGCGGCCCAAAGAACACGTAGACCTGGATCGCGAGCATGATCACGCCGAACACGAGGAACGCTGTCCGGCGCACGGGACCCAGCCTCAAGTAGAGCCACATCCCGCCAAACAGCGACGCGGCCTCGAGACCCAAGGCAAGCGCCGGCAGGTTCCAGAGGCCGAGTCCGACCTTCGCCGTGTTGTCGTACAGCGGCAGGTCGGGCCCGTGCACCAGAAAGTCGAGCACCCAGTGCGAGAAGACGGCGATCCCAATGATCGTCGCCGCTCGCCGGCTCGCGCCACGCGCCAGGAATCGATACGCGAGCGCGGCGACGACGGACCACCCGAGCGCGGCGACCAGGCCGTGCGTGTACGGCATGTAATAGAGGTCGAGCGGATTCGTCGCGGTGAACCCGGGAACGATCCGAACCTTTTCGATGCCGAGCAGAACGAACGGCGCCCACAAGACATCGAGGAGCTGCACGGCGACGAAGAGGAGCCAGAGCGGGAGCTCCGGCTCCAGCTTCTTCGCCGCGAAGCTTACGCCGTAGTGGCCGACGAACATGAACTGTTACATATCAGCCCATCGTCGGGCGCACAACTGCCTCAATCCTCAGCGCATGCCGGCAGCGCGGCCGGAGCGCTCGTGGCAAATGTGTTCTTGTGCCAGCAATTGCCCACGCCAGACCCATCCCACAGCAGGTCGACCGCCGGCAGGAACGGAATCGGTGAGGCGCCGCCGTTGCCCGTGACGGTATTGCCGGCGATGCGCGCGCCATCCGGATTCGGCTCGATGTCGGCAAACGCCTCGGGGGGCAGTCCCGCGAGCGCGCCGAGCAGCAGCGTGCTGCCCACGGCGATACCGGTGAACTGGTTGCCGGTCACGATGTTGTCCGTGACGGTCGTGCGGTCGGTGCCGACGATCAGAATGCCCGCCCCGCTCGGCACGAACGACTCGATCTCGCCGGGCGCCGCGAAGTTCGGATGATTGTTGTCGTGCACGCGGTTGCCGCGGACCTGGATCGTGGCCGACGCCTTCACGTCGAGACCGGGCAGCAGCACGACCAGGATTCCCGCGACGTTGTCGAAGCTCTCGTTGTCCTCGGCCACGACGTGCGAAGAGTTCTCGATCTCGATGCCGTTCACATTCGCATTGGCGACATTGCCGCGTATGGTGACGTGATCAGACTGGCCGACGTAGATGCCCGTGTCGCTATGGCCGCTCGCGGCGCAACGCTCGATCACGCCATGCGAGGAAAACACCGGGAACAGACCGTACTCGCCATTGTTTTCCGCGCGCACGTTCGAGAGCAGGAAGCCGTCTACGTGGTCGAGTGTGACGCCGTTTTCCTCGAAGCCGCGCACGGTGACGTTGGCAAGGGTGAAGCCATCGGCCGCGTCTCCCACCCTGACGCCGTCTTCGGCATCGCCGGGGTTTTCGATCACGACCGCGCCGAGTCCGACGAGGGTGATTCGCGGCGTCGCGATCGTGAGTGCTTCGCGATAGGTACCCGGGCTGACCTGAATGACGGCGCCCGGCGCGGCGGCGTCAATCGCCGCCTGGATGGAACCGCCGGCCGGTACGACCGCGTCGGCGCGAGCCAGGCGATCGGCCATTGACGGCGCGGTGAGACGCGCGGCGTCGCGGCACGCGGTGGCGATAACAAGAAGGGTGAGGCAGAGCGCAGCGCGCAGCATGGACACCTCCTGATAGTGGTTCGCGTGCAGATCAGGGTGAAGGACACACCCTGATCTGCGCGCTGACCATCAAGCCGGCGTCAAGCGGGAACGACCTACGGTGTGGCCTTCTTGTGCCGTGGGTCGTCCGTCTCTTTGACGTACGTGATGACAAACGGACCCTCGCCGTGGATCTGCAAGATCGTGGGACCACGAGCGGTCGCGAAGTGATGGGCATCAGCCGGAACCGTCATGAAGCCGCCGGCCGCAAGCCGCTCGGCGTGACGAATGTTGAAGGTGTCGCCCATGCCCACGAGGAACGTCCCGGCGAGCACGGTGATCTGTTCATCGGTAGGATGGGAGTGCGAGCGCACGGCGTAGCCGTTGGGCAGCTGGAGCCGGATCGTGAACGGACCAGACTTGCCGGGATCACCCTGGAGCACCGCGAGGCGTGCGTGAGCGGGGAGAAAGTCGGGACCGGGGCCCCACTTCACCGCCATCGCGGATGCCACCTGGGCGTGAGCGGTGTGCGGGAGAGCGACGGCGACTGCACCAGCACAGAGTGCTAGGGAAACAACGCGCATTGAGAGACTCCGAGTGGAAGAAAGGTGGGCGAAGGATAACACTTATTTCGCAGGCAGCTCGTTGATCATGAAGCGCCAGATGCGCCAGCCGCCCGCTTCCCGCCGCCAGACCGTCATGTAGCGGCCGCTGCCGTGGATTGGTGCGCCGGTCTTCGGCATCTGAATCTCTTCATACCTCCCCACGTCGACCGCATGATCGCCGGCGACGAAGAAGTCGGCGCGCGTCAATGTGAGAGACGGAATCGTGTACTTCGCCATCTCATCGATCACCAGCGCGTGGACGGCAGCGCTATCCAGGTCCGGGGTACCGGGGAAGAGAAACCGAACGTCGCCCGAGAGCCGGCGCAGCGCCATCGCTGTGTCGCCCTGCAGCCAGGCCTGGCGGTATTCCTCCAGGGCCGCGTTCACCGCCGCGCCGTCCGACCCTCCGCAGGCGGCAATGAGAAACACGAGTACGCTCAGCATACTGCGCATTTTCATGGGTCTCAAGTTTACCTCTTCCTGACGTTGCGGGACTCCCGCGCGAGACTGTAGAATCTGACCAATGAGACGCTGCATCCCATCGCTCCTCTTTGCAACGTGCGTCGTCGGTCTCTCCGCGGCCAGCGCTCAAGCCCCGAATCCCGCGCCATCAGCCGACAACAGTCGCAAAGACTACACAGCGGCGGACGTGCGGTTCATGTCGGGGATGATCTACCATCACGCGCAGGCGATCCTGATCGCCGGCTGGGCGCCGTCGCATGAGGCCGGACCGTCGGTGCGCACGCTGTGCGAGCGCATCGTGGCGGCACAGACCGACGAGATCGCCCTGCTGTCGCGCTGGCTCGCGGACCGGCACGAAGCGGTGCCGCACCCCGATGCCGATCACATGATGATGCCGGAGATGGATGCCACGCACATGATGCCCGGGATGCTGTCGGCCGAGCAATTGGCGCAGCTCGACCGGGCGCGTGGGCCGGCCTTCGATGAGACGTTTTTGCACCTCATGATCCAGCATCACGAGGGCGCGATCACGATGGTGAATCAGCTGTTCGCCGCGGGCGCCGGCGAGGAGAACCCGGTCTACAAGATGGCGTCCAACGTCTTCGCCGATCAGACGACGGAAATCGAGCGCATGCAGCGAATGCTCGCCGCGCTGCTCTTCGCCCCAACCACACCCAACTAGGGATTGTCAATGAAATCGCTTCAAGCGCTGCTGCACGTGGTCGCCGTCGTGTCTGTTGCCGCCTGCGCGTCGGGCGGCTCGAGTGCGGGCAACAATTCCACCGTCGCGCCCTCGCCCGATCCACGCGTGGGGCTGAAGCCCGGACGGTACGACGCCGGTGAGGCGCAGTGGAACATGCGGCTCGTCTCGAACAATCCGTCGCCGTCCCCGTTCGACACCTCGACCAATTCCGATCTCGCGTTCTACAAGAGCTACGTGATCCAGGGAAACTACGACGGCTACCAGCTCTGGGACATCACGACACCCGGGCATCCGACGCTCAAGAAGTCGTACTACTGTCCGGCCTCGCAGAGCGACGTCTCGGTGTTCACGAACCTCCTGTTCGTCTCCGGCGAAGGTACGGGGGGCCGGCTCGATTGCACCGGCGAAGGCGTGCACGACTCGGTCTCCACGGCGCGGCTGCGTGGGATCCGCATTTTCGACATCAGTGACATCGCGAATCCCAAATACATCGCCAACGTGCAGACCTGCCGCGGCTCGCACACCCACACCGTCGTGATCGATCCGAACGATGCGGCGAACGTCTACATCTACGTCTCCGGGTCAGCGCCGGTGCGCTCGCCGACCGAGTTGGCGGGGTGCGTGCGGCAGACGCCCGATTCGAATCCGAACAGCTCGCTGTTCCGGATCGAAGTGATCAAGGTCCCGCTCGCGGCGCCGCAGACGGCCGCGATCGTCAGCTCGCCCCGCATCTTCGATTCGCTCGCGGCGCCGCCGACGCACAGCGAGGAGCAGCAGGACATCGGCGAGGCGAAGCGCCAGGCCGATTCGGCGCGCGCGCAGGGCGGCTTCGTGGTCACGTTGTTCGGCATGGAGCGGCCGCTGGGCGCGCGGTTCACCGCGCCGCTGCTCGATAGCATCGTCAAGGTGCGGGGCGGCACCGGCGCGCCGACCGCGGCGGACAGCCAGGCGTTGCGCGGCAGCATTCAGGGCATCCTCGATCGCCGGTTCGGCTTGAACCGCGTGCGCACCGGGCCGAACCAGTGCCACGACATCACCGTCTATCCGGCGATCGGCCTGGCGGGTGGCGCGTGCGGCGGCTACGGGCTGCTGCTCGACATTCGCGATCCCGCGCATCCGCGCCGCATCGGCGCGGTCGCCGACTCGAACTTCTCCTACTGGCACTCCGCAACGTTCAACAACGACGGCACCAAGCTGCTGTTCTCCGACGAATGGGGCGGCGGCGGGCAGCCCAAGTGCCGCTCGTTCGACAAACCCGAGTGGGGGGCGGATGCGTTGTTCACGTTGCAGGACGGCCAGATGAAGTTCCAGAGCTATTACAAGATGTTGGCGCCGCAGACGCCGTTCGAGAATTGCGTGGCGCACAACGGCTCGCTCATTCCGATTCCGGGCCGCGACATCATGGTGCAGTCGTGGTATCAGGGCGGCGTCTCGATTTTCGATTGGACCGACGCGGCGCATCCCAAGGAGATTGCGTTCTTCGACCGCGGGCCCATCGATGGGACGAAGCCGGGGGACGCCGGCACGTGGTCGGCGTACTGGTACAACGGCTACATCTATTCGTCCGAGATCGCGCGGGGGCTCGATGTATTCGAGCTGGTGCCCAGCGGGCTGATTTCGCGCAACGAAATCGCGGCCGCGAAGCTCGTGCATCTCGACTATTTCAACACGCAGGATCAGCCCAAAATCACCTGGCCGGCGAGCTTTGTGGTGGCGCGCGCGTATGTCGATCAGCTCGAACGCTCGAACGGCCTGGCGATCCTGCGCGTGAAGGCAGTGCGCCAGGCGCTCGACCAGGCGGAGAAGAGCCAGGGCACGGCGCGGCGGGATGCGCTGACGCAGCTGGCCAGCTCGCTCGGCCAGGACGCCGCGACGTCGACGGATCAGGCGAAGGTGCAAAAGCTGACGGCGCTCGTCACGGAGCTGGCCAACACGGCGGCAACCGGCGCGCAGTAGGATGTAGGGGCGGGAGAAAAATGTAGGGGCGCAGCATGCTGCGCCCCTACTTCATTGCGGGGTGGACCGGTACAGCTGGTGCGGCACACCCTCGTGATCGATATCCCGCTCATAGACGAGGCCGGTCTTGATCAGCACGCGTTGCGAGCCGAGGTTCGCCGCGGTCGTGATCGCGACCA
>DASWDA010000032.1:0-14587 GCA_036395695.1 Gemmatimonadales bacterium
CTTCCGGGGAGACCCTAGCTTCTGAAGTGCCAATCGTTTATGTTGAATCGTTCATACGCCTGGCAGTGCAAGCGGCGAGGGGTCGGACCATCAGGCGGCGCCTGCGGACTTCGGCAATGGGCCCTAGTAGCGCGCACCGGCGCGCCGTGATGACTCGGCGACCCTCCCCAACGCACCAGCCAGCCTTAACTACGGCGCAACACGCCTCTACCAAAAGCCCGACGCAGCAGACACGCGTCGCACAGTCCCTCGCTTCGAGGGACGTGCTACCCGCTTGTCCGGCCCCAGGGCAGGAACAGAATTCGTTATGACACCGCAGCAAGCACACAATCATTTACCACGTCCGCCCCACAAAGAACCGCCCGCCCACGCGCCCAATGCGGCGCTGATGATCGACTTCGACAACGTGACGATGGCGATTCGCTCGGACCTCCAAACCGAGCTGAAGCGCCTGCTTCAGTCGGAGATCATCCGGGGCAAGGTCGCCGTGCAGCGCGCCTATGCCGACTGGCGCCGCTACCCGCAATACATCGTCCCACTCTCCGAATCGTCCATCGATCTCATCTTCGCGCCCGCGCATGGCGCGAATAAGAAGAACGCCACCGACATCCGGCTCGCGATCGACGCGCTGGAGCTCGTCTTCACGCGGCCCGAGATCGGGACGTTCATTCTGCTGTCGGGAGATTCGGACTTTTCCTCGCTGGTCCTGAAGTTGAAGGAGTACGGCAAGTACGTGATCGGCGTGGGGATCCGCGAGTCGTCGAGCGACCTCCTCATACAGAACTGCGACGAGTACTACTCCTACAATGAGCTCGCCGGCTTCACCAAGACGAGCGACATCGAATATGTGAAGCGCGATCCGTGGGAGCTGGTTGTCGAAGCGGTGAAGCAGATGACTGCGCACAACGACGTCATGCGCTCCGACCGCTTGAAGCAGGTGATGCAGGAGATCGACCCGAACTTCGACGAGAAAGACGCCGGGTTCTCGCGGTTCAGCAAATTCGTCATCGAAGCGGCGCGCCGCGGTCTCATCACCCTGACCCGGCTCGACAACGGGCAGTACGAAATCGCCCTCGGCCCGCAGGTCGCAGGCGCGGCGGCGTCGCCGACGCTGGCGGCGATGAGCGAGACCACTGAGCCGGCCGCTCCCTCCCGCCCCCGTACCCGGGGGGGCCGGGGGGGTGGTCGCGGCCGGGGACGCGGCCAGGACCGCGAAGAGCAGCCCGCGCCGGCCGAGTCTGTGCCCGCACCCAGTGAAGAGCCGGAAGCGCCGGCGGCAAAGTCCGGCTTTTTCGGCGATGCGTTCGGGTTGATCAAGCAAGCCGTAGGCATGAGCACGGAAGAACAGCCAGCGCCACAGGAGGTCGAGGCTCCAAAACCAGACATAGAAGAAGAGGACGACATTCCAATGCCGACCTCTTCGGCGCCGCCTCCGCCCTACAGCACGCCTGGATCAACCGGTGGAGTGCCGATGCGCAGCGCACGATTCCGGCGCGGCTCGCGCGGTGGCGCCCGTCCCGGCGGCGCTCCCCCTGAGATCCCGAAGATCGGTGTCGTCGAAGTCGATCCCAACTTCCGACCCCGCGGCGATGTGTTGCCGCCGGGGCCCTCGTCACCGGCGCCCACCTCCTCGACGCCTGTTGGATCGGTGCCAGAACGCGGCGAGCGCGGGGAGCGGGGGGAGCGCGGTAGTCGCGGCGGTCGTGGCGGTGGAGGTGCACGCGGCGGACGGGATCGCGGCCGCGCGGAAAACGGCGAGCGCGGCGAGCGGGGGGAGCGCGGCGAACGTGGCGGGCGTGGACGCCGCGGCGGGCGTGGCGGCCGGGGCCGGGGACCGCGTCGCTTCGAGTCGGAGTCGTCCGAGAGCACGAACACCAGCGCGCGTCCGGTGCATAATCAGTCACCGGAGCACTCAGAACCTCCGGCGCCTCCACCACCTCCACCACTTCCACCAAAGCCCACCAAGGTACCCGAGGCTGAGGGGGGAGAATCCTTCTGGTCCAAGGTGAAACGCGGCCTCACAGGAGGCGAGTAGCGGTGCAAGGCACGGCGGTTCAGCCGAAGTTCTACGCGCGACCTACAGAAGAGGTCGCGCGTGGACTATTGGGGCACATCCTGGTGAGCGACGTCGGCGGCCGGCGCCGCCAGACTGCGGGGCGGATCGTGGAAGTCGAGGCGTATGTCGGGCCGCACGACCCGGCCTGCCACGCGTACGGCCACCGGCGTACCGCCCGCACCGAGCAGCTGTACGGCCCGCCCGGGACTGCGTACGTCTACTTCACCTACGGCATGCATTGGTGCCTCAATGCGGTGACCGAGCCGCCTGACTATCCGGCTGCCGTGCTGATCCGTGCGCTCGAGCCGATCGCCGGATTCGACACGATGCGCGCGCGTCGAGGCAAGGAGCCGCTCTGCACCGGCCCCGCCCGGCTTTGCAAGGCGCTGGGCGTCACGGGCAAGTTGAACGGCGTGTCGTTGCAGCGTGGGTTGCTGCGAATCGTGAAGGGGACAAAACCAAAGGCCGGTGACATCGTCACCGGCCCTCGCATCGGCATCACCCAAGCGGCCGATTGGCCGTTGCGGTTTTACCTCAAGGACTCTCCCTGGGTCTCCCGCTAATGCTGTTCGGTAATCCCTTCCTTCGCGCTCCCCAGGCTGAGCCGAACGCCACCCTGCAGCGTGTGCGTGTTGCTCTCGAGCAGGAAGTTCGAGGCGCTCGACGTCAGCATATAGTGCGCAAAGACGTTCAGCTTGCTTGAGTAGTTGATCTGCAGCCCGCCCATCAGCCAGAAGAATGCCTTGCTGGCCTGATCGTGCGCGCGGTCCGAGGCTTCGACGGCCTCGCCCAGCGTCGCGCAGCTGGAGCAGTCGACCGTCGGGTTCAGCACCTGCATCAATGCAAACCCACCACCGGCGAACGGCTCGATGATCTTCTGGGTCGGAAAGGCGAGCACGCCGAACATGAGCCGACGCATGTCGTGGAACGTGACGTCGCGGAAGCCCGGGCCGACCGACGAGGCCGAGGAGCTCGGGTCGAAGATCACGGCCTGTGCGTCCGACAGGAAGATGGCCTGCTCGTACGCGACGTACAGCGCTGTGCGGCGCGCCGTGATCAGCCAGTGGCCGCCGACGATCGGGTCGTACACATAGGGCTGCGTGTTCGTCTTGGAAATGAAGGCGCCGCCCTGCGCGCCCCAGTACCACTGATACTGCCGGCTGAAGCCGCGGCCCTGCTGGGGCGGAATGAAGTAGTACGACAGGCCCGCGTCTCCCTCAACCTGGCCCGTCCATGTACCGCGGGGTGTGGGGTTGAGTGGATCGCGATTCTGTCTGTTGTACATCGCCCGCGCGTCCAGCCGCAGCGACACGCGCGGGCTCAGGAACACGCGTGCGCCAACGCCCCCGTTGATCATGTTGTCGGTGAAGCTATAGGGCGGGTCGGGGCCGAAGACGAGTCGCGAGAATCCGCCGGTGGTGAAGAGCGTCATCTTGTCGCCCATGGGATAATTGAGCACCACGTTGGCGCTCACCGTCGACACCGTAACGTTCTGTGCGGCGGCGGTGTCCACCGTGCTCGCATACGCGCCGGCGACTTCGATGGAGAGGCGGTCGCTCCAGGCGTACGCGATGCGCGCGCCGCCTCCGAACGAATTCTTCAGGAAGTACAGGTGGTCAAAGCGCCAGTATGAGCCGAACCCGCCGAACTCGATGCTCTGAGACCGTTGCGCTGCCGCGGGGGAGGCGGTCAGGGCCGCCACGCTCACAATGCCCGCCAGGAGATGAACCAGCCGCCTCATCGGGACTCCTCCTCACGGCCCCGCCTAGGGAGCCGCCAACAGGACCGCGTTAAAGAGCAGCTTGAAGGTGCCGTGTGTCTGACCCCGGAACTGGGGCCGGAACCCGAACAGGATCACCCGTCCGCTGCCTACCGGTGCCTCCACCAGCGCCGCCTTCCCGGCGAGCCGTTCTTCGAACCGGGCATAGCCGGATCGCAGCGGCTGCGTGGGATACGTCGCCAGGGCCCGTGCCGGGGCCGAAACGGTGAAGGCGGCACTATTCTCGAAGTAGACTTGGAGGGAGTCGGAGACCCCGAGGGTAACCGGGCTCCTCGGCCCCTCCACCCCCCCCAAAACCACACCGAAAATAGAGCCTGGGGCGTAAAATCGCAAAACTTGTGGGCCTGATGCCTCACCTGCTAGAACGTTGACCACGGGGAGGTTAAGGCGTGTAATCGCGAAATTACTTGAACCATCAAGGCAAACGAGTGTCCCCCCACCCCGAACAAACTCCGAAACAGCGTCGGCACCCGCCTCACCCATTCCCCCGGCGTACTGTAATGGAATGCGAGTCGAGTCGACCCCACGCAGGATCGAAGATCCATCCGCATCCGGCAGTACGATCACATCAAATCGCAGGCGTAACCCTCCTTTTCTGACATCGGCGTCGTGTAGTGTCGTGTAGCTGATGCCATACTGCTCGAATAACCAGCGCGTCCACCCCTCATCGATGTTGCCGGTCCACGGCTGATACAGTCCAATGCGCGGTAACCGCTGGTGTGTGACACCCGACCCGGCGGCCGGCGCGGTTCGCACAGCGGTCACCGTGAAGCCGTGCCGCGCGGCGTGCTCCGCGAGGATGGCGCGCGCGCGTGGGCCGCGCACCATGAGACTGTCGCCCACGACGGTCACCGTCTGCCCAGCTGCCAGCAGCGCCGCGACCGCCCGCGATTCGGCGTTGGTGCGGTTCTTCAGGAAAAAGATCTCGCCGCTTCCCTCGATTCGGCCGGGCGTGGGGGTGACGCTGTCGACCTTCACCAGATTTGCCTTGAACGGCGTGTTCACGACGTCGGCGCGCACGCCCATCGTAAAGGGCAACGTCCAGCCGGCGACGTCGTACGGCGGGCGATCGGCGACCGGCGTGTAGTGCTGCGCTTCGAGCAGATCCTTCGCGTGCGCGCGATAGGGCTGACCCATCGGTACGACGAGCGAGCCGGCTGCGTAGGTCTGGCCGTCGGCCGTGAATGACTCTGCGGCGCGCCACACGTCCACACCGCCGGCGGCGAGGACGTTCGCCAGTGCCGACCAGGCCTCAGGATCTCGCTGATCCGACTGCGGAGGGAGCACATAGGCGAAGGGATTGCCGGCAAGCCCAGCTTCGATCGCGCGCTGCCCGACACTGACGAAGCGGTCGATCACGTTGATGCGGTCGCGCGCGGCGAGGCGCACCAGCGCCTGAGACGTAATCAGCTCGTAGCGCACAATGTCGCCGAGATGCCACGTGCCGCCCGGCCAGGGCGCTGCATAGTTGACGCCGCGGCCCGGTTGGCGAATCGAGTCGAGCGAGAGTGTGATCGGTGAGCCGAGCTTGGTGCTCGCCGCCTCTGTGAGAATGCCGACCATGTTGTGCCGAGTGGGTGTGGAGCGGAAGCCACCGTGCCACCACAGGTCGTACGTCTGCTGGTGCGCGACGCCCGTCATGCCAGCGTCGTACAACGCCGCCGCCATTTGCGTCCCGACGAGGCTCATCGCTTCCACCAGCGCGGGATCGAGATTGGGGTTGACGGGATCCTGGAACGGCGGGACGAAGAGCCGCACGCCGTTGGAACCCATCTGGTGCACGTCGTAGACGATTTCGGGAAACCATTCCTTGTACAGCATGCGCGTGACCAGTCGTGTCTCGACTTGCGTCAGCATGAACCAGTCGCGGTTGTTGTCATGACCGATGTACTTGTGGTAGAGCCAGGGCAGGGGTCCGCCTTCATACCGCGTTCCCTTGTAGCGGCGGTACCAGCTCACCACTGTGTCGAGGCCGTCGGGATTCATCGACGGAATCATCAGGACCACCACCGAGTCCAGCAGCCGCCGCCATTCGGGATCGGTCGCCAGGCGATAGGCGAGCGTCATCCCCATCTGGCTCGACGCGACTTCGGTGGAATGGATGTTGTTGCTGATCAGAATGACGGCCGGCTGCTTCGCACGCAGATCCTCGAGCTCCGCCGCTGTCAGCCGGCGAGGATCGGCGAGCAGGGCTTGCCCGCGCTTGATGTCGGCCAGGCGGCTCTGGTTGGCGGGCCCAGTGATCGTCACCAGCACAAACGGCCGGCCTTCGGTCGTACGACCCAGAGTGTCGACGCGCACATACGGGCTCTGCTGCGCCAGGGTGTTCAGGTAGCCCGAGACTTGTTTCCAATCGGCGAGCAGCGAATCGGTGCCCGGTTCGAAACCAACAGCGGCGGATGGGCGGATGGGCGGTTCGGCGGTTTGTAACAACGCAAGCAGCAGGAACGGTGTCATTAGATGAGCCCCAGTGTTGAACCCACCTTCTTGAAAGCGCGGAGCGCGAAATCGAGGTCGTCCGGCGAATGCGCGGCGGAGAGCTGGCAGCGCACGCGCGCATGTCCTTGCGGCACAACAGGATATCCAAACCCAGTCACGAACACGCCCTCGTCGAGGAGCAGCTCGCTCATACGAATCGCCTGCGCCGTCTCGCCCAGGATCACCGGTACGATGGGCGTCTCGCCCGGCACCGGTTTGAAGCCGAGCGCCAGGAGCTGCTCGCGGAAGTAGCGGGCGTTCTGATGCAGCCGGCTGACGAGCTCGGGATGGGCGTCGACGTAGCGCACGGAGGCGAGCGCGCTGGCGGCGACTGTCGGCGGGAGCGCATTGCTGAAGAGCTGGGGCCGAGAGCGCTGCGTGAGATAATCGGTGAGGGCGAGCGCGCCGGCCGTAAAGCCGCCGGCCGCGCCGCCCAGCGCCTTCCCCAGCGTCGACGTAATGATATCGACTTCGCCCAGCATGCCATAGTGCTCGGCGGTGCCCCGGCCGCCTTTCCCCAGGACGCCGGTCGCGTGCGAGTCGTCGACGGCCAGCACCGCGTCATACTTCCGCGCCAGCGCGGCGAGGTCGGGAAGCTTCGCGATGTCTCCTTCCATCGAGAAGATGCCGTCGGTGAAGATCAGTTTGCGCCGCGCGTTTCCTGCGGCGCGGAGCTTTTGCTCCAGATCGGCCATGTCGGAATGCTTGTAGACCGCCGTCTGGCACTTGGTGATCGCCTTGGCGAGGCGAATCGAGTCGATGATCGAGGCGTGGTTCAGCTGATCGGAGATCACCCAGTCGGACTCGCCGAGGACCGTCGCGCAAAGGCCCTCGTTCGCGTTCCAGCAGCTGACGTAGGTGAGTGACGATTCGCAGCCGACGAATCTCGCGAGCGCCTGCTCGAGCTCGCGATGGACGGTGAAAGTGCCGCAGATGAACCGCACCGATGCCGTGCCCGCGCCCCAATGATCGAGCGCCGCCTTGCCCGCCTGCACGACCTCGGGGACGTCACACAGGCCGAGGTAATTGTTCGAGGACAGGATCACGACTTCGCCGCGTCCTTCCATCTTGACTCGGCGGTCCTGTGGGGAGTCGATGTAGTTGAGTCGCTTGTAGACGCCTTCTTTCTTGAATCCGGCGAGCTCGTCCTGCAGCTGCGCGATGAAGCTCATGCGATCTCCAGAATGACCTTGCCCGCGTCTCCGGAGCGAATGGCGGCGAGCGCGTCGTCGATTTTGGCGAGTGGGAAGGTGTGCGTGATGACGGGGCGGGGGTCGAACTGGCCGCCAATGAGAAAGCGGCGCATCTGGTGCCAGGTCTGGTACATCTTGCGGCCAATGACGCCGTAGACCGTGATCCCCTTGAAGATGATCTCAGTGGCCAGGTCCATCGGCACTTCGCCGTCCGGGATCCCGAGCAGCTGCACGCGACCGCCCATCCGCACGGCCGCGAACGCCTGGTGCAACGCCGACGGCACGCCCGACATCTCGCACACCACATCCGCACCTTCGCCGCCCGTTTCCGCGAGGACCGTCTTCACGACGTCATCCGTCTTAGCATTGATCGTGACGTGCGCGCCCATTGTGGCGGCGAGCGCGAGACGCTTGGGATTCACGTCGGAGGCGATGACCTTCGTCGCGCCGGCCGCGCGCGCGATGCCGACCGCAAAACAACCGATCGGCCCGCACCCCACAATGAAGACGGTACTGCCGGGAATCTCCGCTCCCCCGGTCAGCACCGTGTGGAACGCATTGCCCATCGGATCCATGATCGCGCCGACCTCGGTCGGGATGGTTCCCCCATCGAGGGTCAGCACATTGGTCGCGGGCATCGTGATGTATTCCGCGAACGCGCCGTCGCGATCGACGCCAATGATGCGCGTGTTCTGGCAGATGTGGCTGTTCCCGGTGCGGCACTGGAGACAGTGCCCGCAGACGATGTGGCCTTCGGCGGTGACGAGGTGGCCTGCGCGAAGCCCCGTCACGCCGTCACCGACCGATTCGATCTCTCCGGCGAATTCGTGACCGACGACGATCGGCGGTTTGATGCGCCCCTGTGCCCAGGGATTCCAGTCGGCGATGTGCAGGTCGGTCCCGCACACCCCCGCATGGCGGACCGCGATGAGCACTTCGCCCGGGCCGGGAGCCGGCTTGGGCACCGACTTCACGGTCAAACCGGGCGCGCGTTTTTCCTTGACAATCGCTTGCATGGGCTCGGGCTTAGGGATTCGGGACTAGCGACTTGGGAAAAGGCGAACCTCAGGAGATCGAGCGCGTAAAGCCGCCATCCACCTGGAGCACTGCGCCGGTAATATATCTGGCCCCTTCAGACGCAAGAAACGCTACCGCGGCAGCCAGTTCGTGCGGTGTGCCGACCCGGTGCATGGGGATTTCCGCCAATCGTTCCTTCATCATCTCGGGGCGAGCCCTGGTGAGCTCCTCGATTCGCTCGGTCGCAATGAAACCCGGGCAGATGCTGTTGACCGTGATCCCATCCATCGCGACTTCGTCCGACAGCGCTTTGGCGAAACCGAGCACGCCGGCCCGCGCCGTGGAGGAGAGGATGAGCCCCGGCAGCGGCTGCAAGGCGGCCACCGACGCGAGACAGATGATCCGGCCCCACTTTGCCCTGGTCATGATCGGCACGGCGGCGCGGGCGAGGTGGATCGTCGACAGCAAGTTGAGCTCGATCGCTTTCTGCCAGGCGTCGGCGGGTTGATCCTTGAACGGCGCGGCGGGAGGGCCACCGGCATTGCAGAACAGGATATCGAGACGCCCGAACTTCTCGGCGACCCGTTGCACGAGGGCCGTCGCTTGCTCGGGGACTGAGACGTCGGCCGGAAACGGCGCATTCTTGCGGCCGTTGATCGCGACCTGCGCCCCTTCTTGCTCGAGCGTGGTCGCGACCGCGCGGCCGATGCCGCGGGTCCCGCCGCATACGAGGGCGACGCGGCCAGACAGACCGAGGTTCACACCATCAGTTTTACGTGCGCGAAGCCAAGCAGGCTAGATCTTGGGATCCACGGGGAGGTGGCGATGGGTATGGTCGCCATCCTCGCCTTCATCGAGGAACCAGCAGTATGCCCAGATCTTGGCGGGCCGCAGAATCTGCTGGCCGGCCCGCAGAATAATCCCCATCGGTTCATCGTCGAGTACGAGAGGAAGGGTTGTCATGCCCATGAGGCGAGGCAAAACTCTTGCCGCCATGTCACCATGTTATCTATCTACATACCAACGCGTTACAGTTTTGATGGGAAGCGTGAGAGTCAGTCAGACACGTTCAACGAAGGCTGCGCCGTGTCGAGCTGACGCGGTGGCTTGATGGCCGTGAACCCAGAACGCTTCGACCGGTGCGTCCCCGCTCGCTGAACCTGCCATCCCCGGTAGAGCGCCTGCAGAGTCTCTGGGCCCAGTGGGATGACTTCGCGGTTCTCGGCAGCAGGCGGCAGGATCACGTGCACCCCGCCGGACGGCGTGCGCACTTGGAGATCGGCAATCAGCGACGCCCGCTGTTTGGTACGCAGCTGACTCAGGCTCGCCGCGGCAATCGCCACCAACGAGGGAGCGAGGTCGGGGAACCAGCTTCCGAAATTGATGACGAGGGCCTGAAACGCACCGGCGAGCTGCTCGTTCACCGCGCGGCCCTCCGCCGCCTCCACCGCGCCCAGATCCTGATCGAGCAAGAAGACCTCGGCGTCATGTGCGGCGAGAAACAGCGCCTCGCCCAGGGCTGCCGCGCCGAGGACGACGACGATGTCACCAGGCTCGAGCCGCTCCGCCCATGGCACAATCGGATGTCCGCGATCGAATCCCCAATGCGTCGGCTCGCGCTGCGCTTCCCGCAGCGCGCGATGCTTTTGGCGCCAGCGGGGGAACGAGGGTAGGCGCAGCCGGCGGGCGATGATGCGGTCGACATGCTCGAGCAGCAGCACCTCGGTGAGGAGATACTGGTCCTGGGCACTCGTCTGCAGCTCACGCACCGCCTCGTCGCCGATCTTGAGCAGGTCGGCGCGCGGGACCGTGTTCTTGTACTCCTCGAGCCGCTGGAGAATGAACTCCTGATACTCCTGCTTGAGGGAGCGCGGTGCCCGTCGGACGGGCATCATCGCCTTGCTCGCGCGCTCGAACGGGACCGAGGTCAGCATGGCTCGACGTGCACCGTCACTTCTTCCAGCTCCAGGTCGTTCTTGAGCCGCGCTTCGACCGCGTCGGCGATGGCATGCGCATCGGCAACATTCGCGGCGGAGTCGACCGCGATCGTGACTTCGGCGTAGCGCACACCCGCGTTGCCGCCACGTGAACGGATGCCGTAGGCGTCTTTCACGCCGGCGACGGCCTGCGCCGTTTGCCGAATTGTGGGTGCGGGGATCGCGCGCTCGTCCACGAGCACGGGCACCGCGCGCGAGAGAATCTGGTAAGCCACGCGCACGATCAGGAGCGCGATCACGATGGCGATGGCCGGATCAACCCACGCCGCGCCGCGCCGCGACAAGAGCACGCCGATCAGCACGCCGATCGTGATGAAGACATCGGTGCGCGTGTGGGCGGCGTCCGCGATGAGCAGCTCGCTCGACAGCTCGTGCCCTCGGGCGTTCTCGTACCAGGCGACGAAAATGTTGGTCAGGAGCGTCGCGAGGAGCAGCGTGACGCCGAGGTTGCCGACCTGGACCGCGTGGCCACCCGACAACAAGTGACTGATGGCGCTACGCATCAGCTCGAAGCAGGTGACTGACAGGAAGACCACAATCGCCAGCGCGCCCAGTGTTTCGAACTTGCCGTGGCCGTAGGGGTGGTCGTCGTCGGGTTCGCGTGCGGCAACGCGGACGACGACGAGCCCAAGGACGTTGTACGCGGCGTCGACCGATGAATGCGCGGCGTCGCCGAGCACGGCGAGCGAGCCTGTCAGCATGCCAATGGCGGCTTTGGCGACGAGCACGGCGATGTTCGCAACGAGCAATCCCGCGAGCACGCGACGCACGGCGCGGGACCGATCCAGGGCTTTGTCCGGCACGGACATGGTGTGCAAGCTTGTGCTAGAGGCTGATTTAGTCAAACGGGGGGTCAGGACGGGCGCAGCATGCTGCGCCCCTACTTGCAATATTTAGACAATTGTATAAATATCTCGCCCAATGGACGACTCACTTTTTCGGGCGCTGGCCGACCCCACGCGGCGCAAGATCCTCGAGCTGCTGACCGAGAAGGATCGGACAGCGGGGGAAATCGCCGAGCAGTTCCCGATCGCCTTCGCGTCAGTGTCGCACCACCTCGGCGTGCTGAAGGCGGCCGACCTGGTTGCTGCCGAGCGCGAAGGACAGTTCATCCGCTACCGGCTCAATACGACCGTGTTTCAGGAGGTCGTGCGCTACTTCATGACCCGCTTCGGTGGGGAAGGAGAAAAGCATGCGTAGGCGCTGGTTTGGTCTTGTGATTGCCGCCGTGGCTGTGGTGGTCTCGATCTGGGCCTACCCACAGCTCCCGCCCACGATCGCGACGCACTGGAATGTGGGCGGCACGGCGGACGGGTTTTCCAGCCGCGCCACGGCGGTCTTGATCATGCCGCTCGTCATCATCGCGTTGACGGGATTGTTCAACGTGCTGCCCAAACTGGACCCGCGGCGGGCGAACTACGCCAAGTTCATCGACACGTACTGGCTGATCGCGAATGCCGTCATCCTCTTCATTTTGATCGGCCATGGGATGATCGTCGCCACCGGTCTCGGCTATCCCGTGAAGGTGGACCGGTTCATGCCCATCGGCGCCGGCTTGCTGTTCATCGTGCTCGGCAACTACCTCACGCGCGTCGAGCCCAACTGGTTCGTCGGGATTCGCACGCCATGGACGCTCTCGAGCGACACCGTGTGGCGGAAGACGCACCGCACCGGTGGGTGGCTCATGGTCGTCGGCGGCTTCGTCCTCGCAGCGTCCGTCTTTCTGCCGCAGGGCGCGTTCCTGCCTCTGCTGATCGCGGCGATCCTCATCGTGGCCGTGATTCCAGTCGTCCAGTCCTACATCCTCTGGAAACGGGAACAATCAGAATAGGAGTAGGGGCGCAGCATGCTGCGCCCCTACCAATTCTATGATCGCACTCTACACCAGTATCCTCGTCGCACTGACGCTACAGCATGCCGACACCACGGCGCCAGCCGTTGCGGTGGAGTCGCCGTACACGATCCACAGCGGGGCGCTGGAGCTGGGCGGCACGCTCACCGTGCCGCGGGCCGCGGCGGGGAAGGTGCCCGTCGTCGTGATCATCGCGGGCTCGGGCCCCACCGATCGCAACGGCAATTCGCTGATGGGAATCCGGCCGAATTCCTATGCGCAGCTGGCGTGGCGCCTGGCGGAGCGGGGCATCGCGACGCTGCGCTATGACAAGCGCGTGCTGCCGGCCACCAAGGGCACGGTCGATATCACGCAGCTGACGCTGGAAGACTTTGCCGCGGACGCTCGTGCCGCAGCCGAATCGTTGGCGCGCGAGGCGCGGTTCTCACGCGTGGTGTTGCTCGGGCACAGCGAGGGCTCGGCGCTCGCCCTGATTGCGGGGCGCGCGGGGCCGCCCGTGAGCGGCGTCATCAGTGTGTCGGGATTGGGTCGGCCGCTCGGGGTGGTGATGCGCGAACAGCTGGCGCGCCAGTTCGATAGCGCCACGCTGGTCCGCTACGACACCGCGATGGCGCAGTATCTTCGCGGCGAGACGCCGCCGGATGTGCCGCCCACGCTGGCGGTGCTGTTCGTTCCGATAAACCAGCACTTCATGAAGTCGCTGGCGACATTCGACCCGCCAGCGGCGATCCGCGCGGTGCGGCAGCCAGTGCTGATCGTGCAGGGCGGCCAGGATCTGCAGGTGACCGTCGCCGACGCCGACCGGCTGCATGGCGGCAAGGCCGACGCGCAGCTGGTGGTGATTCCGGAGGCCAATCATGTGCTGAAGCAGACGACGGCTACGACGCTGCAAGGCCAGATGCCGACCTACCAGGACCCCGCCGTGCCGATCGTGCCCGAGCTGGTGAACGCCATCGCGGATTGGATTCTGAAACTGCGCCCCTAGACTACGGCACGCAGCAGCACGCCCTTCAAATAGCCGGTCTCAGGGACGTTCAGGAGCTCGGGGTGATCCGATGCCGCCCCGGTCGCCGCAAGGAACTGGATGCGGCGGCCCGAGTCTCGCGCGGCATCGGCCAGCATCGCGTTGAAGATGTCGCGGCTCACGTGGTAGGAGCATGACGACGTGAACAGCACACCGCCCGGCGCCAGGATCTTCATGGCCCGGAGATTGACTTCTTTGTAGCCGGCGACGGCGCGCTCGACGCTTGCCTTCGTTTTGGCGAAGGCTGGTGGATCGAGCGCGATCGTGTCGAACTGTTCGCGCCGGCGCTCGAGCTCCCGCAACAGATCGAACGCGTTGGCTTCCCGCCACTCGATGTTCCCGATCGCATTGAGTCGCGCATTCTCGGCGCCGCGCGCCAGCGCCTCGGTGCTTTGGTCTATCGCCAGCACCTCTTTCGCATGGCGAGCGAGGTGGAGTGCGAATGAGCCGTGGTATGTGAAGAGGTCGAGTGCGCGGCCGCCGGCACGGGTGTGCTGTCCGACGAGCGATCGGTTCTCGCGTTGATCGAGAAACGCGCCGGTTTTCTGCCCGGACCACGGCGCGGCGAGATACTTCACACCATCCTCGATAACCTCGACAACCTCGGGAACCTCCCCCTGGGCGAGCACAACCTCCGAAGCCAAGCCCTCGTGGCGCCGCACCCCGGCGTCGTTGCGAAACAGAATCCCTTCCGGAGCGAGGGCGGCGGTGATTCCCGCAACGACGTCGTCGCGCGCGGTCTCGAGCCCCGCCGACAACAGCTGCACGACGATCCACGGCCCGTAGCGGTCGATGATGAGCGAGGGCAGGCCGTCACCTTCGGCGTGCACGACGCGCCAGGCGCTCGCGCCGATGCCGTTGCGGCGCCGGGCGGCGGCGGCAATGCGCTCCGTCCACCAGGTCGAATCGATGGGCTCTTTGCCGCGGGTGAGCAGGCGCAGCCGGATCTCGGACTTCGGCGAGTAGAGCGCCTGGCCGAGGAACTTGCCTTTGCGGTCGGTGACGGGGACGATGCCGGGTTGCTTGTCGGGTTCTTCAGCGACGTCGCTCCGATAGATCCAGGGGTGTCCCTGTTTCCACCGCTCAGCGCCTCGAGCCGTGACTTTGACCGTCAACGATCGGGCCTGAGCTTCGCAGCGTCTCTCAGATACATATGTTTCAGCGAGCTTTGCGGCTTGGATGTATAGAAA